>JBHHXL010000241.1:0-7346 GCA_046757065.1 Anaerolineae bacterium
GCGGATTTTATTGTTCCATAAATCGGACCAGACTTTATGCCAGATAACGCTCATTTCGATTCCAATCTCCGATTTTGGATTTTCGATCTTTCATTTCAAAATCCCAAATCCAAAACCTAAAATCCCTGGTTCTAACGGATTCTGTGGTTGGCCTTATTATCTGCGCGCCGCCCCGCGATAAACACGTGCGTCTGCGCGCCGCCCCGCGATAAATCGCAGGGCTACCAAACAGCGCCCGATAAATCGGGCTAGAAGCAGCTTGTTAAGGCAGTAAAATCCTAGTACCCCGTCCAGGTTGCGCCGCCGACGTACTCGTCCCGCGTGATTTTGCCGTCGGTGATTTCGACCACGCGCGGGACGCGGTGGGCCAGCTCCTTGTCGTGGGTGACCATCAGCATCGTGGTGCCCTGGCTGACCATTTCGTTGAAGAGGTCAAACACGTCGGAGGCGCTGCGCGAGTCGAGATTGCCCGTCGGCTCGTCGGCGACTACCAGCGGCGGGTCGTTGGCCAGGGCGCGGGCGATGGCCGCTCGCTGCTGCTGCCCGCCGGAGACCATACTGGGCAGTTTGTGGGCCTGGTCGGCCAGCCCGACGATCTCCAACAGGTGCATGGCCCGTTCCCGCCGTTCCCGGGGCTTGTATTTGCGGGCAAACTCCATCGGCAAGATGATATTTTGCAGCAAGCTGAGGGCAGGCAGCATCTGGAAAAACTGGAAGATGATGCCCACGTACTCCCCGCGCCAGGCGGCCAGTTTGTTCTCGCTCATGCGGTGCACTTCGCGCCCGGTGACGATGACCTCGCCGTCGCTGGGGCGGTCGATGCCGGTGATCATATTGAGCAGGGTTGATTTCCCGTTCCCGGATGGCCCGACGATGGACACAAATTCCCCGGTTCTGACCTCAAACGAAATGCCCTTGAGGATGGTCACTTCGCCGTCGCCCACCGGAAAACTCTTAACAATATCTCGTACCTCGATGATGCTGTTGTTGCCGTTCGTTGTGTTCATAAAGTACCTCCGCAAGGATGAAGGATGAACGCAGAAGGCTGAAGGCAGAGGGCAGAAGGCTGAAGAAAAGTGTATTTATGTGCCCCTTCAATCAAGGCCAATTTCATCCTTCATCCTTCATCCTTCCTCCTTCCTCTTGCGCCGCCCAGATCAAATTTACGCGGGGCTTGTAACTGCGGGCGTCGTACATCGTCTCCACATCCACGGCGTTGACGCCCTGGGTGATCGTGTTCAGGTCAACGTCGGTCAGATAATAACGCTGGTGGTAGGCCGTCATGCGGCCAAACCTGCCTTCCTCTAACAGGCGCGCGGCCAGGATGGCAAAGTTGGTGGCTCCCAGCAGGTCCTGGCCGTCGGGCGGCCCGGTGCGGAGCAGGTAGGTCAACGGCTGGAGAAAGACTTCCTCGCCGGTCAGTTCGGCCAACAACTCGGCGGCGACCATGCCGCTGCCGGCCAGGCTGCTGCCGGTTTCGACCACCTCGTCCAGGCTGAATTCGTCGTCGAGGCGGGCCTCGTGGGCCTGCTCCTCGGTCATCAACCGCAACACCTCCGATTTGCTGCGCGGCGAGAGGTGGGGCGTGTATTTGAGGATTTTGTCCGCCTGGATGCGTGAGCCGTCGCTGACGGTGACCACGGCGTAGTTGCCGGGCGTCTGCCGCTTATCCTGCATCACCAGATGGGCCAATCTGGCCGGATCGTAGGGCACTTCGGGGATGATGGCCCGGTCCGCGCCGGACAGAAAGGCGACCATCAGGGAACTCAGCCCGGAGTTAACCCCGAACGTTTCAACCACGATGACCTGCTCCCGCGAGCCGGCCAGGGCGCGCAGTTCGTGGATGAAGGCCACGCCCCGGGCCAGGCCGGTGCTGAAGCCGATGGTGTAGTCGGTGCCGTAGATGTTGTTGTGGATCGTCTTGGGGATGGCAATGATGGGCAGGCCCTGCTGGCTGAGATGCGCGGCCTGGCGCAACATATCGTCGTCGCCGATCACGATCAGCGCCTGGAAGTCGAGGCGTTCGACGACCTCCTGGATGTGGCCGGTCAGGTCCTGCCTTTTCGACCCGGCCTGCCGCAGATGGGCGGGCACCAGTTTGCCAGGCGTCTCTCGCGGGTCCAGGCGAGAGGAGTGCAAAAACGAACCGGGCGTGCGGTCGATAGGCCGCACCATATTCTTGGTCAGTTCGATGAAGTTCTCGCCGTAGGTCGTCGGGTCGTGGTAATCATAGTTGATCAGTCCCTCCCAGCCTTTACGCACGCCAATCGGTTCAAAGCCGACGTCAATGACCCGGTAGACCAGGCTCTTGAGGCACACGTTCAGGCCGGGCACATCACCGCCGCCGGTCAGGATAGCTACTCTTTTGCTCATTCGTGGATTCCTTTCTCCCAATCTCCTAACCTCCCAATCTCCTAATCAACAACCGCCTCACCGCCAGGACAACACCTGCTCGTCGACGCCGTTGTAGCTCAGGGCCAGGCCGTCCAGCGCGCCGTTGGGAAACATCGGGCGTTGGTTCGAGCCGTCGGCGTTCATCACCCAAACCTCCCACCGGCCCGTGCGGTCGGTCAAAAAGGCGATCTGGCTTCCGTCCGGGGACCAGGCCGGGGCGGCGTTGTTCCAGGAACGACCGCCCTCGACGATGGCGGCCAGCGGCGTTTCCGTGAGACGGCGGCGGTTGCTGCCGTCGATGTTCAGGGTGTGGATTTCCCAATGCTCTCCGTTTTGTTTGTAGCTGACGGCCAGGCGTTGCCCGTCCGGCGAGATGGCCGGCGTGCGGTCATCCCGGTCCTGGGTCAGCGGCTGGGAGCGGTCGCTGTTGACATCGAGCAGGGCCAGCCCCGCGCCGCCACTGTAGACCAGCAGGTTGGGGTCGGTCGGGTGCGCGCCTGGGCCGTAGCTGTAGCGCCCGCCCGCCAGCTCCCGGTACTCGCCGCCGGCCAGGGACACCTCCCCCAGCCACCAATGGGCATCGGGGGGGACGGTGTAGCACAGCGTCAGGGTCTGGGAGTCAAAGTCGATCTTGATCGAGCGATCGGGCAGGCTGAAAAAGGGGTCCTTGGCCAGATTGACGCAGGCGTTATCGATGCCGACCAGATCGCCGCCCCGCTGGAAATTGAAAACCAGCCGCTGGCCGTCGGCGGACCAGGCGGGCGACTTGATCTGCCGGGCGCTGTGCCAGGCCCGCTCGCCCGTGCCGTCGATGTTGATGGTGTACAGTTGGTAATCCGGCGACCAGCGGGTGAAGGCCACCTGGCTCCCATCCGGGGACAGGGCCGGGTCCAGGCCGTCGGTCAGGTAGCGCAGGCCGCTGCCGTCGGCGTTGATGACGTAGATGGGGCCGCCGCTTTGCGTCTGGAAGACCAGTCTCCCGCCGCCCGATGTATCGACCTGGGGCAGCGCCGCGTCCGGCCTGGAGCTGGCCAGCGGCAGGTTCCCGTCCCAGGCCAGGCCGTCGATCCGCCAGCGCCCCCCGACCTTGATCACGTCGGCCAGCAGGCGGCGATTGCCGGGGGAGAGCAGGGCGGCGACCTGGTAGGTGTCGTCATCCAGCCAGACGCCGCCGGTGATCTGGTAGGCGTCGAATTGACCGGCTCTCAGGTCCTGGGCGGTGTCGCCGTCAGCGGCCGGGTCCGTCAGGTAGAAATCGAAGGTGGTGGACAGATCGAGAGTCTCGCGGGTCAGGCCCAGCAGGAAGCCCTTTACGGCAGCCTCGGCCAGGGTCGTCTCCAGCTCGCCACCTTCGGCTGCGGCGGTTTCGGGCTGGAACAGGCCGAAGGCGGTCCAGCCGGCTATCGTCAGGGCCAGCGCGGCCAGCAGCGGCGCCAGCCGTAGTAGTTGTTCTTTCATTGCAAATCCCTTCCGCACTACCTGGTTGAAATATCGACCAGGGTGGTCATGCCCCAGCGCAGGCGCGGGTCGCCGGCGGCGTCGCCATCGAGGGCAATGACGACGGTGTAGGTCACGTCGCCGGCCTTGGTCTCGGAGCGAGGCTTGATGCGGGCCACGCTGCCTTGAAATTCATCGTCGGGCAGGGCATCGATGCTGACGGCTACCGGCTGTCCTTCGCGGACGTGCACGACGTCGATTTCGGTCAGGTCGTCCGTCTCAATCTGCCAGTGGGAGACATCGGCCAGCGTTAGCACCGGTACGCCGGGCGAGACGAATTCACCGACCTCGATGTCCAGGTTAGCGACCGTGCCGGCGAAGGGCGCAGTAATTTGCGCATCCTCCAGGGCCGCGCGAGCGTTGGCCAGGGCCACCTCGGCCTGCAAAACCGCGGCCTCGGCGATGGCGATGTCCTCATCCGTGGCGCCGGCCAGCAGTTGGGCCAGCCCGGCTTCGGCCTCCTCCAGGCCGGCCTGGGCTTGAGCCAGCCCGGCTTCGGCCTCGAGTACGGCGGCCTGGGCCCCGGCGATCTGCTCAGGCGTTGGATCGGCCTGGGCCTGGGCCAGCGCGGCCCGCCCCTCGGCGACCTGGGCTTCGAGGATGGCGATTTCCTCCAGCGTCGCGCCGTTGAGCAGGGCGGCGTGGTTAGCTTTGGCCGCCTGGTATTTCAGGGTCGCGTCCTGCAAGGCCACGGCGGCCGGCTGCCCTTCCAGGGGATCGACGGCGTAGGCCACCTTGTCGTATTCGGCCTGGGCCAACCGGACGGCGGCCTCGGCTTGCAGGACCGAGGCGGCGGACGCCTCCACGGTCTCCGGCCGGGCCCCGGCCAGGGCCTGGTTCAGTTGGGCGATGAGGGTGTCCAGCCGGGCCTGGGCAATGGCGATCTCCTCCGCCGTGGCCCCGGTCACCAGTTGGGCCAGGCTGGCCTCGGCCCGGGCCAGACCGGCTTCGGCCTGGGCCACGCCGGCCTCAGCCCGGCTGACCGCCGCTTCGCTCTGGGCGATTTGCTCGGGGGTGGCCGTTGCCTGGGCTTTGGCCAGTTGGGCCTCGGCGCTGACCAACCCGGCTTCGGCCTGCTCGACCGCTTCCCGTAAGTTGGTGTCGTCCAGACGGGCCAGGGCCTGCCCGGCGGTCACCGTGTCGCCCTCTTCGACCAGCACTTCAACCACGCGCCCGCCCGTTTCAAAGGCCAGGTCAGCCTCCTGGGGCGGGACGACGAAGGCTTCGGCGGAAACGCTATCGCTTTCCAGGCTGACGACCGGCGGCGGGGTCGGCGTTTCCTGCGGGGTCTGCCCCGGAGCGCAGGCCGCCATCATAACTGCCAGTAAGATCGGTAAGGGGATCAAGAAAAGGCTTCTTTTGGGCATTGAATCCCTCCTTCGGTGCGGATAAAGGCTCCTCTGAAAATAGAAATGTAGGACACGCGGAGCATATTCGTTTGTCCGGCGGTGGGACAAGCTAACACGCTCCGCGTGTCCTACAACTCGCCCTAATTTCATTGTCGTTGCTGTCCCGCAGGGACGGTCATAGTCCGCTGTGGGTCTCAGCTTCAGGGTGTAATACGCAACGAATAGTACCTGGGTTTCAATTCAATTGGGTTGGTGGGGAAAGCAATGTACCACGGCGGATCATATATGAACTCGAGGAAAAAGGCAATGTTAAGAGAAGTCGCAGGTATGCAAACCCGCCCTTCCTCGGTGACCGCTCGGCGAGGATGTGCCCTGCCCACCAGGGTCTTTTGCGAAAGCCGGTTTGGATAGGTCGTTGGTCTTTCGTCGGGTGGTCTGGGCGAGGGTCTTTTAGGATGGCGCGTGCTATTGGTCCAACACTTCGCGCACCTTGCGGGCCAGGGCGGTCGGCGAGAAAGGCTTCTGGATAAAGGCCATCTCCGGCTCCAGAACGCCGCGCCGGGCGATAGCCTCATCCGTATGGCCGGAGGCGTACAAAACCCTGGTCTGCGGACGGGCAACCCTGAAACGGTCGGCCAGCTCTTTACCGCCCATGTGGGGCATCACCACGTCGGTCAACAAGAGGTGGATTTGTCCGTTGTGCTCCCGGGCCAGGCGCAACGCCTCCTCGCCGTTGGCTGCTTCCAGCACGGTGTAGCCCTGCCCGGCCAGGACGCGGCTGGCCAGCTCGCGCACACTGGAGTCGTCTTCCACCAGCAGCACAGTTTCCGCACCGCCGGGTATTCGGTCGGCCTGCCTGGACCGGTTTGAGGCTGCGGCAGCATCTTCGGCCCGGGGTAGATAAATCCTGAAAGTGGTGCCCTGCCTCTCCCAGCTGTAGACCTGGATGTCTCCCCTGTTCTGCTTGACGATGCCAAAGACCGTGGCCAGGCCCAGGCCAGTGCCCTTGCCGACCTCCTTGGTGGTAAAGAACGGCTCGAAGATGCGTGTCAGAACCTCCTCGCTCATCCCAAGGCCGGTGTCGTTGACGGTCAGCCGGACGTAATCACCCGGCAGCAGTTCCAGGTGATTGGCTACGTGCGTCTCATTTAGCACGACGTTGGCCGTCTCGATGGTCAACTGGCCGCCGTCGGGCATAGCGTCGTGGGCGTTGACCGCCAGGTTGATGATGACCTGCTCCATTTGGGCTGGGTCGGCGATGAGCGGCCACAGGTCCGGCGCCAGCCTGATTTCCAGAACAATGTCTTCGCCCAGGATGCGCCGCAGCATCTTATCCATCTCGGCCACGACGGTGTTGAGGTTGAGCACTCTGGGGGCGATGATCTGTTTGCGGCTGAAGGCCAGCAGTTGGCGGATCAGATCGGCGGCGCGCTGGCCCGCTTGTAGGATCTTTTCCACCATTTCCTGGCGCGGGTCGCTCGGCGGCAGCTCGTATTGCAGCAGTTTGGCGAAGCCGTTGATGGCCGTCAGCAGGTTGTTGAAATCGTGGGCGATGCCCCCGGCCAGCAGGCCAATCGATTCCATCTTCTGGGCCTGGTGATATTGTTCCTCCAGCTCCAACTCCCGCGTCACGTCCCGTTTGACCTCAACAAAGTTTACAACCTCGCCGTTTTTACCCCGGATGGGGCTGATGGTCACATCTTCGGTGAACAGGGTCCCATCCTTCTTTTTGTTGGTGACCCGCCCGCGCCAGACCTGGCCGGCATTGATTGTATCCCGCATTTCCTGGAAAAAGGCCTCATCGTGCTTGCCGCTGGCCAGGAAATGCGGGCTTCGCCCTATAACCTCGGCCGGGCTGTAGCCGGTGACGCGTTCAAAGGCGGGGTTGACGTAAATGATGTTGTCGTTGACGTCGGTGATGAGCACCGTCTCGCTGGCCTGCTCGATGGCGGTGCTCAAAAGCTGGTGCCTCTGGGCCAACCGGGCCTGGGCCAGCACCCCGGCCATCTGGTCGGCCACGCTCTGGACCAGGGCGATCTCCTGCCGCGAGAAGCGACGCGGCGCAAGCGTGCCCAGGCTCAAACTGCCGGCCACCTCTCCGGCGAT
>JBHHXL010000242.1:0-7332 GCA_046757065.1 Anaerolineae bacterium
GTTTGGGTGCTTGTGCTTTGCAGAATGCCCATCGGGATGGTGACGCCGGCAACTATTGTAAAAATCTGGCCGCGCAGATTAGCGCCCATTTGCCTGGCAATCAGCGTTGCACCGACCAGGCTACCAATCATACTGTACCATTGAATCAGGTTGGCGAAGCGATCGGAGCTGGACAGTATCTGGAATTGGGTGATGGCGTAGCCCGCCCAGGGCGGCATGTAAAGCTGGCGCTCATTCGAGGTGGGATAAAACTCTACCGAGCGGTTCTGAACCCAATGCATCACCCGGGCCATATGGTAAGTCATTGAATCCCAGGTGTTGGGCGGGGCCACCAGGGCAATAACCAGCAAGATGAAGGCAATTAGCAAAGACCAGCCGGACAGTATCCACAAAAACCGATCCAGCCGGGGGAGAGCCGGCCAGGTCGCCTCGCGCCGCCGCCAGGTGCGGAGAAAAATCAGGCCCGCGCCCAGGGCAGCTACCAGCCACAATCCCAGCACCCAACGAAACTGAAGCGCGTTGAAAAGGCTGAGACCCTCGGTGATCAACGTCACCCAAACGCCCCAGACGATGGAGGCCAGGAGGAACGCGTGCCGCCAATCCCCAGAGGGCCGACTCAGGCCGTGCCTCTGGTAGAGCGGGTGCGTCCAAAATTTTTGGGAAGCACCGGGGGGAATTGGGGGGACACCCCCCACACCCCCCGGTCCTCCTAAATTGCCGGACACACCCTGGTAGAGCAAGCCAAATACGAAGGCAAAGCATAACAACGGTATAATGATCAGGATCATAACTCCAGCGCTTGATCGACAGGAATTCTTAAAGAATAGGCGTACTCGTTAACCGGGGGCGAGTTGGCATCAGGCTGCGGCCATTTCGGCCAGCTGCTCGGCCTGGTTGGCGGTGGTCAGCGCATCAATTAGATCGTCTAAATCGCCGTTGAGGATGTCCTCCAGGCGGTGGCTGGTGTAGCCGATGCGGTGGTCTGTAACCCGATTTTGGGGGAAGTTATAAGTTCGGATTTTTTCGCTACGGTCACCGCTGCCAACCTGCGAGCGCCGGGCAGCGCCCTGTTCGGCCATAATGCGCTGCTGCTCCAGATCATACAACCGGGCCCGCAAAATGGCAAAGGCTTTGGTCTTGTTTTGCAATTGAGATTTCTCATCCTGGCAGGAGACGACGATGCCGGTCGGCAAATGGGTTAAACGGATGGCCGAGTCGGTGGTGTTAACGCTCTGCCCGCCCGGCCCGGAGGAGCGGAAAATATCGACCCGCACCTCATTGGGGTTGATTTCGACTTCTACCTCTTCGACTTCCGGCAGGACGGCGACGGTTGCGGTCGAGGTATGAATCCGGCCGCTGCTTTCGGTATCCGGCACTCGTTGTACGCGATGGACGCCGCGTTCGTATTTCAGGCGGGAATACGCGCCCTGGCCATCGACTTGAAAGATAACCTCTTTGAAGCCGCCAATCCCCGATTCGTTGCTGCTGAGCAGGCTTGTTTTCCAGCGCCGGCCCTCGGCATATCGCATGTACATCCGGTACAAGTCGGCGGCGAAGAGGCCCGCTTCATCACCGCCGGCCCCCGCCCGAATTTCAACGATAACGTTCTTGCTGTCGTTGGGGTCCCTGGGCAAGAGCAACCGGCGCAATTGTTCCTCCAGGGCCGCTACCTCCGGCGTCAACGTGTCGATCTCCTCTCCGGCCAGCTCGGCCATCTCTTTGTCCTCCCCGGCCTCCTTCAGCAGGGCGCGGGCGCCCTCCAATTGCCCGGTGAGGGTCCGGTAACGGCGGTAGGTTTGAACCAGCGCCTCCAGTTCGGCCTGCTCCTGGCCGTACTGGCGCAACAGGTCGGGGTTGACGGCCGCCTCGGGGGCAGCCATAAGTTGAAATAGTTCCTTGTAACGTGCTTCTACGGCAGCTAATTTCTCCAGCATCGATTCCTCACAAACGGCAAAGTGGGGTATGGCTTTCAGTGATCGCAGGTGGCATGATAGAAGAAGATAAGCCTGGCGTCAAACGAGAAGCGGGCGTTTCAATGCCTCGCGCCAGGGCTACCATTATTCCAAGCGATAAACGGCCATATTGTCGCCGCCCGCTTGCGGAGCCCAGGGCGCGTTCGTGGTATAAACCTGGATGACGCCCGGCGCGCTGACGAGGCGCGGATACCAGCTTGGAAATGTGACCAGGTATTCGGCCTGCTGCCCGCGCGAGTAGTTGAGCAATTGGGCCTCATCGCGGATGAACGGGATCACCTCCGGGGTGATCAGCCCGGCCAGGTCCAGGATCGGACGTTGGGTGAAGTAGCCGATAGCCCCAATGTCGTGGGCGGCGATGACGGTGTCCTCGGCGGTGTTATCCCGCAGCCAGAGGGCCACCTGCACCATCTCGGTATCGATGATGCGCACGTCCCTGGCATAAGCCTGCGCGCCGACCGCGACGAAGGCCAGGGCCAGCGCCGCGAGGGTCAAGGCCCACACCCGGCTCAACAGGCGCGGCAGGAACTCCCCGGCCTGAAGCCGCAGCAACGAGGCCGTCCCCCACACGCCAAACAGGATCAGCCAGGGCAGGCTGGGGATTTCGTAGCGCCCGTGCTGGTAGGTGACCGGCAGCCGCAAAGCGTATAGGAGCAGGTAGCTAAACCACCAGGCCCACAGGAACCACAAGTCCCGCCGCCGCCGGCGAATGGTCAACAGCAAGGCCCAGACCAGGCCGGGCAACAGCAAGGCTTGAGCGCCGATCAGGGTCACGCCGTTGACCGCCAGCCAGCGTCGAAAAAGGGTGAAATGGGAAAGCAGAATGGCATATTCCCGTTGTTTAGCGTAAAAGGTGTTGGGGAAGAGCAAGCCGGTGGTGACCAGGTTCAGAATGAAATAGGGTGAGACGGTCAAAAGAAGACCCAGGCCAATTGATGCCCAGGTCTTGAATAATCGCGACCCGCTTCGGTCCGGCGAGGTCCACCAGCGGAGGCCGGCGTCGAGGCCGATGAGGCCGGCCAGCCCCAGACCTTCGGGCCGGGTTAAGGCCAGCAAACCGCCCAAAACTCCAAGGATGAAGCCAGGCCGGACCGATGTTTCGAGGTCCGCCTGCCAGGCCAGATAGCGTTCCGCCAGCAGCAAGGACAGCCAGACGAAGAGGATCGTCTCCATTCCGGAGACAGCCGCCCAGGCGTGATGCCATTCCAGGGCGAGGAACAGGCCGGTCAAACCCGGCACGAGCCAGGCGTTCTCAGAAAGTGTTTGAAAAGTCCTAAAAGTGGGGACAAGGTCCTTGTTTTTTGCAGAAAATGTGCCTTCGGTGAGGAGTGAGGCACGCCTACGTGCCGACTGCGAAACGTGCCGCACCTGGGGGTGCTGGCTCCTCTTTTCAAACACGCTCTCAGGCAGTGGAACGGAACCAGCCTGTCCTGTCGAATTATGGGCCAAGAACAACCGCCGGCTCAAGCGAGCCAGGGTCCAGCCGCTCAGGCCCAGGCCGATGATCCCCAGGCCGTGCGTCCACACTTTGAAAGGCAGGTTAAGTAAATACCCCAGGCTTAACAGCAGCGTCCACAGCGGCGCGGTGGAGCCGGTGCTGGTCACACCGGGCACGAAGGCAAACTGCCCGCGCTGGCCCAGATTGCGGGCGTAGGTTTGATGGATCCAGGCATCGTCGAGGGGGAAGCCGCTAAATCCAAAAACAACGCCGGAGACGGCCAGGTACACCCCGGCGATGAGGGCAGCCAGGGCCAGCCAGGCCGGGATGGCCCGGCCGGAGGTGAGCCACAACCCCAGACGTTGCCCCTGGGTCACCGGCGCACCTCGTAAATGTAGACCGGTTGGCCGAGTTCGTCGCGGAAAGTCGCGCTCAGAACCAGCCGGGGGTGGAAGGGCCGGGCAGTGTAGTGTTCTCGTAAGGGCGGGGGCGTGTTGCGGTCCAGCACCAGGAAACGCGCGCCGTACCGGTCGGCGACGGCCAGGGTCACCTCCACAGGCTCGTTGGGCACGATCACGCTCAAGCCGCCGCCGTGGTAGCGATAGGCCGGCGGGTTGCCGATCATTACCACCTCGCCGGAACCCTGTTGCTCGACCCAACGGGCAACGGCCGGGTAGGCCCGGTCGGTTTGGCTCCAGCGGTCGTTTAGCAAAACCCGTTGGGAATAGGCAAATCCGGTTACAACCAGGGCCAGGCCAACCAACCCGGCGCTGTAAACGGTTTTGGCCAGGTTTGGATTCCAGGCGGCGCGGCGGGCGGCCACCCAATCGATGATCGCATCCAGGCCCGCCACCGAGGCCGCGTAAATGAAGGGTAGCAGCGCCGCCCCGGAGTGGAACAGGCCGCCTCGCAGGCCGGGAAAGGTGAAGATCAGGGTCATCACCAGGTAAAGCAGAAGGCCGTACAGCCCGGCCAGTTGAAAGAGGCCACATCGCCGCCACCTCCACCAACCAATGGCGGCCAGCGGGGCCAGGAAGATCATACCCATACTGGCGATGACCTGAACCAGATTCGTCCCGGCGACGTTGAGCTTGGCCTGCACGATTGGGCCCCAACCCTGGGCCAGATACGCTGCCGGGGACAGGTCTCGCCCGTAGCTAAACAGGGCGTTGTAAGAGGGCAGCCACATCGTTTGAGCGCCCGCCGTCGGCAGGGGCGCGCCGACGAGCTGGTAGTTGCGCCAGAACCAGGGGGCGGTGATCAACAGGTAGCCGAGGAGAAGGGGGATCAGGGGCAGAAGTTTAGAGATCAGGGATTGGCGATTGAGGAGTTGGCGGACCGCGAGTATGCGCCAGATGATGATAGCTATCAGCAGCAGAAGCCCGTCGGCGCGGGTGAGATGGCCGATGCCGGCCAGCCCGCCGGCCACCAGCCACCATGGCCAGGGCCATCGCCGCCGCGAGATCGAACCCCGCCAGGCGGCGATCAGGCAGAGGGAGCCGGCCAGGGCGAAAGGGGTGAAATTATCGGTGGTGGCCCAAAAGATGGCGTAGAAGCCGCTGAAGATCGCCAGCAGGCCGGCTACCCAACCGTACCGCCGAGAAGAGCCCGCTGCCTTGTTTTCGAGGGCCTCTTCCCCCGGTCCCATGACCCCCCGGACGGCCACCCCGTAAGCAATCGGGGCCAACAGGGCTGAAGCGACCACATATGCGCCTTGCGCCGCCCGGAAAGAGACGCCTCCAACGACCAGCCCTATCCAGGCCAGGATCGTGCCGCCGGGCATCCAATAGAGATGGCTGGGCCGGGGCAGGCCGGCCGGGTCATCCAGGTAATTCCAGATGAAATCCTCGACGAAGCCGCGCCCCTCGGCCAGATTGACCGCCGTTACATAGTAATAGGCGGCGTCCATCGAGCCCGGCTGATCTTGGGGCCAGGCCAGCGCCAGCCGGACCGCGAAGGATAAAAGCAGCAGGCCCAGTAAATCGGGCCAATAAATGCTTCGGCGAGTGGTCATATAGTTATGTTACCGTAAGGCTCTCATAATTAGCAAATGAACGCTTTCATTAAAACGATCCCCAAACTGATCGGCTATTCTAAACCGGTCGATAAGATGATATAATATGGAAGTGTTTCATTTGAAACGCACAGCTATTATTGCGTGTTGCGTTTCACGTGTCAGGTGTCAAGTGTCAAGTGCTACGCACCACGCAACACGAGCGCCGCAGACGCGGGGCGCGACCGGTGAACGTGGAGGCGCTTTTTGAGGACCGCCGTTCTAATCATTACCACCGCCTTGATTCTGTACCTGCTGGCCGGGTTCGTTATGTCGCCCCTGACCTTCCTGGCCAGCGACAACGGCCTGCGCTGGTTGCAGATTCAAGAGCTGGTCAACCACGGCTGGCGCACCTTCGCCATCGATTACCCGGCCCGCTTTGTTGACCCCGAGCTGAGGCACGTTCCTTACTACTACGCCTACTCCGTGATCGACAACCAGATTTTCTTCGCCATCTCTCCTTTCTTCCCCCTTATCGTCTCTGCGCTCTACGCCGGGTTGGGCCTGGCAGGGTTGCCGGTGCTCCCGGTGCTGGGCAGCGTGCTGACGGCCTGGGCTGTGTATCGCCTGTTTGAATTAAGCCAACTGCGCTATCCTTACCTGGCTTTTTGGGCAACCATTTTTGCCACGCCCCTCTTTTTCTACAGCCTGGAACTGTGGGACCACAGCCTGGGAACGGCCCTGGCCCTGTGGGGAGTTTACGGCCTGGCCCGGGGCTTGCGGCAGGGAACCTGGCTGCCGCTTTCGCTGGGCGGCGTGGCCATTGGCCTGGCCGTCGGGCAGCGACCGGAACTGTACGTGTTCGCCATTGCCCTGGGGACCGGCCTGATCCTGGTCAGTTGGCCCCGGTGGCGGCTCTGGCTGGCCCTTGGCGGCGGGGGGCTGCTGGGCGCTTTGCCCGTGTGGGGGCTGCAATACCTGTGGGTCGGCCATCCCCTGGGGATGTCAACCGCGCCGCACCTGCTGGATTACGGCCAGCCGGACGCTTTCCCCGTCTCTCCGCCGGAGGTATCCGGCGTACTGAAGGCCGGTTACCTGCTCCTGCACATTGAACCCCGGTCGCCAACGACCTTTTTGGCTGCGCTTTTGATCCTGCTGGGCTGCGCGCTCATCGTCTTGACGATGAGCCGGGAGCGGGGGGCAAACCCCGCCCGGCTGGCGGGTGGTTTCGTCATCGTCATCCTGGGCTACGGTTTCCTGGCCTGGACGGTCCGCGAGAAACCGATCATCGGCCTGGTTTCAACCTTCCCTTTGCTACCCTTGAGCCTGATCTACCCGGATTTGCCCGGAGATGAGAACCGCCCTCAGCGAGATGTTTACCGGCTGGTTCTGCTGACCGTGTTCCTGTTTCTGGGGTTGATGCTCCTGGCCTGGCCCACGTTTGGCGGATTGCAATGGGGGGCGCGCTATCTCTTGCCCGCCTACCCGCTGTTGTTGTACCTGGCCGGGCAGGGGTTCACGGTCTACGGGCGCAAACTGGATGCTCCCCGGCAAGCAATTCTGCGATGGGGGGCAGCCGGGCTGTTGTTGACGAGCGCCCTCCTGCAAATGCAGGGCGCGCGCCTGCTGCACGAGAACCATCGCCAGCAGGCGGTTTATCGAGACGCCCTGGCCGCGTTGCCGGCCGATGTCATTTTGACCAACGAACCTTTTATGCCCTCGGCGATGAGCTCCATCACCGGTAAAATCTTCATCCACGTCAGAGATGAGCGGGAACTGGAGGCGTTGTTGCCGCGCCTGGCACAGCACGGCATCGATAGGGTGGCGGTGGTTTCACAAGAGGCAGCGCCGCTAAGCCTTTCGGATGAGATCGGCGGGTTCTCTGTTGAGCAGATAGCCCCGTTCATCTACGAAATTGGGGGGACGAA
>JBHHXL010000243.1:0-7183 GCA_046757065.1 Anaerolineae bacterium
TTACTGGCCGAGCAGCGTTTTCTCGGTCTGGCGGTCGAAGATGTGGAGCTTGTCGGCGTTAAAGGCCATCGTCACCTTGTCGCCGGGGTGCAGACGGGCCCGGGGATCGACGCGGGCGATGAGATTCTGGTCTTCGCCGGCAACCAGGTAGACGAAGATTTCATTGCCCATCAGCTCGGTCACATCGACGGTGGTCTCAACGGAGGATTGGTTCACGCCGGGGGGCATATATTGCGGGTGGTGGATATCCTCCGGGCGCACGCCGAAAACGACCTCCCGCCCGACGTCGCTCCCCAGCCGTTGGGCCATCTGCTCGTTCAGGCGCAGCCGGATAGTGCCCGAATCGACGTAGATTTCACCATCGCTGCCGGTGATGCTGCCGTTGAAGAAGTTCATGGCCGGGCTGCCGATGAAGCCGGCTACGAAGACGTTGCCGGGGTGATCGTACAGGTTTTGCGGCGTATCGACCTGCTGCAAGAGGCCCTCGCGCAGCACGGCGATGCGGTCGGCCATCGTCATCGCCTCAACCTGATCGTGGGTGACGTAGATAAAGGTTGTGCCCAGCCGCTGGTGGAGGCGGGTGATCTCGGCCCGGGTCTGCACCCGGAGCTTGGCGTCCAGGTTGGAGAGGGGTTCATCGAAGAGGAAGACGTCGGGGTCGCGGACGATGGCCCGGCCCAA
The DNA here is from genome assembly GCA_046757065.1 of Anaerolineae bacterium. Classification (GTDB taxonomy): domain Bacteria; phylum Chloroflexota; class Anaerolineae; order 4572-78; family JBHHXL01; genus JBHHXL01. The sequence continues at coordinate 682 of JBHHXL010000243.1, forward strand.
AGCCACGCGCTGGCGCTGCCCGCCGGACATCTGCTTCGGTTTGCGGTCGAGCAACTGGGTAATGCCCAGAATCTTGGCCGCCTCCTGCACCCGGCGGTCGATCTCGGCCTTGGGCGTCTTACGCAGTTTCAAACCGAAGGCCATATTATCGTAGACCGACATATGGGGATACAGGGCGTAGCTCTGGAAGACCATCGCAATGTCGCGATCTTTGGGGGGCACATCGTTGACCACCCGGTCGCCGATTCTGATCTGGCCCTCGCTGATCTCCTCCAGGCCGGCCAGGCAGCGGAGCGCCGTCGATTTTCCGCAACCGGACGGGCCAACCAGCACCAGAAATTCCTTGTCGGGGACATCGAGGGTCAGGTTGTTGACCCCTATCACATCACCCCAACGCTTGGTCATATTTTCATAACTGACGCTTGCCATAGCTTTACCTCCTTCGGGCAAGATAGGATATGGAACCAAAAAATGTGATTACAACCACAACTCCAGGCCGCTCGATTGGCGAATGACCAACGACGGCTCGATGACGACCCGGGTTTTTTCCAGCGGTTCCCCCTTGATGAGCCGGGCCAGCATGCGGCAGGCGCGTTGCCCCATCGCATAGGTTGGCTGGTGCAACGAGGTCAAGGGCGGCTGCATATACTCGGCCAGGGGGATGTTGCCGAAGCCGGTCACGGCCAGGTCGCGCCCGATCTCCAGCCCCTGGTCCTGCGCCGCCGCCACGACGCCCAACCCGACCAGGTCGTGACAGGTGACAACGGCCTGGGGCGCTTTCGCCTTGCTCAGCAGTTGGTGAGCGGCCTGATACCCGCCGCGCTGCGAGAAATCGCTGCTCGTGAGCCAATCGTCGTGGACGGCCAGGTTCAGGCGGCGCATAGCCCCCCGGAAGGCGGCCAGGCCCTCGACGGCAAAGGTCAGCTCGGGCGGCGGAGCGATGAAACCAATTTTGGCGAAACCCTGCTGCTGCAAATGCTCGATCACGGCCTGAAAACCGGGCCTGACATCGAGCCAGATGTGCGGGAAATCGTCGCCCTGGTATTCCGCCCTGCCGATGGCAACGAAAGGGAACTCCTGGTTGGCCAGATAAACGATGCGCGGGTCATCGCGACGGACGCGGGCCAGGACCAGCCCGTCCACCCGCCGGCCTTCGACCAGCCGTTCGTAGGCGCGTTCCTCCTCAGCGCCGGGCGGGGAAGTGGCCACCAGCAGATCGAAGCCGTGGGCGGCCGCCTCGGCGGCCAGGCCAGCCAGCAGCTCGGAGAAATAGGGGTCCATCAGGCGCGGCGACGGCGTGGGCAGGATGAAGCCCAGCGTATCGGTCCGTTGTTTTTGCAGGCGCTGGGCCAGGATGTTGGGCCGGTAGCCCATCTCTTGCGCCACTTTTTTAATGTGGGCCCGCGTCTCGATGCTAATGTCGGGATAATCGTGCAGCGCCCGCGAGACGGCAGCCACCGACTTGCCGACAGCCTGAGCGATGTCTTTGAGCGTTACGTCCCCTTTGCTCACGGCTGTCTCTCGCTCCTGACCGGCCCAACTAAAAGGTTTAAGTTAGCCCCGATTATAAGCTAAAAGGTTTAAGTTGTCAAGCGAAATCGAGGGATTTTTGGAGGAAAGGGGAGGTGAATGGGTAAATTAGTGGATTGGTAGATTAGTAAATGAGGAGATTGATGGATTGGTGGTAGCTACTCAGCTCCCCAATCCCCCAATCTCCAATCTCCTCATCTCCAAACCTACTCCAGCCCCGGTACCGGGAAACGCCGGCATAGTTCGAGCGTTACCTGCCGCACTTCGGCCAGGAGAGCCTCGTCGTTGGGATGGCGCATGACCTGCAAAATGGCCTGGGCCACCGTTTTCATTTCCGCCGCGCGGAAGCCACGCGTCGTCACCGCCGGCGAGCCCAGCCGCAGGCCGCTCGCCACGCGGGGGGGTTGGGGGTCGAAGGGGATCATATTCTTGTTGACGGTGATGCCCGCTTTGTGCAAGGCATCTTCGGCCGCCTGGCCGGTGATGTCCGCGCTGCGCAAATCGACCAGCAGCAGATGATTGTCGGTGCCGCCGGAAACCAGGCGCAGGCCGCCCTCGACCAGCTCGTGGGCCAGCACCTGGGCGTTATCGAGGATGGCTTGCTGGTAACCCTTGAACTCCGGCTTCAGGGCCTCGACCAGGGCGACGGCTTTGCCGGCGATGGCGTGCAGCAACGGCCCCCCTTGCAGGCCCGGGAAGACGGCCTTGTCGACCGCTTTGGCGTGCTCGGCCCGGCACAGGATCAGGCCGCCCCGCGCGCCGCGCAAGGTTTTGTGGGTGGTGGTGGTCACAACATCGCAATAGGGCACGGGGTTGGGGTGCAGGCCGACGGCCACCAGCCCGGCGATGTGGGCCATATCAACCATCAGATAGGCCCCCACTTCGTCGGCCATCTGGCGCAGGCGGGGGAAATCGATGAAGCGCGGGTAGGCGCTGGCCCCGGCCAAAATCAAACGGGGTTTGTGCCGGCGGGCCTGTTCAGCAATCGCGTCGTAGTTCAGACGCTCGGTGTCGGGGTCCACCCCGTAGTGGACGAAGTTGTAAAGCTTGCCGGAGAAGTTGATCTTGGCCCCGTGGGTCAGATGCCCGCCGTGGTCGAGCTTCATAGCCAGGACCGTATCGCCCGGCTGGATCAGGGCCATATAGGCGGCGGCGTTGGCCTGCGCCCCGGCGTGGGGCTGGACGTTGGCGTGATCGGCCCCGAACAGCTTTTTGGCCCGCTCGATGGCCAGCGTTTCGGCCACATCCACGAACTCGCAACCGCCGTAGTAGCGCGCGCCCGGCAGCCCCTCGGCGTATTTGTTGGTCAAAACCGAGCCCTGGGCGGCCAGCACGGCGGCGCTGGTATAATTCTCCGAGGCAATCAATTCAATCTGATCGCGTTGACGCCGCCGCTCGCCCTCCAGGGCTTCCAGCAGCTCGGGATCGATCTGGGCCAGCAGTTCGTTGGCCGCGGCCACGCGAGGGTTCGTTTGCAGCATTGTCGCCATAAGAATTCATCCTTATGAAATTTGAGGATCAAATTCGGTAACTGGGGCCGGGCAGACACGCAGGTCTGCCCCTACATTTCACAAAATCGCCTGCAAACCGCGCATTAAGCGATCCCAATCAAAATGTGCCCCCGGATCGATCTTGGTATCGTCGATGGCTTCGTGGCCGAGGATGCCCTGGAAGCCGGCCAGGACCGGGTAAGACGGCTCGTAGGTGCCCGGCCCCAGGGGGGGGTAGACTAGCGGCACGTTGTAGCGCTGGCAGAGGTAAGCCACCAGAGCGATGACGGCCTCGTACTGGTCGTCGGTGTAGGCTTCCCAGACTTCTCCGCCGGCTTCGACCACCTGCCCTAAAAAGGGCGTGGTCCAATTGTCAGGCCAGGTGAAAACGCCCTCGGCGGTTCGCCGCAGCAAACCCCAATTGACAATCTCGATGCCGATCCCCCGCCGGTTGGCTCTGACCTTGTCATCGCGGAGCATCCGCATCCGGTTTTGCTCATCGGACAACCCCCGGCGGCGGGCCAGCCCGGCGTGCCAGGCGGTATCCTGATCGCGCACGATCTGCCAGATTTGCCCATCGCGGCCCACGTTGTAGTGGGCGCTGACCCGGGCCTGGGGATTTTTGAACCAGGCGATGGTGGAGGACAGGCTCCGGGAGGCGGTGTAGTGGATGACGATAAAATCGATGGAGTGGCCCGCCCGCCCGCGACTGTAATTGTCGGTTGGGCCGGCCCAGGTGATGGTGGGGGCCGGCACCCGTTCAGCCTGGCTCTCCAGCCCCAACTCTTCGGCCAGTTTGCTCCGCTCGGAAAGGGATAGGCCGGTCAACTGGTCGAAAGGAGGGCCTTCGTACAAATCCTGTCGCTGGCGCACGAGGTGCGTCAGGTCGGCCCGCTTGAGCATAGCCCAGCCATCCTGCCCGGAGGCGCGGGCTACGGCGTAGATGGCCGTGATGACATCCTGGTTGACGATGGCGGGTAAGGGCGTGGGCGCTTCCGCATCGGGCAGCTCGATGCTATAGCTGCCCGGCGTCAAATCTTCAATGGGGCCATATTCGGCCTCGATTAAGGGGATCGCCGCCTCAATTTCAGCGGGAGATAGACCCAGGGTGGCGAGTTGCTCCTCGACCGTTGGAATGCTGAACACGATACGATGAGATGACATAGGCAAACTCCTTTGTCGGGGCCGGCACTCCCATTAAGGCTCAGGGGTTTCAACAAAGCCGAAGGTGGCGTCGCTATCGGCCGGCGTGGCTGTGGCCTCAGCAGGGGATGGCTCCGGCGGTGACTCGACCTTTTCCCACACCTGATCAACGACCTGGCCGATTTCCCCCATCACCCCCTGGCTTTGGCCGTTGACAATCACTTCTACCCCCCCCGCATTACCGGCGCGGATGGCAACGCGTTTATCCCCGGACCAGTTGCGCCGCTCACCGGCTTCCAAGACGCCTTCAAATTGTTTCACATCGTCGACCAAAATCTGGACCCAGGAACGCTCGCTGATAACCACTTCCACCGCCACCCCGGTATAAAACTCCGGAGTCGGGGTGAAGGTGGGTGTTGGCGTTAAGGTCGGCTCCGGCGTGGGCGTCGGCAGGGTAAAGACGGCGTTCCCGGCGGCTTCTTCAGACCGCACCGCCTCCGGCGGCGGCGGTGGGGCATCCTCGGTCAAATACAGGTTGGCAAACAGCAGCCCTGCGCCGCCTAGCAGCGCCGTAACCACTAACAGGCCAATGATCAGGTCCCAGCTTAACAATGAGCGCGGTCCCAGGGATAAGTCCACAAACTGGATGCCCCGGTTTTGCAGGCGTGGTTTCCGGGCCGAGTCAGCGCCGTTGGTATGGTACAAAGTTAAGATCTCGTCCGGGTCCAACCCCAGATAGGTGGCATAATTCCGAATCAGGCCGCGGGCCGCAACCTCGGAGGGAAATGCCCCGAAGTCCCCGGCCTCCATCGCTTCCAGGAATCGAGATTTAATCCGGGTTTTGGCCTCGACCTCTGATAAGGTTAAGCCTCGCGCCTCGCGCTCAAGTCGAAGTTTTTCGCTTAACTGGCCCAACGATTATTCTCCTCAATAAGCAGGCTTATCATAATCGGGGCAGGACAATTGTCAAGTTTACCCACTTACGGTGGGTCCGCGCCTTTCCTTCGGGGGTCGATTCGGGCTGGCGAATTTGAAATCGCGATTTTGGAGCTTTGCCCAGTGCTCGCTATAGTATTTGAGAGCGTTTGGTAATGACTTGATCAGGTCATTTCAACCCGACGAAGGACGGTGGACCGCGAAGCGTGACCAATATCCTATCAAAGGGCTTGATTTTGTCATTTGTCGTTCGTCTTTCGTCACAAGGGAGATACACTGCCCAGGCTGAGTCGTTACCCTTGATTTAGCTACATTCTGTGGAATCGATGTTGTACGTTATCGACGTTTGCCTGAAGGAGATTAATTAGCCGCTATGGTATCAACTGCGTCCCGCTTTTTCTCTTATGTTTCCTCGCTGGTGATCCTTCCCTGGCGGGTTTCGCAAGGTTTGCTCTGGTTATGGGCAATTTGGTTGCTGGCCTGGCAGGTTCTCCGCTGGTGGCCCGGCGACCGCTGGTGGCCGGTGGCGATCAGCAACTATTTTACCCCCTGGATTCTGCTGACCCTGATCCCGGCCCTCGCTTTGACGTTGCTTACCCGGCAACGTTCCTTGAGCCTGGCCCTGGCGCTCTCGGCGCTTGTGATCGGCGTTCGCCTGACGCCTCTGTTTCTGTTCAAGTCATCCACCCCGGCGGATGCTGGCACGTTGAAGGTGATGACCTTCAACATCCACAAGCGCAACGACGACATTGAGGGCATTATCAAGCTGGTGCTTGAGGAAGAGCCGGATGTGATCGCCCTGCAAGAACTGACGACGGCCTCGGCTGAGCAGTTGTTGCCGGCCCTGGAGGCGCGTTATCCTTACCACACCTTGCGCTCCGGCCGCTACATTTGGGGCCAGGGTCTGTTGAGCCGCTACCCGTTCGAGCAAACCTCTCCGTTGCCTAGCTACAACTACCAATCGACCGTGCTGGCCACGCCGCAGGGTCCGGTCACATTTTTTAACATTCACACACCCACGCCCTTTGACTGGGAACGGCAGCACCGGGCCGTGCAGAGTCTGGCGGGCCAGATCGCCGGCATCGAAGGCCCCCTGATCGTCGTGGGCGATTTCAATACCACCGATCAGGCCGAAAACTACGGCCTGGTCCGCCGCTATTTGCAAGATGCGTTTCACGAGTCGGGCTGGGGGTTTGGGTTTAGCTTCCCGGCCAGGCCCCGCCGCATCCGCTGGCTGCGGCCCCTGGTGCGGATCGACTACATCTTCCATAGCGAGCACTTCGTCTCTCAGGACACGCGGGTGCTGGAAGATAACGCCGGCTCCGACCACCGCCCGGTGGTTTCGACGTTGAGCTTGACAAGCCGGCAACCCCTGGAAACGGCCTGGCGCTAAGATTGTTATC
>JBHHXL010000244.1:0-7147 GCA_046757065.1 Anaerolineae bacterium
CTCAGTGGATCCAATCAGATGACACCCGCATCATAGCAGGGCAGAATTTGAATCCGGTTTGAGTCCAGGTTAAAAATCAGTTACAGTTAACCCGCGCGCCGACGAGTGGCAAATACTCAGGTCTACATTGCATTTTCCCCCAAGCTCGTGTAAACTTCCGGCGAAGGTTTAAACCCCTTGATTGGAGGTTTGCGATGAACCTGAATGACATCTTGCCCGAACTCCCCAAGCCCAATGTTGAACACATCCGCCAACTCGACGAGCTTGACGAAGATAGCGCGAAAGGGATGTTATGTAATCCTATCTACGCCGGCGTGCCGCCGTTTGGACAGGTCGTGTCCGATGAGGCCTGGGTTGGCGCTGCCGCCGCCCTGATCCGCGAAGAGGGTCCGGAACAATTCCTGGTAAATCTGCTGTATGTCCTGCGGGCCAGTATGGCCGATGCCCATTCTGAGGAAATCTTCGCCGAAGATATGGACGAACTTTGGGTTGATGAAGATCTTGAATTCATCGAGCCCTTTGATGAAGAGATAGATTTCTTGACCCCGTGGCAACTGCCCCTGGAAGGCGATCTGTTCTGCTCGCACGACGATCTGCCGATGTTATTCCTCGAGGGCGAATACGTGTGCGTGGCCGAATTTGTGCAGGCCCACATCAACAGCTCGCCGATTACCGACATCATTACCGAGCCGCTGGTGACCCTCATCTTTCAAAACGGACACACGCTGCCTCTCTTATGCCCGTCTTGCGGCAATTCCATCCACGTGGAAGATGAGGAAATGTTCCTGGACACGATCAACGGGCTGACCGTCCTCGGCCTGGGGTGGGATGATGAGGAAGAAACCCTGGTCATCGATTTCGGCCATATCCACAATGAGAACATTGAACTCCTGGACAGCCTGCCGATTCACCTCAATTCTGTGCGCGGCCTCACCTGCCCGCACCGCGAAGTGCCCGCCGATCCGTAGCCCCGGACCCGGATTCGCGCGTCCACCAAACCCTGAACCTCAGGGCCGATGAAGGAAACGCTGTGGCATACCCAAACGAAGAGCAATTGATGCGCCTGGCATCTCACAATTCACAAGCAGTTCAGGGGGCCGACGCTAACGCCGCCGCCACCAGACCACCACGCCCGCACCGGCAACGAGCAGGGGCAGGAATAGCACCGAGGTGTAGAGCGCAAAGGTCTGCTGGGCAGGCACCAGATACAAATTCCTGTCGGCGCGGGGCTTAACCCGGATCGAGATTAAATCGTCGTCCTCGGCCAGCCAGTTGATGCAATTGACAAAAAGGTCCACATTGGCCACCGGCTCCGACAGGCTGCGGTTAGATATAAAATCAGAATCGCCAAAGACCACCAGGCGTCCGTGGTCTTCATGATTTTCAACCGCCACGCCAACGTGTAACGGGCCGGGTGCGTCGAGGGCCGGGTCCAGCTCCAGCAAACCGCCCGGATCGGTTTCCCCCCAGCTATCGAGGCCGGAGCTGACCAGAGGTTGGGCGCTGGGCGTGGTCAGCTCATCCCCCGGCTCAATCCGGATGGAACGAGCCCCCGGAAAATAAGTGCGAAAATTAGCCAGATCGCGCGTAATCGGGTGGAACGGATACTGTTGCAACAGTAACACATCCTTTAGATTGATCTCCCCCTGGTCGGAGGGGACAACCAGGGAATTGGCCGGGTCAACAATCAGGTCATCTTCCACGGTGATTTGCCACCTGGCCAGCTCACCGGCCAGGGGGGTCGGCGCGCCGGGGTCGTACATCAAAAACAAACTGCCCCCGCCCACAACCCAATCCTGCAACAGGGCAAGTTCCCGCTCGAAATATTCCTGGCGAGGGCCAACCACCACCAGAACCTCGGCGTCTTCGGGGATGCCCTGGCCCAACACCGCCAGGTTCAGCGGGTCTACCCGGTAACCCTCCCGCTCCAGCACCGCTTTGAGAAAGCCTATCCCCTCCGCCTCATAGTCGTCCAGGCGGCGCTCGCCGTGGCCGGAGATGAAATAAACGCCCTTGTTCCCCTCGCGGGTTACGCGGACCAGGGCGCTGGTCAATGCCTGCTCATCCGTGCCGAAGGTCTCATACCGGCGCGAGCCGTTGACAAAGATCAGCGAACCGTAATTCGACGGCTGATGCTCGCGGACCACCCGCCCCTCCAAATCCGGATCGTGAAATTCCGCCGACAGTTGGGGGGTGTGAACCTGGTACTCGGCCAGCAGATCGCGCACGATCTTTTCCCTGGGATCGCCGCTTTGATAAAACCCGACCACATTGACCGGCGTTGTTAGATTTTGCAGAATCTGGATAGTTTGGGGCGACAGGCTGAAATCCCGGCTCTCCGTCAGATCAAGCCGTTGATGATGGCGCTGCCCCAGGAGGTTCAGCAGCAACAGAATCCCCAGGAAGGCCAGGGTCATAATCACCGCGCTGGAGGTGTAACGAAAGCGATAGCGGGCAAACGTTCGCTTTACGGCGTCGGGCCGTAAGGTAATGGCGGCCAGCAGCAGGCTGCCGCCCAGGCCAATGGCTAGCTGCACCGGCAGGGCCATCGTCCGATTCAGGCCATACAGCACGGCCCCCAGCAGAAGCAAGGCCGCGCCCATCGCGGCGCTAACAGGCGCTAACCGCAACAGAAAGCCCCACATCAGCGCCACCGCCTCGCTTCGAGGACGCGCGTCGCCAGGAACAATGCGCCCAGGGTAAGGCTGAGAAAATAGACGAAATGGGTTGTATCGATGACGCCCCGCAACAGGTCAAGATAATGCGAGGGGAAGGAAACATAGCGCAAGAAGTTGCTAACGTTGGCCGGGGCAACATTGGCCCCCGCGTCGAGAAACCAGATGCCCAGGCACAGAGCAATGCCCAACACAGCCGCTACCACCTGGTTCTGAGTTAGCGCCGAGGTCAGAACCCCGATAGCCAGCACCGCCGCCCCCAGCAAACCCACGGCCAGGTAGCCAACCAGGGCCGCCGGCACATCAGGATTTCCAAAGCGCATCAGCAGCAAGAGGTAATAGAAGGTCGGCATCAGCATCGCCAGGAAGAAGCCGTAGGCAGCCAGAAACTTACCGACCACCACCTCGCCATCTCGCACCGGCGAGGTCAACAGCAACTCCAAAGTGCCCGAACGATGCTCCTCGGCCAGCAGGCGCATGGTCAACACCGGGGCGAAGATGAGCAGCAGAAAAGCCATCCAGGAGTGCAGGAAACGCAACGAGGCTTCGCGCCCCGTAAGCAAGATCATATAAAACAAAAACCCGGTGATAAACAGAAATGCGCTGCCCACGGAATAAGCAATGGGGGAAACGAAATACGAGGCTAATTCTCGTCTGGCGATGAAGTAGATGTTACGCATTCACTCTCTCGTCAACTGCAAGAAAACATCTTCCAGCTTCAAATCGACAGCGCACATTTCCAGCAGCCCCCACCCTCGCTGCACGACCGTCGCAGCCAGGACCGGGCGCAAATCCTGACCCAACCCACACTCCACATCGAACATATTTTCACCCGAAGGGGAAACCGAGATAACCCCCTCAACCTCCATCAAGCGCTCGACAACATCGTCCGCCGGCGATTGGAGCCGTAACCGCACCTGCTCGCCCACCTTCAAACGATGGGTCAGGCGCTGAGGCGTATCTTCGGCGACAAGCCGGCCGTTGTTGATGATCAACACCCGGCTGCACACAGCCTCCACCTCAGATAGGATGTGCGTGCTGAGAATGACCGTGCGTTCCCCACCGAGGTTCCGGATCAGCTCGCGAATGTGAATGATCTGCTTGGGGTCCAGCCCAATCGTCGGCTCGTCCAGAATTAACACCTCCGGGTCGTGCACCAGCGTCTGGGCGATGCCGACCCGCTGCCGCATCCCTTTGCTGAGCTTGCCGATGAGCATCTCGGCCTGATCGAGCAAACCGACTCTGGCCAGCGCTTCCTCGACCTTGACCTTGCGACGCGGCACTTTGCGCAGAGCCGCCACATAATCCAGATAACCAACGACGGTCATCTCCGGATAGACCGGGACCGTTTCCGGCAAATACCCCACCCGGCGGCGCACATCGAGGCTATCGCTAAAGACATCATAACCGGCCACGCGCACCCGGCCGTCGCTGGGAGGCAAATAGGCGGTCAAAATGCGCATTGTGGTCGTCTTACCCGCGCCATTGGGACCCAAAAACCCCAAAATTTCGCCCTTTTCGACGTAAAAAGAAATGTTGTCCAGCGCGGTAAAATCGCCGTAACGACGGGTAAGGTTTTCAACCTGGATCACAACGGTCCACTCGCCTGTCAGGAATATCAGCCAAAAAAGAAGGGACGGAGGCACTAGCGATAACTCCCCCGTCGCTTGATGATAGTACGAAGCAGGGATTAAGGCAAGATTAAAAGCATCTTAAAAGGGGATACTATCGGAAACTACGTGCCTATACCCCATATCTAGGGGGGTGAAGCGCTCCCTACCCCAATATATTGGGACAGATCACGGCAAGTTTAAGATACCCTGGAAGTTCGCTAAGAGGGTTCGTTCTATGCTATAATGATAGGCGGAGGGGGGGTCAATACCGGGTAGACAGACGTAGGTCACGCTTGCAGCGTGACCGTCACGTTAAAAACGTGACCTACGATTTATCAGAATTTACTTGGTCAGGTCCTATGGTTCCCAGCCTGGGTGTTGGTGAGGGACAGTTACCACTGAAACACAGAAAGAAAGAAAGAGAGAAAGAATGAAATTACTTCAAGACACCTCGATCAGCGTCAAAGTCTTGCTCGCGCCGATCATTTTGATCCTGGCGCTGGCGTCTGTGTCGCTGCTGGCGACCTGGGGATTAAACAGGCAACGAGCAACCCTCAGCGAGGTGGATGAAATCGTCCTGGAACGCCTGACGCTGATCGACGAGTTTATCGTCTTGAGCGAGCAGATCCAGTCCGATGTCTTCAAAATCTCGGTGCTGCGCTTTATGAACCTGCCGGAACAGGCAATTGCGCCGGTCCGGACGCACCTGGAGCAGAATTTGAACGACCTGAACGCGTTGTACGGCCAGGTTTCCACCGGGTGGCCGCTGGATGAACGGGAACGCTCAATTCTTGAGCAGATGAAAGCGCCGCTGGACGATTTCGGGGAACAGGCCCTGCAGGCGGCCCAGGCCGCCTCCGACGACCCTGCGCTCGGGGCCCTGCCGGTCCTCTCCTCCACCGTTCCCTTTGCCAAACTCCGGGCGACGCTGGCCGAATTTCGAGACTACCAGGCAACCAAAATCGTTCAGGCTGAGGCTGAATCTCGCCAACGGGCTAACGCGGTCAGCGCAACCCTCGTAGCCTTCGCTCTGCTCGTCGGGCTGGCCGGGGGGGTCACCACGGTGCTGATCAGTACTCGCCTGATCTCCGCCCCCATCCGCTCGACGACTGAGTTGATGCGCCGGCTGGCCGAGGGCGACCTCTCCATCGAAGTATGCAACCTCGACCGCCGGGACGAAATCGGGGCGATGGCCCGGGCCGTGGAAGTGTTTCGCCAGAACGCCATCGAGAAGGCTCGATTAGACCAGGCGCTGCGAGAGTCAGAGGAAAAATACCGCAGCTTATTTGAATACGCTCACGACTCGATCTTCATCATCGACCCGTCCACACGCCGCCTCATTGATGCCAACCAAAATGCGGCCCGGCGCCTGGGGTACACCCGCGAGGAATTGCTCAACCTGACGATGGAGGACATAGATACGCCCGCTGCCGCAACCCGCAACCGGGCCATCCTCCAGAAACTTCAGAAAAACGGCAGCGTCGTCTTCGAACACGCCCACCGGCGCAAGGACGGCTCGGAGATGCCGATTGAGATCAGCAGCAGGATCATCGAAATTAGCGGCAAACAGGTCTTCCAAAGTCTGGCCCGCGACATCACCAGGCGCAAGCAGGCGGAGAAGTTGTTGAAGGAGCACTCCGAGCGGCTGGAGGAAATGGTCGAGGAACGCACCCAGGAACTGCGCGAGGCCCAGGAGCAACTGGTGCGCCGGGAGAAGCTGGCCGTCCTGGGCCAATGGGCCGGCGGCATAGCCCACGAACTGCGTAACCCCCTGTCGGCCATCAAGAACGCGGCTTACTTCCTCAACCTGGCCCTGGAAAAGCCGGAGCCGGAGGTGGCAGAGTCCCTGCAAATCCTGGACAGGGAAGTGAGTACCTCCGAGCGGATCATCACCAGCCTGCTCGACTTCGCCCGGGCCAGGCCCCCCGTCCGGCGGGAGGTGAACCTCAACAACGTGCTCAACGAGGCCCTGTCTCGCCTTACCCTGCCGGACTGCATCGAAGTTGTCAACGAACTGGACCCGGCCTTGCCCACCCTCCAGGCCGACCCCCATCAATTAGCGCAGGTCTTCGACAACCTCATCCACAACGCCATCCAGGCCATGCCAGATGGGGGGCGGCTGATGCTCAAATCTGAAGTCGACGAGGGGGACGATCCCGGTCATTGCCCGGAATGGGTGGCTGTCTCGGTCACCGACACAGGGGTCGGCATCTCGCAGGAAAACCTGGAGAAACTGTTCGAGCCGCTGTTCACCACCAAAGTCAGGGGGATCGGGCTGGGGCTGGCCCTGGCCAAATCGCTGGTGGAAAGGAATGGCGGCACGATTGCGGTAGAGAACGAGGGCAGGCAAGGCAGCACCTTTACGGTCAGGCTGCCGAAATTTGCGGAGGGAGAAGCGTGAGCCAGAGATGGAACCAAAAGCCAGCTTGTTGATTGTTGACGACAACCCCGGCCTGGCCCGGACCACCGCCCTCATCCTGGGGCGCAAGGGGTACGCCGTGGAGGTCGCCGAGGATGGGCCGTCAGCCATCGACAAAGTCCAGGGAGCTGCCTTTGACGTGGTATTGCTGGACATCAAAATGCCGGTGATGAACGGGGTGGGAGCAAATCTGCAAGGAGATAAGGGGGGTGATCATCCAACCGCTCGTGTGGCAGTAGAGCGAGGTAGAATATGGACAACGCCCACATCTTCGAGCCGTTCTTCACCACCAAGGAGACCGGTAGGGGCACCGGCCTGGGGTTATCCACGGTTTTCGGCATCGTCAAGCAAAACGAAGGTCACATCTGGGTTTATAGCGAGGAGAACATCGGCACTACCTTCAAAATCTACCTGCCTCGCGCCCGGACAACCGGTTCAAC
>JBHHXL010000245.1:0-7081 GCA_046757065.1 Anaerolineae bacterium
CTAGTTGTCAGTTGAGCCTTTGCTGAAGTTGTGGGCCGATTTCCCGCACTGTGTCGCACATAATCTTGATGTTGGTCATCTTGGTGGACAGCGCCGGAGGCACCTCGCAGCCGGAGGCGATGCAGAAACGAGATTTCAGCCCGGCCTCTTCCAACCCCTCAACCGACTCGCGCAGCAGTTCCTCGGTGGCCTGGCGCATCTGCTCGGGGTTGGCCCGGACGAACATCTGCGGGTCGAGGTTGCCCAGCATGACCGTGTACTCGCCGTATTCCTTGATGACCTCCTTGGCGGACATCGAACCCGGGATGTCGGGGTAGTAGCAGTAGGAGTAAACCAGCGGCTTGAAGTCCTTGATCTGGGTGTCGAGGTGCGGCAGGTCGGCGCAATTGTGAATGACGAAGGCCGTACCGATCTCGGCCAGGAAAGCGTTGACCTCCGGCGCGTAAGTTGCCCCCTCGAACTCCATATACTGCTCGTCGCCGAGGCAGGAGTAGTTACCCCACAGGTAATCCATAACGATCCCATGCGCGCCGGCCTCGACCAGGGCCTGGATAAAGACCTTGTCCACCTCGACCATCGTCTGCAATGCCTCGTGCAGGGCGTCGGGGCAGCGGTACATATCCATCAGAACCCGCTCCGTGCCGGCCAACTGGGTCAGGGCCAGCAGGGGGCCTTCCACCAGGGGCAGGACGAGGACCTCGTCGCCGACCCGCTCCTTCGTCAACCGCACGCCCTCGACCAGATCGTACATGCGCGTGCCTTTGTTGATCTTCGGCACTTTAAGCCGCCGGTAATCGTCGGGCTCCTTGATGGGCGAGCCCTTGAACATCGGCGTGTTCTCTTCGGGGTAAAATATCTCGGCTCCCATGTCGCCGGAGATGATCGACAGGTCGCCCAGGCCGACGATGGCGTCGTAGCCGAAGAACTCCCAGCCGGCGATCCAGGCATCGGCGTAGCCCTCGCCGGAGGTCGAGTATTTGATGTAGTTCGTGCCGGACAGCCGGCGATTGACACCGCAGGCCAGGGGCGCAACCGGCAGGCGGTCCACCGGCTCGTTCTTGACTGCCGCCAGCGCCCGCTCCATACAATTCATTTGCTCTGCCATTATTTACCTCCTTGTACAGCAGAATGGTGTCCTATTCTTGAAGCTCTAGGGCCTGGATCAGGCTGCGGCCAGGGCTTTGGTCCGTTCGGTGGCCTCCTGGGCGTTGAGGGCGTACAGGTCGGCGCCGATGTCATCGGCAAAATCCTGGGAGATGGGCGCCCCGCCGACGCCAACTTTGACCTGGGCCCGCAGGCCCTCTTCGCGCAAGCCGTCCATCACCCGGTTCATTGCGTCCATCGTAGGGGTCATCAGTGTGCTCATATAAACGAAGTCGGCCCCGACCTCCCTGGCCCTCTCGATGAAGCTTTCCACCGGCGCATCGTTGCCCAGGTCGTACATCGTGAAGCCGGCGGCGGTCAGCATCGCCTTGACGATGTTCTTGCCGATGTCGTGGGTATCGCCCTCGACGGTGCCGATGACGATTTTCTTGGGAGCCTGGGCGGCGCCCACTTTGATGTGGGGCGTGAGCAATTCCAGTCCGGCGTACATCGCCTCGGCAGCCATCAGCACCTGGGGCAGATAGATTTCGCGGTTGTTGTAGCGGTCGCCCACCACACCCATGCCTTTGATCAGGCCCTCGTTGATCGCTTCCAGCGGGTCCAGGCCCGCATCCAGGGCCTCTTGGGCGCTGGCCGCGGCGGTGGGAATATCACCGGTTTCGACGCTGTTTCCCAAGCTTTCCAGAATTTTAGCCTTGTCAGCCATGAACAACCTCCTTTCGGGTACAGAATATTGCGATCGGTCTCGTTCTTCGCGTACTGGGGAAATACCGATACATTCGGGCGCGGATACCTCCTTTCCTTAAACTAAGAAGCTGCCTGAAAAGTATTTGACAGGACAGGTGACCGGCACTTTTGCGGTGAATTTCGGGAAATTCGGCCTTATTCCAGGCCGGGTTTGAACGTTTTTAAGTGCCGGTCACCGCGAGGCCGGACGCTTTGAAGGTTCTTAAAAAAGAAGCAGCCCTGTGGCCAGGTAGCGTTCATCGGGGCTGGTGAGGACTCGCAGTTCAATGCCGAGGTTGGCGCAGGTGCGGAAAACGTCGATGCCCATCCCTTCCATCGAGGGACGGGCCTGCTCCGGCTGAAGGCAGGAAGCATTGGGACCGGGGCACTTCTCGCATAGCGCACACGGCCCTTCGATCAAGCCCAGGGCCAGGGTGTGCCCGGCCAGGAAGGCTTCGCGTTCCAGTTCGAGAATTAAGGGGTGCAGCAGGTCCGGCGCGGCCCGGACGAGCAATGCCTGCTCGTAGCGGCGGACGACGTCTCTGAATTCGGCCACCGGGGGGGTATTGGGCGGGCACATCTTGTTGCGCTGGAAGTAGCGGCAGCCGTAGTGGCATTTATAGCGAACCTGTTCGCTGACGACGATGCGCTCCGGATGAAGTGACACGATCCCGGCTGCGCCTTGGGCCAGCGCGAAGTCGGCCAGGGCCTGGTGACCGTTCGGCGAAGTAATCCCCTCCCACTGAGCCAGATGTACTCCTTGGGACACAGCGCCTTCCTCCGGTTGGGATATTGCCGTTTTCACCCTGAAAATCTCAAGGACTAAGCTTAAAAGCAACGGGCCCGGCAGACAAGTACCGCCCGGCATCAGAAACCGGTCCGGGCGGTATCGAAGTATCGAAGGAAGTGCGCGAGGCTGAAGCCATCGCGCTGAAAGAGCCAAGCCCTCTCGGGCTACGCTTCAGCCCACCGGGCTTTGCTTTTTCAGCCCGGAGGTTCAGCTCCGGGCGCTCGTCGGCTAAATTCGCCCCAAAACTGAAACGCACCCAAACCCAACCTCGATTTGACAAATCTTTCCAGTCGTGGTTTAATGGTTTAACCATTTGATAATTAAACCGTTAGGCCAACAGGAACCGTGTCGTGGTTGCATTTCGCAAAGTTCGGGTCGGCAGGGCCTCGGAAGACGTGGTGGCCCAAATCGAGCAGGTGATCCTGTCCGGGCAGTTATCGCCCGGCGACCGGCTGCCCTCGGAACGGGAGCTGGCCGAGCAATTTGGCCTGAGCCGGATGACGATCCGCGACGCCCTGCGCGTCCTGGAGTCAACCGGCTACGTTGAAATCAAGGTTGGGGCCGGGGGCGGGGCCTTTGTCCGCGAGCCCAATTTCGATCCGCTCAGCAATTCCCTGTCCTCGATGCTGAGATTCAAAAAGGCGACGATCCTGGAGCTGGCCGAGGCCCGCAAGATCGTCGAGACCGCTACGGCTGAACTGGCCGCCAAAAGGGCCACCGCCGAAGATCTGGAGGCCCTGCGCCAGGCCGTGGAGACGGCCCGGCAGTCCTTCGAAACGGGGGACTCGCTTTACACCCCCCAGCACAGCGTCGATTTCCACGCCGCCCTGGCCAAAGCCGCCAAGAACTACGTGCTGGACCTGACGGTCAACTCCTTCCGGACCCTGTTCTACCGGGTCCTGGAGGAATTGCTGCCCACCTCGGATATGGCCGAGCGCGCCATCCGAGACCACTGGGCCATCTACCAGGCCATCGAAGCCGGCGATGGGGAGCGCGCCCGGCAATTGATGACCGAGCACCTGAACTATTTTGAGAACAAAGTCCGCGCCCTGGGCGAAGATTTTCCCTTCGAGGGCGAGGCAGCGTCGCACCCGGAATCTTAAGGAACATCGGTCGGTTGGTTAACCGGTTACCCGGTGGCTGGTTAACTGGTAACCAGGTAACCAATCTCCCAATCTCTAATCTCCAAACCTGAGGAGGTATGCCTTAAATGGAATTGCTCGTTGAACCCGAAGCGCGAGTTGAGGAAGAGTACACCAGAAGCCTGCGCGGGACCATAGACTGGCTGCGGGCGGAAGGGAAACTGATCGAGACCGATGTTGAGGTGGACCCGGACCTGGAGATCACCGGCATCCAAAAATCGTTGGACGGCAGCCTGCCCATCCTGTTCAACAACATCAAGGGCTACCCGCACGCCCGGGCCGTGACCAATCTCTTTACCGATATGGGCATCCTGGACCGTATGTTTGGCTGGGACAACCCGCAGGATCGCACCCGCAAGCTGGCCTACGCCATCACCCACCCCATCCCGCCGGTTGAAATCCCCCAGGACGAAGCGCCCTGCCAGGAAGAGGTCATCACCGACGACCTGGAAGTGAACAAGCAGGTGGTGGCCATCCGCCACACGGCCCTGGAATCGGAGCGGACCATCGGCAGCGGCAACAGCGTCGTCGTTGGCCCCTACTTTCACGGCGGCAGCCACATCGGCTACAACCGCATGAACGCCCGTTGGGGCAATATCTGCACCTTCCAATCCGCCCCCGGCTCCCATATGTGGCAGGTCATCACCGAGCACTACCGCGATGAGGAGCCCATTCCGCTGACGATGTGCTTCGGGCTGCCCCCGGCGGCCACCTTGATCGCCGGCGGCGGCTACGACTACGTCGTTCTGCCCCGGGGCGGGGACGAATTGGGCGCGGCCGGGGCGGTGCAGGGCTATCCCATCCGCATCGTTAAGGCCCGGACCGTGGACGCCTGGGCCGTGGCCGATTGCGAGCTGGTCCTGGAGGGGCTGCTGCATCCCCGTGACAAGCGCTACGAGACGGCCGAGGCGGAGGCGGCCCAGACGCAGGGCAAGTTCTTCTTCCACCCGGAGTGGGCCGGCTACATGGGCAAGGCTTACAAAGCGCCCACCTTCCACGTAACCGGCATCACCATGCGCCGTCGCGAGAGCCGGCCGCTGTTCTACCTGCTCGGCGTGCACATGGCCGACTGCCAGAATATCGACAGCACCGTCCGTGAGGCGGCCATTTTCGAGCTGTGCGAGCGGCTGCAACCGGGCATCGTTCAGGACGTGCACATTCCCTACCCGATGACCGACTGGGGCGGCTGCATCATCCAGGTCAAGAAGCGTAACCGGATCGAGGAGGGCTGGCAGCGCAACTTCCTGGCGGCCATCCTGTCCTGCAGCCAGGGTATGCGCCTGGCCATCGCCGAGAGCCCGGACATCGACATCTACTCGATGGACGACATCATCTGGTCGTTGACCACCCGCGTCAACCCCCACACCGATATTCTGAACCCTGTGCCGGGCGGCATCGGCCAGACCTTCCAACCCCAGGAGCGGATGACGGCCGGCGACAAGGAATGGACGGCCTCCAACACCCGCTTCGAGGGCGGGATGGGTATCGATGCCACGGTGCCCTACAGTTACGAACAAGATTTCCATCGACCGGTCTACCCGGTGGACCGGGTGGACCTGAACAAGTGGTTCAAACCGGACGATCTCGACAAAGCAAAATCGCTGATGACCGGCTGGGCCAAGGTTCTATCCAAGACCGGACGCTAGCGGAGGAGCAATTCAACTATCGATGGCCGACGCGAGGCGAGACGGGTCTGGGGCGCTCTTGCCCTACCGGGTGCTGGACCTGAGCGATGAATCGGGCTTCCTGTGCGGCAAAATTCTGGCCGATATGGGGGCCGACGTGCTCAAAATCGAGCCGCCGGGGGGCGACGCGGCCCGCAGGATCGGCCCGTTCGCCGCCGGCCGGGCGGGCCTGTACTGGTTCAGCTACAACGCCGGCAAACGGGGCCTGACCCTTAACCTGGACCGGCCCGGCGGCCAGGCCCTTTTCAAGCGGCTGGCGGCCTCCGCCGACTTCGTCGTCGAGACCTGCCCGCCGGGCCGGCTGGCCGGGTTGGGCCTGGGCTTCGAGACGCTGCGCGCGCTGAACCCGCGCCTGGTGATGATCTCCATCACCCCCTTCGGCCAGAGCGGGCCGTATCGAGATTACCAGGGCAGCGATCTGGTGGCGATGGCCATGAGCGGCATGATGTCCCTGGTCGGCGAACCTGGCCGGCCGCCGCTGCGGGTCTCGCTGCCGCAAGCGCCGATGTGGGCCGGTATGCACGCCGCCGCCGGCGGTCTGATCGCCCACTACCACCGCCAGCGGACCGGCCGCGGCCAGCAGGTGGACATCTCGTTGCAAAGCGGCCTGCTGTGGGCCCTGGCCAATGCGCCCGCCTTTTGGGCCACGAACCGGGAGGTCCCCCGGCGAGCCGGGCGGCAGGTGACCGGGCGCAGCGTGACCGGGGCCACGATGCAGGCCATTTACCGCTGCAAAGACGGCTACATCAATTTCATCATCTACGGCGGCGCTGCCGGGCGGCGCTCGAACCAGGCCCTGGTCGAATGGCTGGCCGAGGAGGGCCTGGCCCCGGAGGCCCTGCGGCGAAAGGATTGGAGCCGGTTCAACATCGCCCACTCCACCCAGGCCGAGATCGACGAGCTTGAGGGGCCAACGGCGGAGCTGTTCCGGCGCTACACCAAGGCCGAGTTCCTGGAGCAGGGCTTCAAGCGGGGGATGCTGGGTTACCCGGTGGCCGACGCCGGCGACATCCTGGCCGACCCGCATCTGGCCGCCCGCGAATTCTGGTGCAGCCTCGAGGTTCCGGCCCTGGGCCGGACGCTGAAATTCCCCGGCGGATTTGCCCGCTTCTCGGAGGCCGGGGCCGGTCCCGGCCGGCCCGCGCCCGAGATCGGCCAGCACAACGCCGAGATTTACGGGGGCGAATTGGGGCTGACGGAAGCGGAACTGGCCGGCCTGCAAGCCGGGGGGGTCATTTAGACGAAGGACGAAAGACCAAAGATGAAGGAGCGGTTTAACGGCCAGGCGCAGAATTCGTAATGAGGGCTTTAGCCCTTTGAGGCTGGAGAGGGCTGAAGCCCTCAATACAACTCCTGGCTGTCTGCCTGCAGATTGGTAGCCATTCTGTACGAGGACCATCCGCGATGAAACCGTCAGATGCGCTAGAAGGGGTACGGGTGCTCGAATTCGCCGTGTTTGCCGCCGGCCCGGTCGTTGGCAAACACCTGGGCGAGCACGGGGCGGAGGTCATCCGCGTTGAGTCGACCCAACGCCCGGACGGGTTCCGGGTCCACTACCCCCCCTTCAAAGATAACCGGCCCGGCCTGGACCGGGGCGGGACCTTCGCCATCTTCAACAACGACGTGCTCAGCGT
>JBHHXL010000246.1:0-7065 GCA_046757065.1 Anaerolineae bacterium
TGCCACCCCGTCGCCTGCTCGTAGGCATACGCCGCCCGCAAGATGGCGCTCTCGCCCAGCGGCGGGCCGATGATCTGCAAACCAACCGGCATCCCTTCCGAAAAGCCGCAGGGGACGGAAATCCCGCAGATACCGGCCAGATTGAGGGTGGCGGTAAACACATCGGCCAGGTACATCTGCAACGGGTCATCCATTTTCTGACCTCGCGGAAAGGCAACCGTGGGCGCAGTGGGCGACATAATGACATCCACCTCCTGGAACGCCGCCTCGAAATCGCGGCGCAGCAGGGTGCGAACCCTCTGCGCTTTCAGATAGTAGGCGTCGTAGTACCCGGTGGAGAGGGCGTAGGTGCCCAGCATGATCCGGCGCTTGACCTCGGGGCCAAAGCCGGCCTGACGGGTGGCCCGGATGGTATCCCACATGCCCGACCCCTCGTGGCGCAGGCCGTAGCGCACGCCGTCGTAGCGGGCCAGATTGGCCGAGGCCTCCGCCGTGGCGATCAGGTAGTAGGCCGGGATGCCGTATTCGGTGTGCGGCAGCGAAATATCGACCAGCTCCGCCCCTATAGCCTGGGCCTGGGCCAGGGCTGCCCGCACCGCCTCATCGACCCCGGCCTCGATGCCCTGGCTGAAATACTGCCGGGGCACGCCGATCCGCATCCCCTGCAAGCCGGTTGTCGCCCGCACCTCCGCCAGGTAATCCGGGACGGGCGCGTTCAAGGTGGTTGAGTCGAGCGGGTCGTGGCCGGCGATGCAGCCGAGCAAGATGGCCGCGTCCTGCACATCCCTGGCCAGCGGCCCGATCTGGTCCAGCGAGGAGCCGTGGGCGATCAGCCCGTAGCGGCTGACGCGCCCGTAGGTCGGTTTCAGGCCCACCACCCCGCAGAAGGCCGCCGGCTGGCGGACGCTGCCGCCGGTGTCGGTGCCGAGGGCGCCCAACGCCTCGCCCGCCGCAACCGCTGCCGCGCTGCCGCCGCTGCTGCCACCGGGCACACGGCGCAGCTCCCAGGGATTGCCGGTGGGGAAGAAGGCGGAGTACTCCGTGGAGGAGCCCATCGTGAACTCATCGGTGTTGGTTTTGCCCACGAAAATCGCGCCGGCGGCGCGCAGTTTGCCAATCGCGGTCGCGTCGAACGGCGGCACGAAATCCTCCAGGATGCGCGAGCCGCAGGTGGTGGTCACCCCCTGGGTGATGATGGCGTCTTTGATAGCCAGGGGGATGCCCAGCAGCGGGCCATCCTCCCCCTGCGCCCGCCGTTGATCGGCCTGGCGGGCCATTTCCAGAGCGGCCTCCGGCAGGACCGAAATATAGGCCCGCAGGTCGTTGTCTACGGCCAGGATGCGGTCTAAGACGCCCTGGGTCAGCTCAACCGCCGAAATCGCGCCGCTGCGCAACAAATTCTGGGCTTGATGAATGGTCAGTTGATAGAGTTCCAATGGAAAGCTCCTGTTGGGGATTAGAGATTAGGAGATTGGGAGATTAGAGATCAGGGAGCAAATCTCCCAATCTCCAGTCTCCAGTCTCCAATCCCTATTCTCCATCCAACACCGCTTTCACCCGAAAATAGTCGTCCTGCCGGTCCGGGGCGTTGGCCAGAGCGTCCTCAACGGGCAGGGCGGGGCGCTGTTCGTCGGGGCGCATGACGTTATCGAGCGGCAGGGCGCTGGCGGTGGGCGGGACGTCGTCGGTGTCGAGCCGCTGTAGCATTTCGGCGTAGTCCAATATCGCCGAGAGCTGGTCACGAAACAGCTCTTTCTCCTCGTCGCTCAACGCGAGTCGGGCTAACTCGGCAATGTGTTCAACTTCGGCCAGGCTAAGTTTGGCCATTGGGCGTGCCATCCTTCCGTGCTGGGGAGAGATCGAGGCCCGGCAGGCAGGCTCGATCATTATATCATCTTCAAGATTGACCAGCAAGGTGAGCGGGGCCTGGACCT
Organism: Anaerolineae bacterium; assembly: GCA_046757065.1. Lineage (GTDB taxonomy): Bacteria > Chloroflexota > Anaerolineae > 4572-78 > JBHHXL01 > JBHHXL01. Next base: position 1,935 of record JBHHXL010000246.1, read on the forward strand.
CAATTGTCGGTGGCCGACGCGGACGGCATCACCGAACCGGCTGGCAGGTGCACCACGCGCTGCGGGAACGGGATTTCAATGCCCGCTTCTTGCAGGGCGTTGTAGAGGCAGCCATTGAGCTTGTCCAGGATGCGCCGGGTTTCGACGTAATGCTCGATCCAGCAGCGGACGCGGAAGTTTAGCGACGAGTCGCCGAACTCCAGAAACAGGGCTTCGATTCGCTGGTCTTTCATCACCCACTCCTGGGCCCGGACCGCCTCGATCAAGACCTGCCGCACCCGGTCGATGTCGGAACCGTAAGCGACCCCGACGTGTGTCTGCACCCGAAACATCGTGCTGGGGATCGAATGGTTGACGATGAGGTTCTTGCTGATGACGGAATTGGGAACGACCACCAGCCGGTTGTCACGGGTGCGGATGCGGGTGGTGCGCAGGCCGATGTCCAGAACATCGCCCCAGGTGTTGATCTCCTGAATCTCAACCCGGTCGCCGATGCGATAGGGCCGGTCCAGCATAATCATAAAGCCGGCGATGGTATCGGCCAGGGCGCTTTGGGCGGCCAGGGCCACGGCCAGGGAGCCGACGCCCAGGGTGGTGACCACCGCGCTGGCGTCCACCCCGAAGTGGCTCAGAAAAATCACCACCGCGATGAGCGACACGACGATCAACGCCACACGGCGGAAGAAGGGCAGGACTTGCTCATCGAGCGTGGTTTCCGTCTTGACGGCCATTTCATCCGCGTACCAGGTTATGAGGCCGGTCACCAGCCGGTAGGTCAGGATATAGCCGGCCAGGAAGTAGGCCACGAAGAAAACATCATCGATGATCGGCGCCCACTGGGGGGGCGCAAAATTTAGCCCGCCGATGGCCAGGCGCAGGCCGATCAGCACGATGTAGATAAAAACCAGGGGGCGCACGGCGGCCAGGATCAAATCATCGATCCGGGTGGAACTCCGGCGGGTCAGGCGGCGCACCCAGCGGTCGATGAACTGGACCCCCAGCCAGGCCGCAACCGCCGAGACGACGAGCCACAGCAACCCGATCCCAACTTCAAGCAAGATGTCCTGAATACGTTCAAAAAGTGGCATAGCGTTATCTCCTGTGTGGGTTTGCCTCATTATAAAGAAGCCTTCGCCCGCTGTCCACCTTTGCTGGCTCTGGCGGGCGCGTGTTATAATCCGAGTTATGAAGATCGCCATCGCCCACGACTGGCTCAATCAAATGGGGGGCGCGGAGAACGTGCTGGAAACTATGGTCGAGTTGTTTCCCGACGCGCCGCTGTTCACCACCATCTACTGGCGCGAGAGGATGCCCGACCTGTACCGCCGCTGGGACATTCGGACCAGTTGGCTGGACCGCGCCCCCGGCATCTACACCCACCACCAGGCTTACCTGCCGCTGTACCCGGCGGCGGTGCGCGGCCTCGATCTGCGCGATTTCGATCTGATCCTGTCGAACAAGAGCGGCTTCATCCACGGCCTGCGCACCCGGCCCGGCCAGGTGCACCTGTGCTACTGTCTGGCCCCAACCCGCTACGTGTGGGATTTCGCCGCTTACGCCGCCCGCGAGGGATTGAACGAGCCGCTGAAACTGGCCCTCAAACCGGTGATCGGCGCTTTGCGGCGTTGGGACTATCGCGCTGCGGCCGGGGTCACCCACTTCGCCGCCATTTCGCGCGAGATTCAAGACCGCATTCAGCGTTATTACCACCGCCGGTCGGACATCATCTACCCGCCGGTGGATACGGCCCGCTTCCAACCGAACGGCCAACCCCCCGGCGATTACTATTTCATCGTTTCCCGCCTGATCCCCTACAAGCGGATCGACCTGGCGGTACGGGCCTTCAGCCGCCTGAACAAGCGCCTGATTATCGCCGGTGAGGGGCGGGACCGGACGGCCCTGGAGGCAATGGCCGGCCCCACGGTCGAATTTCGAGGCCGGCTGCCCTGGGCCGAGGTCGCCGGGTTGATGGCCGGCTGCCGGGCCTTCATCTTCCCCGGCTACGAAGATTTTGGGCTGGCCCCCCTGGAGGCGCAGGCCTGCGGGCGACCGGTCATCGCTTACGCCAGGGGCGGGGCGCTGGACACCGTCGTCGAGGGGCAAACCGGCCTCTTCTTCCGGGATCAGACGGTTGAGGCACTCATCGAGGCAGTGCGCCGTTTCGAGGCGATGACCTTTGACCCCGAGGCCATCCGCGGCCAGGCCGAAAAGTTCGGTGTGGAACGCTTTAAGCGGGCCTTGCTGGCCTGGATCGAGCGGAAGGCAAAATGACATTCGAAACGGACTGTGGTAAACTTTCAAAGTAGGAGATTAGGAGATTTAGAGAAGTTTGGCGGTTGAATTGTAGCACGTCGCAAGTAGCAGGTTTTTTCTATACCCTTTGCTACGTGCTACCTGCGACCTGCTACGCTTCGGCCTGAAAATTCCCTGGTTAGCGAAGACCCTCGTCTGATTTGAGAGGTGTCCGTTAGCAAGAAGCGGTTGAAAGGATGTCTGAAAAAGGTACGTACGTATTGTTGCTCCGCTTGCCGGAGGACGCCCGGATCAAGGTTGGGGCCTTGGGCGAGATCGATTTCCCGGCCGGTTATTACGCCTACGTCGGCAGTGCCTTCGGCCCGGGGGGGCTGGCCGCCCGGCTGAAGCGGTATCTCAGCCCCCCGCAGAAGAAACACTGGCATATCGACTACCTGCGGGACGCCGCCAGCCTGGAGGAAATCTGGTTGTCTCCGGGGGACGAGCGTCGGGAGCAAGCCTGGGTGGAGTTGATGGTCGCCGTGCCGGGCGCGACGATCCTGGTGGACGGCTTTGGCGCGTCGGACAGCAGCGCCGACTCCCACCTCTTTTACTTCGATGTGCGACCCTCGCTTGAGGACTTCGCCGTCGGCGTCCGGGCCTGGTTCCCCGATGAGGTCATCCTGCGCGCTTACCAGAGGCCGCAGGAAGAGTAACCGGTTAATCGGTTAGGCAGGTACTCGTCAACTCGTCAATCAACCAGAGCGCCCATCCAACCGCTTAACCGATCAACCCATTACCCAGACAGGGGATAAACATCAATGCCGGACACCGATTGCCAAACGCTGTTGCAGCAACTCCTGGCCGAGTCTGAGGATACGGCTTGTGAGATTGCGGCCATCGCCCTGGGCCAGGGCGGGGATGCCTGTTTGCCCGCCGTCGCTGAATTGCTGGCCTCCGCCGATGCGGACCATCGCTTCTGGGGGGTGCGCGCCCTGTGGGCCAACGGCTCTGCCGGGGCCAGGGCGCGGCTCATCGCCTGCCTGAAGGACGGGTGCGAAATGGTGCGCAGCGGGGCGGCGCTGTCGTTGGGCGAACTGAAAGCGCCGGAGGCGGTCGAGGCCCTGGGCGATCTGCTTTGCCGGGATACGACCCAGGCCAGCAACCACGCCGCCGACGCTCTGGCCAAGATCGGCCCCCCGGCGGCCCCGGTCCTCATCGCCGCTCTGGGGGAGGGGCGGGCCTGGGTCCGGATTCGGGCGGCGAAGGCGCTGGTTCCGGTCGAGAGCAAGGCGGCCATCGCGCCCCTGATCCAGGCTCTGGACGATGAAAGTTATCTGGTACGACACTACGCTGAGGAGGCATTGGCCCGCCTGGGGGTGGGCCAGATGGTTTATTTCAAATGACAGTGACAACAATGAGCAAGCGCGCCCGCCTGGAAGCAACCCTGGCCGGCGAAGCGGTTGACAGACCGGCGGTGGCTTTGTGGCGGCACTGGCCGGTCGACGACCAGCGCGGGCAGGACCTGGCCCGGGCCAGCCTCGAGTTCCAGCGCGCCTATGATTTTGACTTTATGAAGGTGACACCTTCCAGCAACTATTGTGTGGCCGACTATGGGGCGACGACGAGCTGGCAGGGCAATCAAGAAGGAACCCGCGCCTGGGGACCACGGATCATCCAATCACCCGGCGATTGGACCCGCTTGAAGCCGCTGGACCCCCGCTGGGGCTTGCAGGCCGAGATTTTGCAGGCGTTGCAGATCATCGGCCGGGCAGTGAAGGAAGAGGTCCCCTTCATCATTACCATCTTCAACCCGCTGTCCCAGGCCAAGAACCTGGCCGGCCTGCGGCTGCTGTCCGACCTGCGCCAGCACCCGCAGGCGGTCAAAGCGGGCCTGGCGGCCATCACCGAATCGATTTTGCGCTTCATCGAGGCGGCCCAGCCCAGCGGTATCGCCGGTATTTTTCTGGCCCTGCAACACGCTACCTACGACCTGCTGACTGAAGCCGAATACCGCGCCCTGTGCGAGCCGTTCGACCGGCAGATTTTGGCCGCAGCGGAGGGGTTGTGGTTCAACGTGGTCCACCTGCACGGCCAGAATGTGATGTTCGACCTGGCCGCGAGCTACCCGGCCCAGGTCCTCAACTGGCACGATCAGGAGACGCCGCCGGCCCTGGCCGAGGCCCTGGACCGCTGTGAAAAAGCCCTGTGCGGCGGCCTGCGCCAGTGGGAGACGATGCTGCGCGGCACGCCGGAGACGGTTCGGGCGGAGGCGCAGGCCGCGGTCGAGGCCACGCGGGGGCGGCGCTTCATCCTCGGTACGGGCTGCGTGACGCCCATCACCGCCCCGACGGCCAACATCCTGGCCGCCAGGAAGGCGGTTGAACTTGGCTGACCGGCTCCTCTTCAAATTCTGCCCGATGTGCCAGACCGGGTTGGAGACGCGCCACGTCTTCGAGCGGGAGCGACAGCAGTGCCCGGCCTGCGGCTGGATACATTTTCTGGACCCCAAGGTCGGCGCGGGGGTGTTGATCGAACAGGACGGCCGGGTCTTGTTGGTGCGGCGCGGTATGGACCCCGGCAAGGGCCTGTGGTGCCTGCCGTCCGGCTTCGTTGAGATCGACGAGAGCCCGGCGGAGGCCGCCGTGCGCGAGTGCAAGGAAGAAACGAACCTGGACGTGGAGCTGGTCGGCAAGCCCGATATTTACCATTACTTCCACGAAGGGCGCGGCGGCGGCATCTTGATCCTTTACCGGGCCCGGGTGATCGGCGGCCAGCCCCGCCCCGGCGATGATGTCAACCAGGTCTGTTTCTTCGAACCGGATTCGCTGCCGGCCTCGGAACGTATCGCCTTTCTGTCCAACCGGACGGCGCTGGCCCTGTGGCAGGAAGAGCAACA
>JBHHXL010000247.1:0-7056 GCA_046757065.1 Anaerolineae bacterium
TTACACCTGATGGCAAAAGCCTTTGGAACTTTGCTAACCTTTATTTTCAGCCTAGAAACCCTATGTTGTACAGAGTAATACACGAGAAATCCAAAGAAGACATCGTTATCATTGGGGTGCGATCAGATATATTGAATACACAAGATGTTTTCATTTCGACCGGTAACGCCGCAAGTTTCCCATCAGAGATATTATCTGCAAGCGATGGTCTCAAAATTATATCTCGAATGTGGAAAGTTATTAATAGCGAATGGTGGAAAGAGGAAGATGGATCGAAAAGGAAAATAATGGCGGAATGTCTCATTCCAGACGTGGTAGCGCCACAGTTCATCCAAACAGTGTATGTTTCAAGTCACTCTGCTGCGAATAAAGTAAAAACTATGCTTAAACAATCGAGTTTGCCGGTTGTTCCAGAACCGCATATGTTTTTCCAACCTCGCCGAAGGATTTCTCTTACCAATAGACTTTCTTTGATTGAGGGAGATATGTTCTTTTCTATGATGCATACACTTGCTATAAGTGTGAATACTGTCGGTATTATGGGAAAGGGGCTTGCTTCAAGAGCAAAATATCAATTTCCAGATGTATATGTTTTCTATCAGGATGTATGTCGCCAACGCAAACTAAAAATGGGTAAACCGTATCTTTACAAACGCGAGGCCTCCCTCGATGATCAATTGGCAGACGGCCCACCAATGCTCCCAAATGCAAATTCGGAAAAGTGGTTTCTCCTCTTTCCAACAAAAAAACACTGGCGAGATGGTTCGGACATAAAAAGCATTGAGAAGGGACTGGAGTGGGTTCGAGATAACTACAAAACCGAAGGTGTGAAGTCTTTAGCTGTTCCGGCGCTTGGATGTGGGCTCGGTGGACTAGAATGGCGTGAGGTTGGCCCTATTATGTGTGCATATTTATCTGGGCTAGAAATTCCTGTAGGGATATATCTCCCACGGGAACAAAAGCTACCAAACGAGTTACTTTCCAAAAATTTCTTGTTGGGCAGATCGAAATAACTGCAATCTTCTTAAAGTAGTGGCAATCTCATCAGTTCTCCTGTCCAGTCCACGTTATTGATAACAATCTATTTTCTCAATCTTGCTCCCGATGAATACATTCGGTCACTCCTCATAAGCCTCGAGCATAGCCAGCAAAATGGCGTTGTTGAAATCGGTGATTTGGTGGTAGGTGCTGACCAGATTGATGTTGCCCTGCAAACCGACCGCATCGGACATGCGGAGGACGCCTTCCAGCAAGATTTTCTGGAAGACCTGAAAAGCCCGCACCGATTCGCTCAGGGTCAGATCGCGCAGGCAGTTGCGCCGCCCGTAATCTCGCCCCAACTGCCGCGCCTCCCCAAGGACACGGGCACGCTCGCTGGCCTCGTCCGGGGGCGCTTCCGGGCTGGCCAGATAGCGGTGCAGCAGGCCCAGCAACTTGCGGCCCAGATCGCGATGCTCCGCCTTGGAGGCTTCGTCAAAATGCCGGTACCAGTCCTCCGTGGTGAAGGCTCCTGAACCCACCTCCAGGCGAGTTCGGCCCAGGGCGCTCTCGACCAGCAATTGCACCCCGCTGGGTTGCAAGGGTTCCGGCTCCAACAAGGCCCGAATGTCGCTCTCGGCAAAGCGCCGGTGCCCGCCGGGAGTGCGCACGGTGTAAACCTTGCCCGAGTCGGCCCATTGGCGCAACGTCGAGGCGTGGACGCCCAGCATCTGGCTGGCCTCTTGCAGCGACAGCCACTTGACCTCCTTGGGTGGCATAACCTTTCCTTTTCTCCCTGGCACAACCATAAGCTGAAGGCTATCAGAATCTACAGAATTGTAGCGTATTGTAGTAGATTTGCTGATATTCAGCAAACTACTCTGCTTTCTTCGGCGGTTCACCCCGAGGAGAATCCCATCAAATCGAGCGCATTCTTCAAAACGCCGCTATAGTCGCAGTAGGTCACGCTTTGAGCGTGACAGGGATGCTGCTAAAATCAGCCTGACTTCTGGGCCAAAATCGTCACGCTGCAAGCGTGACCTACCCAATCTTGCCGCCAATTTTGGTCGATTTGCTGTAATCTGGGCCCGATTTGGGCCTCAATCGCACAAATCTTCGAGTTCGCTGCCAGATTGACCAACAGTGTGAAATGCACCCTCGCTGGGCAGGCTATTGCCATAATCCACGCAATATGGTAGTATGAGGACACCTTAAGGGATGCAGTTTCAATTTTTCGCCGAGCGCTGTTCCCGGTGAGGAGCCGGTCACCCCCGTCCGCTCCGGTTTGCAGACGAACCGCAGCGGCTCGGCGAACGGTGGGGAAAAGCGAATATGGTTTCGACTTCTGCGAACGCTGAAGAGCAGTTGCGCCTGGGCCTGCGCGCGGCCAACGCCCGCCAGATGGTCACTGCCCGGCGGCATTTTATGGCGGCTCTAAATCAGGACCCCAACAACGTTCCGGCGCTGCTATGGCTGGCGTTTCTATCGTCCACGCCCGATGATACCCGTCACCTGTTGAGGCAGGTCTTGCGCATCGACCCCGATAATGAGCGGGCCCAGGCGGGATTGCGCTGGCTTGATGGGCAACAGAAACCGGCCACAAACGGACCGCCGGGTGACCGCGGCTTGCAATTAGATGAGCAAGCTGCGCTCGAGGCGCTGCGCAAGAAACTGGCTGTTGACAACCTGCAAGAGCAAGCCCGGAAAGGGCCTTCCGCCCAGCGCGCGAGGCGGCGCATCAATCCTTTCCTGGTGGTGCTCCTCCTGTTCGGGGCGATGACGGTGGCCCTCATATTGGCCGGAGCCGCCATCTTTCAACCGGCGATCTTGCTGGCCGCCCGGTCGCCGGCATCGCAGCCAACGGCCACGCCGATGCCGGTGGCCTGGCAAAACCCATCTCCGACGGCCACCTTCACCGCGCTGCCACCGCCGGCCGACACGCCCGCCCCAACCGAGACCCCGCCGCCGACCCCCACCGCTACCCCCGTCGTGACCGACACGCCGGCCCCGCCGCCCCCTGCGTCGGCCCATAGGCCGGCTGACCTGCGCCCCGGCGAAAAATGGATCGAGGTCAATGTCACCACCCAGCAAGTCACCGCCTGGGAAGGCGACCTGCCGGTGATGAATTATGTGGCCAGCACCGGCCTGCCCAATACGCCGACGGTTTTGGGGGAGTATCGCATCTATGTGAAGCTTACTTCCACGCGGATGGCCGGGCCGGGCTACGATCTGCCCAACGTGCCCCACACGATGTATTTCCACCAGGGTTATGCTCTCCACGGCGCGTATTGGCACAACAACTTCGGCAACCCGATGAGCCACGGCTGCGTCAACCTGCCCCTCGACAGCGCCGAAGCCCTGTTCGAATGGGCGGCCCCCGTCATCCCGGCGGGCGCATCCTACGTCTATGCCAGCGCCGACAACCCCGGCACACGGGTGGTGGTGCACCGGTAGGGGGTTGGTGGACCAGGAGGTTAGGAGATTGGGCCCACCATCTTACCCGTTTGCCGATCCTTGTGGTAGAATACCCGGGTCTTTATTTCGAGGTTTCAAGAATCCAAAATGAGGTAATCCAACTTTATGAGATACACAATTCCCTTATTGCTGGCGGCTTTGTTCGCCAGCGCCTGTGGCGCGGGGACGCCAACCCCGGCCTTCTCCGGCGAAGAGACCAACCCCACCGAAGTGGCCCTGGCGGTGGAGGCCACCCTGGCTGCCCGGGCGACGGAGGAGGCCCAGGCTGAAACGCCTGAAACCCCCGCAACTTCAACTTCCGAGGTAGAACCCACAACCCCGCCCACCCAGGCGGCGGAGCCCGAAGAAAACGCCGACCTGTTGGGCGAGGCGTCGCTGGAGGGCTGCCGGGTGGAACCCATCACCGACCTCATTCCCCTGGAGGCCGATCCGCTGATCCCGCCCGTCCAGGCCGATGAGTGGAGCCAGGGCCGGGCCGACGCGCCCATCACCCTGGTCGAGTACAGCGATTTCCAGTGACCGTTCTGCGCTCGCTTTGCTCCCGTGGTGGAGCAACTCAAGGAAAAGTACGGCGACGATTTTCACTACGTTTACCGCCCCTTCCCGCTCAGCAGCATCCACCCCAACGCCCGGATCACGGCGGAAGCGGCGGAAGCGGCCGGCGCTCAGGGCGCGTTTTGGGAGATGCATGATTTGCTGTTCGAACGCCAGGAACAATGGGCCAGTCTGCCGGGTGACCAGATGCTTGAGCTGTTGGTAGGCTATGCCGAAGAATTGGGATTGGACGCGCAACAAATCCGGGCCGATCTGGAGAACGGCGTCTACGCCGAGCAGATCAGGCAGGCCGAGATGGCGGCTATCAACTCCGGCGTCAACAGCACGCCCACGGTCGTCATCAACGGCGTCCGCTTCCCCTCCGGCCAGCTACCGCTCGATTTGACTGGAATCGAATTTTGGGTGAGCCTGCTCGACCTGACCGCCCTCCAATACGATGCGCCGCCGCCGCAGGTGATCGACCCGGACAAAGACTATCAGGCCACCATTGAAACCGAGAAGGGCGACATCGTGCTGGACCTCTTCAGCGATACCGCGCCGGTCAACGTCAACAGCTTTGTCTTCCTGGCGCAGGAAGGCTGGTACGATGGCGTGACCTTCCACCGCGTTCTGGAAGGCTTCGTCGCCCAGGGCGGCGATCCGAGTGGAACCGGTATCGGCTATCCCGGCTACCGCTGCCAGGATGAGGTCACGCCGGAGCACACCTTTGATGGGCCGGGCGTCGTCTCGCTGGCTAACAGCGGGCCTGATACCAACGGCAGCCAGTTCTTCATCACTTATGCCGCTGCGCCCAATCTGAACGACGGTTTCACCATCATCGGCCAGGTTGTTGAGGGTATGGAGATCGCCGAAAGCCTGACCCGGCGCGACCCGAACCAGGACCCCTTCGGGCCGCCGGGCGACCGGATCATCACCATTACGATTGGGGAAAAGTAGAAAAAGGGAGCGCCGTTTGCCATGAGGAATTTCCTTGTCACGGGAGGGGCCGGGTTCATCGGCTCGAACTTCGTTCACCATTTGCTCGATAGCTATGACGACATCAACGTCGTTGTTTACGACAAACTGACTTACGCCGGCAATCTGGACAACCTGCGCCCCGTTGAGGATGACCCTCGCTTCACCTTTCAGCATGGCGATATTTGCGATGCCGCCGGGGTCGAACGGGTTGTTGAACGGCACGAGATCGACACCATCGTCAACTTCGCCGCCGAAACCCACGTCGACCGCTCGCTGATGGAGCCGGGCGGCTTTATTCAAACCGATGTTTACGGCACGTACGTTTTGCTGGAAGCGGCCAAAAAATACAACCTGGAACGTTACCACCAGGTCAGCACCGACGAGGTCTACGGCCAGGTGCTGGCAGGGCGCTCCCGCGAGGACGACTGCCTGCACACGCGCAGCCCCTACTCGGCCAGCAAGGCCGGCGGCGACTTGATGTGCCTGGCCTATCACACCAGTTTTGACCTGCCGGTCACCATCAGCCGGGGCAGCAACAACATCGGCCCTTACCAGTACCCGGAGAAGGTGGTGCCCCTGTTCATCACCAACGCCATCGATGACATCCCGCTGCCCCTCTACGGCGATGGCCGGCAGGTGCGAGACTACCAGTACGTGGGCGACCACTGCCAGGGCATCGACGCCATCCTGCGGCGCGGCCAGCCCGGCGAGATTTACAACCTGGGCACCGGCGTGGAGACGCACAACATCGATATGGCCCGCCTCATCCTTAAGCTGCTGGGCAAGCCCGAAAGCCTGATCCAGCCCATCACCGACCGGCCCGGCCACGACCGCCGCTACGCCCTCGACTGCGGCAAAATCGAGGCCCTGGGCTGGCGCAGCGCCCATTCCTTCGAGCAGGCTATCGAAAAGACCGTCAAATGGTACGTAGATAACCAGAATTGGTGGCGCAAGATTAAGGGCGGCGGCCACTACCAGGCGTATTACCGGCAGCAGTACGCCGGACGCGAGATCGAGGCCACGTAAGCCGGTACACCAGGGCGCAAGTAAGCCTAGAGTTAAGGCGTATCCTGAGCTTGTCGAAGGATACGCCTTGGCCTGCTCCGCACCCTGAGCCTGTCGAAGGGCGCTTGGTAACTATGGGCTCATTTATGCCTTGAGGTGCTAAACGGTTGGGTACGCTTTATCTGGTCGGAACACCGATCGGCAATCTGGAGGACATCACCCTGCGCGCCCTGCGGGTGTTGCGCCAGGCAGACCTGATCGCCTGCGAGGATACGCGCCACACCGGGCGACTGCTGGCCCACTACGGGATCGAGCGGCCCTTGCTGAGCTACTTCGACGCGGCCCGGGACAAACCGGCCCGCATCAAGCGAATTTTGGCCGCCCTGGAAAGGGGGGACGTGGCCCTCGTCTCCGACGCCGGCACGCCCGGCCTGTCCGACCCCGGCTACGAACTGGTGCAGGCGGCGCTGGCGCGGGGGATCGAGGTGGTGTCGATCCCCGGCCCCTCGGCTTTGACGGCGGCCCTGTCCGCCAGCGGCCTGCCGACCGGGCGCTTCCTCTTCGTGGGCTTCCTGCCGCGCAAACGGGGGGAGCGGCGACAGGTTCTGGCAGAGGTGAAAGACCGGCGCGAGACGCTGGTCTTTTTTGAAGCGCCCCACCGCCTGCGCGGGGCGCTGGCCGATGCAACGGACATCCTGGGGCCGGAGCGCCGGGTGGCCCTCTGCCGCGAGTTGACCAAGCGCTTCGAGGAGGTCTGGCGCGGTACCCTGGCCGAGGCGCAGGCGGTCTGGGGTGAGCGCGAGCCGCGCGGCGAGTTTACGCTGGTGGTCGGCGGCGCGCCGGAGCCGGCGGCGTGGGGCGAAGACCGGGTGCGGGCCGCTATGCGCCGGGCGCTGGCCGCCGGGGTCTCCCGCTCCGAGGCGGCCCGCCGGGTGGCGCGGGAGTCGGGTTGGGCCAAGGGAGACGTTTACGGATTGGATGTGGGTTAGGTATGCCGTCAGGCTCGTGACGGCCCTCTTGTTTTCCTCGCCATGTGACTTTTGTCACATACATTTGTGATTTATTCTACTATACTGTAATAATCAA
>JBHHXL010000248.1:0-7043 GCA_046757065.1 Anaerolineae bacterium
TAAGAGTCAAGGTGTTATGTGACCCGATGAACGGTTATGCTCAGGAGTAACCCTCAAAGCGCATCCGCCCCGTGGCCGCCGACCCCCAGCGGGTTTGGAAGCTGGCAATGGGTTTAGGAGCGTCAGGCGTCATTGTACCATACCTCATCCGAAGCGAAAATAAAAAACCGCGCCTGAGCGGCGCGGCCTGCGATCTTTCTGCCCGGCGGAGTTTCAGGGCCTGACTTCCACCGTTCTCCGAGCAACACCAACAGAGTTGCGCCAGCCATTTTGGCGAGCCATCATCATGCGCATCATGTGGGTGGTGGTAAATAGGGACATTGTTCAAGCTCTACTCTCATCCAGGCTGGGGTATTATAACATAACGTGGTGTGATTGTAAAGCAACTTTCGAATGAAGTTCCAATATTTATCAAACTGAATTCAAACGAAGGGTTGCTAGAATGTTCAACGAACAAGGATTTAGGAGCAAGACGATGGTAATCAGCCACCAAGACTTAAGACTACGCCGTTTAGCCAAAGCCACCGTCAACGAATTTGAACCGGAAAAGCAATTCAAGATTCGCATCACCTATTACGACACCAATTCCAGGCCGGTTTCGCGTTACGAAATTCACGACGGCGTTTGCGAGCAAACGTCTTGCTCCGTCAAACAGCTCGGGCCCCATTAGCTGATTGTAGAGACCTCAACGAGATCCTACTAACCCAGACCCTAACCCAGACCCTAACCCTGACCAAACCCTATCCTCCTCCCCCTTTCCTCAAACCCGAGCTATTTTCACTTAAGGGACGCCCCCGGCGTCCCTTAAGCCTTTTTTGACCCGTCCGCTTTGGGCTTCCCCCACCCTATGTTACAATGGCGATTATGAGACGACTTGTCGCCTGGTCAAGTTTTACCATCATCGGTCTGATGGCCGCTTCCCTGTTTCTGGCGGAGGCGGGCCCGGCGCTGCCTGCCAGGGCCGCTCAGCTTGCGGCCACGCCGACGCCGGCAGGCACCGTCTGGCAGGCTCGAATTGTCAGCAACACAGCCTGGGCCACGCCCAAGACCGGGTCGATCATCCGGGTCAGCGTGGAGGGGCGGCCCGGCATTTCCATCGAACTCCGGCACGAGGGCAACGTCCTCTCCGCCCCCGCCGGCTCCAAGCCTGAGTTCGGCCCCTCCGCCGCCGAGTTCGCCCCGATCCCTGAAGGATTGTGGACGGTAGTTGTGCCGGACCTGGACACCGGTCTGGACGTCTGGGCCGATGGCACGAACCTGATCGTCGTCGAATTTGCCGAGGTGCCGGCCTGGCAGGCCACCGCCACCGCTGCGGCCACGCCTCCAAGCCCCACGCCGCTGGCCGGGGTCGCCTGGACGGGGCGCATAGTCAGCGAAGAGCCATCGCAGACGTCCGCCGGGGGCATCATTCGGGTGCGCGTGGTCGATCAGGTTGGCCTGGGCGTGGGGCTGGCGACCCCCTACGATCTAATCGGTTCCAACGTGACCGGCTTCAAGCCGGAGGAGGTTGGCCCGGATGTAACGGAGTTTGTGGCCCTGGGGGCGGGCGATTACACCATCACTCCCGCCGGGTTGAACGCCGACTTGCGCGTCATCCTGAACCCATTCACCCTGCTGACGGTTGAATTTGCCCCGATTCCGGCGACCGCTACGCCCACGCCCACGCCGGTTCCCCCTACGCCCCGGCCGCCCACGGACACCCCAACCCTCAGCCCCACCCCGACTCCGTTCTCGCAGTGGGTGGCCGCCGTCGAGCGGCGCGAAACCGTTGGCGGTCTGTGGTCGTCGGTGGTGGCCCAGGTTGAGGGGCTTGAGAACGTCCCGGTCAACATTGCAGCGGGCAACTTTGCCGCCACCTGTTTGACGGGGCGCGATTCCGGTGAGGGCGATTTCGCCTGCGAATTGGGCGGATTAACCGCCGGGCGCTACCAGGTGTCGCTGCCGGAGGTGGGCCTGTCGTTGCCGCTGTTGGTCGGGCCGGCGGAAGCGGTCACCCTTGGATTCCGGCGGGAGACGCTGCCGGATGGCCCTCCGGTCTGGCAGGCCGAGCTGGAGCAAAACACGAACAGCGCCTACGGCAGCCTGGAGCACAGCTCGGCGCTTGCGGTTTCGGTGGAAGGCAGGGTCGGGCAGGTGGTCCGGCTATCAAATGTCCGTGGATTTGAGGCGTTGTGCGAAACGGGCACGAAGCCGGAATACGGCCCCTTCGCCTGCGAGTTCGGCGGCCTGGAGCCGGGGGTTTACACCGTCAGTCCGGCCAACATCCCGGCGGCCTATTCTCTGTTCGTGGACGGGGTTGGTTTTGCCCGGGTGGCCTTCACCGCCAGCGCCGCGCCGGCGATGACGCCCACGCCGGCGGCCACTGCCATCGTGGGTCTGGGCGCAGCACCGCACCGCAGCGCAGCCGGGGGTGGAGCGCTGCCGGCCACGGCCACCTCGGCGCCCGTCAGGCAGCCTACCCCAACCGCGCGCCCCACGGCCACGCCAACCATCGCCCCCACGCCAACGCCGGCCTTTGCCTGGGTCGGGCGGGTCGTCGAAGAGTCGCAAAACGCACCCGGCACGCTGGCCGTGCTGGCCCTGGGGTTGAAAGACCATCCGGTCGTGGTCCGCAGCGGAGCCTGGCAAACGCGCGGCCTGACCGGCACCAAGCCGGAACACGGCGACTTCGCGGTCGAGTTCGGCGGGCTGCCGCCCGGCGAGTACGTGGTCGAGTTAGCGGGGCTGGCCGAGATGACGGTTGATATGAAACCCGGTCAATTCGTGCTGGTCGAGTTTCGCTACGACCTGGCCCCCACGCCCACGCCCGCCGCCGAAAAAGGCGGCTGGGTGGGGACCATTACCCACAACACGAACAGCGACTCGCCGGCCGGCGGGGTCTGGTCCATTCTGCTGGTCAAGGTCCACGGCAGCCAGGGACTGCCCGTCACCATCGGTAACGACGGCTTTTCCACGCAATGCCTGACCGGCACCAAGCCGGAATTCGGGCCGGGGGCGTGCCAGGTCGGTGGCCTGTGGCCGGGCCTGTACCGCGTTCAGCCGGAAGGGATTCCGGCCAGCGTGGAAGTATTCCTGGATGGCCAGGGCGCGGCCACCGTCGAGTTTTGGATTCAGTGAAGGATCGCATTTAAGTTTTAGCGGCCTCCTTGACCGAACCGGTTTGTAACCGGTTTGCCGTACCAGCCGTCGAATTCATTCGATGGCTTTTTCGCTATTTCCGGGCGCTGCTTTGCGCAATGTGTATAAAAACGGTAAAATATACACATCGTGCAACCTGGAGGTGCATCGTGCGGACCAACGTGGTCATAGATGACGAGTTGATGGCCAGGGCTCTGGAGAGCACCGGCCTCAAGACAAAGAAGGCCGTTATCGAAGAGGCGCTGCGTATGCTGATTCGCCTGAAATCCCAGGAAAACGTGCGCCAGCTTCGGGGCAAACTTCGCTGGGAAGGCGACCTGAACGAGATGCGGGCCGGGCGCTTGGCCAATGTGGATCGTTGACTCGTCCGTCTGGATTGACTACTTCAACGGAACCCCCACCGCCCAAACCGAG
The DNA here is from genome assembly GCA_046757065.1 of Anaerolineae bacterium. Taxonomy (GTDB): domain Bacteria; phylum Chloroflexota; class Anaerolineae; order 4572-78; family JBHHXL01; genus JBHHXL01. Next base: position 3,553 of record JBHHXL010000248.1, read on the forward strand.
ATTCTGGACTCCGCGCTGGGCCAGCAGAGCATCGGCTTGGGTGACATCATATTGTGCGAGGTGCTTCAGGGTTACCAGGCCCAACGGGACTTCGAGCGGGCGCGGGAAGCCCTGCTCCGGTTTCCGGTATACGTCATCGGCGGCAGCGAGTTAGCCGTCAAGAGCGCGGAGAATTTTCGCCGCCTGCGTCGCCGGGGCATCACCGTCCGCAAGACCATCGATTGTTTGATAGCCACGTTCGTCATCGAACGCGGCTTTTCTCTTCTGCACAGCGACCGCGACTTCGATCCTTTCGAGCAGCACCTGGGGTTGGAGGTCATTCGCTAGAATCCGTGGATTGCCAGGGGCGTGGCTTTACGGTAAAATAGGCCGCCTGGAACCTCCCGCCGCAGAGGATTTGATGTGCCCCGCTTGCTCTCAGCCCTACGCATCTGGACTCTAGTTGTCATCGGTTTGCATTTGCTATCCTACCGCCTGGACGAGGCCAACGCCTGGAGCGTGTGGCCTTTTACATTTCTGCCGCTCTGGTTGGGCTGGGGGCTGGGGCTGTTGGCCGGAAGCCTGGTGCTGGCCGGCCCCAACGAGGCGCTCAGGGCCTGGCTGGCGGCCATCTGGCAGAAGCTGCCGGGCAAGAAGCACCGCCGGCGCTGGTTTGCCCTGGCCTCGATGCTGGCCGCCCTCCTTTTTTGGGCGGGCCGTATCCGCCATCTGCGCTGGGGCGATGCCAACATTCTGGTCATTGGCCTCTCCTTCCCGGAGGGGCCGGTGATCTACAACTGGCAGTCGCCGCTGACCATCTTCCTGCACCAACGCCTGTGGGCGCTGCTGGCCGGGCCCCTGCTCGGCTGGGGCGTTGGGGACGTGTACGCTGCGAGCAGCATTTTGTGTGGCGCGGCCTTCGTCTATCTGCTGCTGAATCTGGCGACCTGGCTGGAGCGCGACGCCCTGCGGCAAGCGGTGCTGGTTGGCTTTGTCGGCAGCACCGGTGCGGTTCAACTGTTTTTCGGCTACGTCGAGAACTACACCGTCATCTCCCTGGGGCTGCTCGTATTCACCTTCGCCGGCCTGAAGGTGTTGCGCGGCGAACTGGCCCTGGTCTGGGCAGCTCTGGCCCTATCGATCACCAACGGCTTTCACCCCTCGACGGTGTTTTTGTGGCCGTCGGTTCTGTACCTGGCCTGGGTCCGCCGGCGAGCCGGGGCCTCGCGGCCCGCCCTGGCCTGGCAGGTGGTCCTGCCGCCGTTACTCGTCGGGGGCGGGGTGCTGGCCTTGATGGAAAGCGGCAACCACGGCCTGGCCTACCTCTTCGGCGATGACCGGCCCGGCGGCGGCGACGGCATCTGGTTCGTGCCCCTGTTCGAGACGACGACGCAGTGGCAGCATTACACGATGTTCTCCGCCGCCCATCTCCTGGATTGGCTGAACGAGCACTTCCTGATCTCGCCCTTCGGCCTGCCGGTTCTGGCCTTCGCCCTCATTGCGGCCCGCCTGTCCGGGCAGGCCATCTTCAGCGATGATGCGGAACGGCGCTCGGCTTATTTTCTGGCCGTGGCTGGCCTCTGTTATCTGCTGCTGACCTGGTTGTGGAACCCCGATTACGGCGGGCGCAAGGATTGGGACCTGTTTGCGCCCTCGGCTTTTGTTTACACCATCCTGGCCGCCTTTGTGCTGAACCGGGCCCTGGCCGGCCGGCGGGCCCTGGCCGAGGCGGGCGTCTTGATCGCCGTCGCCTCGCTGTTGCACAGCGGGCCCTGGATTTACAGCAACACCCGGCCCCTGCCCGGCCCGGAGTGAGTCGAACCCGGTTGAATTTTTGTCATCGGGTCTGACTCGTGCTAAACTTTCGCGGCTCTGTGAGGAATTGTGTGGTAATGTAGGACACGCGGAGCGTGTTAGTTTGTCCCGCACAAGCTAACAGCTTGTGCTACAAAACCCCATAAAAGCTCAAAGAGCCACTTTTGCGTTGGCGGTTGGTGCGTTGGTTGGCTGGTTGATCGGTTAATTGGTTGATTGGTGACCGGTTGACCAATTAACCAGTCACAGTGGATCCAATTTGTAGCGTAAACTGTTAGTTTGCGCGGGTCAAACTAACAGTTTGACCTACACGGCAAGCCCAAATTTGGATCTACTGAGTCAACCAACCACCGGTTAACCTTACTAACGTTGAGGAAGCACCTATGCCTCGAGGCCGTCTTATTCTCCTGGCCGCAATTAGTTTGATACTGGCCCTGGCCCTGCGGGGGCCGGTTACTCTGGCCGCGCCGCCGGCCCAGGGCGACGTGGGGGTTATCACCGAACCCGCCGAGAATGCGGTCGTGCGCGGCGTGGTTGAGATCGAGGGCACGGCCGTCCATCCCGCCTTTCAGTTTTACAAGGTCGAACTGGCGCGGGAGCCAAACACGGATGATCAATGGGTGATCATCGGCTCGCTGCACGAGGAGCAGGTCTTGAACGGCGTGCTCGAAGTGTGGGATACGACCCAATGGCCGGACGGCAGTTACACCCTCCGCCTGCGCGTGGTGCGCAACGACGGCAACTACACCGAGTTCTTCTCGCGCCAGGTGGTGATCGCCAACACCCAGCCGACCGAAACCCCTACCCCCGAAGCCTCGATCACCCCGACCATCACCCCTACCCCGCTGCCGCCGACCCCGACTGTTGTCATCGACCAGCCGGTCATCGATACCCCCACCCCGCGCCTGCTGCCCACCCCGGAATCGCTGCCGACGGTCAGCGCCAGCGCCTCGGGCCTGCCCAGCATTTCGTTCGATTTCGCCCCCTTGCAGGCGGCCTGCGTTTGGGGCGGGGGGACGATGCTGGGGGTCTTCTTCCTGTTCGGGTTTTTGTCTGCCCTGCGGACCTTCATCAAGGGCTTCATCGACCGGCTGCGGGGGCGGTAGGCCGCCGATGCCGTTATCGTTCCCCCTCTTTGGCCGCTCCAAAAAAAAGCCGGGTCCGGTCCGGTGGCTGGTCGTCGGCCTGGGCAACCCCGGCCGCAAATACGCCGGAACCCGGCACAACGCCGGCTTCCACGTGCTGGACCGGCTGGCCGCCGCCGAGGACCTGCGCTTCGACGAGCGGCGGAACAAGGCCCTGCTGGCCCGGGGGCGCATCTCCGGGGTGGGGGTCGCCCTGGTCAAGCCCCAAACCTACATGAACCTCAGCGGCGAGGCGGTCGGCCCCCTGGCCCGCTTCTACAAAGTGCCGCCGGAGCGCATCCTGGTCATCTTCGACGATCTCGATTTGCCCCTGGCGGCCATGAAACTGCGGCTCAAGGGCGGCTCCGGCGGGCACAACGGGCTGGAGAGCGTCATCGCCCACCTGGGCACGAAGGATTTTCCGCGCCTGCGGCTGGGCGTCGGGCGGCCGCCGGGCCGCATGCCGCCCAAGGCCTACCTGCTGCAACCGTTCAGCGACGAGCAATGGTCGCAGATGGTCGAAACTTACGACCAGGCGGTCGAGGCCGTGCGAGCGGCGCTGGCGGAGGGGAT
>JBHHXL010000249.1:0-7004 GCA_046757065.1 Anaerolineae bacterium
GTCTAGTGCGTGTTCGAAATTCTATGAAGACCGGGGGTGTGGGGGGTGTTCCCCAATTCCCCCTGTGCTTTCCAACAATTTTGGACGCACCCAGGGCCTATGTCCGGAATAACTCGCGGATGATAATATTGCGCTGAATCTGGCTGGTGCCTTCGTAAATCTGGAAGATTTTCACGTCGCGCATCAGCTTCTCGACCGGGTACTCGCTCATGTAGCCGTAACCGCCGAAGACCTGCACGGCGTTGGTGGCCACGCGCATAGCCATATCGGCGGCGTAGGCTTTGGCAAAGGCCGAGGCGGTGGTGTTGCGAACCCCGGCATCGACCGACCAGGCCGCCTTCCAGACCAGCAGGCGGGCCGCTTCGACCTCGATGGCCATATCGGCCAGCATATGGCCCACGGCCTGGTGCTGCCAGATGGGCTTGCCCATCGAGTAGCGCGTTTTGGCGTAGTTGACCGCCTCCTCCATCGCCCGGCGGGCCACGCCCACCGCCCCGGAAGACGTGGGCGGCCGGCTGCGGTCGAAGACCTTCATAGCGATCATGAAGCCATCCCCCTCCTGGCCGAGCAGATGTGAGGCCGGCACCTTCACCTCATCGAAAACCACCTCCGCCGTGTCCGAGGCGTGCTGGCCCATTTTCTGGAAGGGGGTGCCGACGCTGACGCCCTCCCAATCCCGGTCAACGATGAAACAGCTCATACCGTTGTACCGCGTCGAAGGGTCCGTGTAGGCGAACACTGTGTAGAAATTGGCCACCGTCGCCCCGGTGATGAAGGTTTTGCTGCCGTTGAGGAGGTAATGGTCGCCCGCTTTGCGGGCGGCGGTCTTAATGCCGGCCACGTCCGAGCCGGCCTCCGGTTCGGTCAGGCAGTAGGCGCACATCTGGCCGTCCGCCAGCCGCCCGCAGTATTCCTTCTTCTGGACCTCGGTTCCGGCGATCAGGACGGGCAAAATCCCCAGGGGGACGGCGGCGATGGCCGTGCTCATGCCCGAACAGCCCCAGGCCAGCTCCTCGGTGACCAGGCACTCCTCAAACAGGCTGAGACCCAACCCGCCGTACTCCTCCGGGATGTTGACCAGGGTGAAGCCCAGCTCCTGGGCTTTTTTGATCACCGGCCAGGGGTACTCGTGAGTCTGATCGTAGTGCTCGGCGGCGGGGGCGATTTCCTTCTGGGCGAAGTCCCGCGCCAACTGCTGGATCATCCGCTGCTCGCCGGTCAAACTGAAACTGGTACCGTTATCGCTCATGCTTTGCTCCTATTAGATTAGCTTTTCAGAAGGCGTCCGGTAATGACTTGATCAGGTCCTTTCAACCCCGACGAAGGACGGTGGACCGCGAAGCGTGACCAATATCCGATCCAAGGGCTTGATTTCGTCACGCTCTGCGGTCCTTCGTCTTTCGTCGCGAGGGACAGTATTTACGATGCAAATTTAATTTACAGGACTTACGCAGTTGAGGCAGGTTGAACGCTAAACCCACCACGGAGACACAGAGCGCACAGAGAATTCTGTGGAAATCTCAGTGCTCTCCGTGCCTCTGTGGTTAAAAAATCCGCTATATCTCAGTCAACTGCGTAACCCCTATAATCTACCGAGTACTCTCATTCCTGTTGATGAAGTCCACCACAACCTGGGCCAGTTCCTGGCCTTTGTCCTCCTGCAAAAAATGTCCGGCCCCCTTGATGGTGGTGTGAGGCTGCCCCTCGGCCCCCGGCACGAGTTTATGAAACACCCGGTCGCCGCCGCCCGTAATCGGATCGGAATCACTGAAGGCGGTCAGGAAGGGTTTGCGCCAGCGCCGCAGCACCTTCCAGGCCCGGCGGTTGGCCGGAGCCGCCGGATCGTCGGGGCGGGTCGGCACCAGGGCCGGGAAAATGCGCGCGCCCTCTTTATACGACTCGTCGGGGAAGGGCGCCTCGTAAGCGACAACGACGTCCGGCGGCAAATCGGTCACGCAGCCGCCGTTGACCACCCGGCCCACCGGGAAGGCCGGCACCTGCTGCGAGAACTGCTGCCATTTCAGGAACGCTTCCGGCAGCTGCTGGTCGCCTGTGGGCAAACCGGTGTTGGCCGCCACGACCCGGGCGAAGCGCGATTCGTCGTCCGCCAGCAGACGCAGGCCGATCAGCCCGCCCCAATCCTGGCCAACCAGGGTGATCTGGCGCAGGTCGAGCGCCCGCACCACGGCCGCCATCCAGTCCACGTGGCGTTGATAGGTGTAATCGGAGCGGTGGGCCGGTTTGTCCGAGCGCCCAAATCCCACCAGGTCCGGGGCCACGGCCCGAAAACCGGCTTCGACCAGGATCGGGACCATTTTGCGATACAGAAATGACCAGGAAGGCTCGCCGTGCAGCAAAAGCACGGGCGGGGCGTCGGTTGGGCCTTCATCCAGGTAGTGAACCCGCAGCGTCCCGCCGTCGCCGTCGGGGATCTGCAAATAGTGCGGTTCAAAGGGAAAGTCGGGCAGGTGGGCAAAACGTTCGTCGGGGGTGCGCAAAATATCCATCGGGGTCTCCTTCACCGCGCAGTTTGCCCACAGGGTATAACGAACGGCCATTTTTGGCAAGATGATCTCGTAAATTCAGGCGGATTCCGGTATAATGGCCGCGCAACGACACCGAACCGGGGCCCGCGCTTATGACCCACATCTACACCCGCCGCTTCCGCGTCCGCCACTACGAGCTGGACAGCCTGGGGCATGTCAACAACGCCGTTTACCTGAATTATCTCCAGCAGGTCGGGATGGAGGCCAGCGCCGACGCCGGCTACGATCTGGATCGCTACGATGAGATGGGCGTGTTGTGGCTCGTCCGCAAAACCATCATCGAGTACGGGCGACCGGCCACCTTCGGCGATGAGCTGCTGGCCAAAACCTGGGTCAGCGACTTTGGCCGGGTGCAATCGCACCGCGAATATCACCTGACTCTGGCCGGGGACGGCGAAACTGTAGCCAGGGCTCGTATCAAGTGGGCCTTTTTAAACCAGGAGACGCTGGCCCCAACCCGCATCCCCCAACGGATGATCGACACCTTCCGGCCCAACGGCCGGCGCAGCGTGCGCCGTCTCAAGCCGGGCCAGGGCGAAAAGCCTGTCGCCAATTGCCACCGCTACCTCAGCCAGCGGCGGGTGCAGCACTACGAGCTGGACTCGGCCCGGCACGTCAACAACGCCGTTTACCTGAACTGGGTCGAACAGGCATTCTTCGACGCCTCGAGCCGGGCCGGCTACCCGCCCGACAGCCTGCCCGGCCAGTTGGGGGTGGTCATCATCGTCCGCCGCAACGAAATCGATTACTTCCGCCCGGCAATGGACGGCGACCAGATCGAGATCACAAGCTGGGTCAATACGATGGCTCGCACCCACGGCACCTGGATCCACGAAATGCGACGCGCCGCCGATCAAACCCTGCTGGCGCGAGCCTACTCCACCGGCGCATTCCTCGATTTAGAGGGCCGTCCCCGGCGTCTGCCCGAAGTCTACCAGGCAGCCATTTTGCGCGGCGGCTCCAATCCCTAATCTCCACCCTCCCCCGTCCACTCCCTCGGCCCTGGCTGGGCCAGCAGCCGCGCCACCGGACGCAGTTCCAGCCACCACTGCTGCCTTGGCCGCTGGTAGGTTTCGTCCACCAGGCGGGGCAGGTCTTGCAAGTTGCCGAATTTGACCTGCCCCTCCTGAAGGCCGATAAAGGCCCCGGCCGGCGACGGCTTGCCGGCTTCGGCGATCAGGAATTCGATGCAGCGGGCCGCCAGCCGGGTGGCCTGAATGCGGTCGAAGGGGGTTGGGTTGCCGCCCTGCTGCATATGGCCCAGGATGGCCTGCCGTACGTCGAACAGGTCCCGGCCCTCTTCCTCGAAAAGCGCGCGCATAAACTCGGTGGTGTAGAGCGGGTTGGCCCTTTCGTTGCGGATCATCAGCGCCAGCCGCTTGCCCCGCGAAAAACCGGCGATCAGACGCTCCAGGTCCTTTTGCAAATCGCTCAGGGTCAGGCCCTCTTCGTGCAGGTAAGCCCGCTCCGCGCCCGTGGCCAGGGCGCTCATCAGGGCCAGATAGCCGCAGTAACGGCCCATCACCTCGACCACGAAGCAACGCCGCGAGGCCACGGCCGATTGCTCGATTTTGTCCACCGCTTCCACGATGCTGTTCAGGGCCGTGTCGGCCCCGATGCTCAGCTCGGAGCCGGGCAGGTTGTTGTTGATCGAGGCCGGCAGGCAGACGATGGGGATGTTGAAGGCCGGAAAGATGTGCCGGTTGCTGAACAACCGGTAAGCGGCCTGGTAGCCGGCCCAGCCGCCGATCATCAGCAGGCCCTCGATCTTGTGCCCCTCGAGGTTGCGGGCGATGGCGTAGAAATCGCCGTCGCCCGGGATTTTGCGGTTGGTGCCCAATTCCGAACCGCCCCTCAGCGCCCAGCCGTTGACGCTCATCCAGTCGAACTCCCGCAACTCGCCCTTGATCAGGCCCTTGAAGCCGTTGTAAACGCCCAGCATCGTGTGGCCCTTATCGACCCCCAACCGGACGGCGGCCCGGACGGCGGTGTTCATGCCCGGCGCTGGGCCGCCGGCGTTGAGCACGGCCAGTCGCAACCGTCGCTGGCCGGGGGCCGGGCCGTGCGGAAAGGCGCGCACCAGCGTCCGCAGGGTGCGAAATGCCTCTTTGAAGCTGCCGCCCCGCAGGTCCATCGCCCGCTCGTAATCGTGGGCAGATACCGCCTCGGCCACGCTCCAGGCCCCTTCGACGCAATCCCGCAACGGCGCGCGGGTGATGCGGTTGCCGCGCATCCCGATCAGGACCGGCTCGCGCCCCGGCCTAGCGGCCAGAATCTGCTCGACGGCGGCGTGCCCCAGCAGAGTAGCCAGATTGCGGTCGAAGGCGCTGGGCGCGCCCCCCCGTTGGACGTGGCCCAGGATCGTCACCCGCGTGTCCTCGCCCAGCCGCTCCTCCAGAACCCGTTTGACGTGGTCGCTGCTGATGGGGTTGCCGTGGCGATCTTGCGCGCCCTCGGCCACGACGACGATGCTATCCCGCCGCCCGTATTCCCGGCCCGAGCGCAGAACTTCGCACATCTTGTCTTCCCAGTTATCCAGGTTGGGCGGGTTTTCGGGGATGAGCACCCAATCCGCACCGCTGGCCAGGCCGCCCATCAGGGCCAGATAGCCGCAGCGCCGGCCCATGACCTCGACCACGAAACTGCGCTGGTGGCTGGCCGCCGTGCTGCTGATGGCATCGATGGCGGCGGTGATGCGGTGCAGGGCCGTGTCGGCCCCGATGGTCATATCGGTCCCGTACATATCGTTGTCGATCGAGCCGGCCAGGCCAACCACAACGAGGTTTGGATTGCGCTCCGCCACGTCCGGGGAGACTTCGCCAGCCTGCACCAGCTCGGCCAGCAGCTCGGGCCATTCCCGGCGAAAAATATCGGCCCCGGTCAGGCTGCCGTCCCCGCCGATGACCACCAGGCTGTTGATCTCCCGCTGCAACAGGTTGCGGGCCGCCCGCAGACGCCCGTCCCGATTTTGAAAATCGGTGCAGCGGGCCGAGCCGATCACGGTCCCGCCCCGGTGCAAAATGCCGCCGACGGAGTCCCAATCCATGCGGCGGAGGCGGTCGCCGCCATCGACCAGGCCCTGGTAGCCCTCGTAGATGGCGTACACCTCCAATCCCCGGTCGAGCGCGGTGCGGACGACGGCCCGCACGGCGGCGTTCATCCCCGGCGCGTCGCCGCCGCTGGTCAAAACCCCAAGTCGCCTGGCAAGTTGTGGGCGCATACTCGCTCTCCCTTGATATTGCCCTCGCCCCCCAGCCCCCTCTCCCAATTTGGGAGAGGGGGCTGGGGGGTGAGGGCCAAAATTACGCACTTCGCGTCGTTAAGGACATTTTCAGCCATCGCGGTGGAGTTGCATCGCCACGGCCGTGGTGATCGTCTGCAAGTGAATATCGACCGTGTCCTGCACCTGGCGGGCGTAACCGCCCGACATGGTGACGGCCACCGGCAGCCCGGCGGCGCGGCAATGGGCCAGGACCCTCCGGTCGCGCTCGGCCAGCCCGCGCTTGCTGACCGCCAACCGCCCCAGTTTATCATCGACGAAGGGGTCGGCCCCGGCCAGGTAGATAGCCAGGTCGGCCCTGGCCTCGCTTAGGGCGCGGCGCAGGCCGTCTTCCAGGGCGGCCAGATAGGTCTCGTCGCCAGCTCCATCTTCCAGGGCCACGTCCAGGTCGCTGCGCTCCTTGCGGAATGGAAAGTTCCTGGCTCCGTGAATCGAAAAGGTGAAGACGGTCGGATCAGCGGCCAGGATGGCAGCGGTGCCGTTGCCCTGGTGCACGTCGCAGTCGATGACCACCACCCGCCGGGCCAGCCCCTCGGCCTGCATGGCCCGGGCGGCGATGGCGCTGTCGTTGAAGACGCAAAAGCCCTGGCCGTGGCCGGCGAAGGCGTGGTGCGTGCCCCCGGCCAGGCTGGCCGATACCCCGTCGGCCAGCGCGGCCCGGCAGGCTTCGACCGTGGCCCGGCAGGAGCGGCGGGCTCGCTCCACCAGTTGCGGCGACCAGGGAAAACCGATGCGCCGGATTTCTTGGGGCGAGAGTGTGCCCTGTTTGACACGTTGCAGGTAGTCAGATGTGTGGGCGCGCAAGATTTCGGCGTCGGTGGCCGCCGGGGGCACACGCAGGTTCTCCGGCGGAACCAGGCCGGCCTCGGTCACCTGCTCCCTGAGCAGGGCATACTTTTCCAGCGGAAAGCGGTGGCCGTCGGGCAGGGGCAACCCGAAGTGGTCCGTGTAGAAGATTTTCAATTCGAACCGCCTGCGCTCACAAGATGGCCTCCCGGCCTGCTTGACCGGCGAATCTAACATTTCGGATCATAATCTCCGCCGGTGATTCAGGCAAATGGAGCCCGGCCCCCCACCCTCCGGCAGCCGGGATTTGACTTGTGACCGGCCTTGCGTTAAAGTCCTGGGCGCACGACTCCCGCATCCGACAAGTTCTAAAGGAGTCTGACAATCCCTGT
>JBHHXL010000250.1:0-6990 GCA_046757065.1 Anaerolineae bacterium
CCGCTCAGGGCCTCGTCGTGGCAATCGGCGTGCAGGCTGAACCAGCCCAACCCCAGCAGGCCCGCGGCGATGCTGAGGTAAGGCCAGCCGGACCAGGCGGCGATGGGCAACAGCCCCACCCTTTGAAAAGACCCGGCGAATAAGAGCCATTGAATCCCCAACGCCTGAGCCGCCAGGCAACTTACCTGTAAGGGCGAAACATTCGGCCAGGTGGTGGCGCAGGCGGCCCCCTCCTGCCGGCCCTGCCGGTACAGGCGCCAGCCGATGCCGCCGAGCAACACGGCCAGGCTGAGTGACATCCAGCCCGTGCCGGCGGGATAATTTTGCTCCAGCCAGCCGACGGCCAGCCAGGCGAGCGGCAATCCCAGGGCCAGGCCAACGATCCAGCCCAGTCCATACCGTTGCCATACCGTCGTCGTGATGAATGTACGCATAACTTCTACCCCAATCGTCCGGTTTGAAAACGCAGGGCCGTCATTTGTTGCGCTTCACGGATGGCTTGAAAGGAATCTTTCAAATGGCGGCGTTCAAGGGGGGAGAGGGTGTCCAGGGGCATATGATTGCTCGCCGGTTCGCCCGACCGGTAGGCCTGCAATTGCGCCCGCAGGCGCAGGTGCAGAATGAAGCGGAAGGCTTCGATCAGCACTTCGGCCCCTTCCCGGCCCAGCGTGCCCGTCCCCGTGGCGGCTTCCAGGCGGCTGATGGTGGAGCGAGCCGGGTCGCCGGCCTCCAGGGCGCACAGCCGGGCCAGGCCAACGATGGGCGCGATCCCTCCCCGCTTCAAGTTCACCCCGGCGGCCTCCGCTCGAATGCGCCGGAAAAACCCCAGCGGCGGTCGAAAAGTCAAACTGGCCCGGGCCAGTTGCGACAGGAACAGCCCTCGCTCCCCGGCCCCCAGGAAAATTTCTTCCAACGAATCCAGGCTCAAAGCCCCGTGCACCGCGCGAAAGTCAAAGAATATAGCTATCTTGAGCAGCGCCTCCGGATCGGGGGTGCGAACCCAGCCTTTGAAGCGGCGTTCCCACGCCTCAAGGGGGTAGCACCAATTAGAGGCCATATAACCGCCGGGGCAGGGCGGGAAGCCAGCGTTGATCAAACCGTCGATCACCCGCCGGGCCAGTTGCTGAAAGTAAGATTCGGCCTGGCCATCATTCCCCTCCGCCCGGTAGACCAGGGCGTTGTCCTGGTCGGTGAGCAGGGTTTGCTCCAGCCGCCCCTCCGAGCCGAACACGATCCAGGCGTAGTCAGCCGGGGGCGGGCCAAGCTCGTCTTCGGCCAGTTGCAGCAGGCGCTTGGTCAGGGCATCGTTCAGGCTGGCGACCATTCGCCCGATTTGGGCTACATCCAGCCCGCTCCGGAAAAGGGTTTCGACCATCCCGGCCACTTCCAGGGCGTATTGAGCCAGGGCCTCGACCTTTGAGATGGTTTCAACCTGACGCAGCAGGTAAAGCGGGCTTTTAGCCTGGTGGCGCAGCAGGTCGGTGTCGGTGATGATGCCCACCACCTCGCCCTGCCGGGTCAGGGGCAGGTGGTGGATGTTTTCTTGCAGCATGAACAGCAACGCGCCGTAGACCGGCGTTTCGGCGGGCAGGCTTTTGGCCGGGCAGGTCATCACCTGCCGGACGGGGGTTTCCGGCCCCAGCCTCTCGGCCAGCACCCGGTTGCGCAGATCGCGGTCGGTGATGATGCCCGGCGGCTCTCCGCCGACCAGGACCGAGCTGGCCCAGGCCCGGCGCATCGCCTGGGCGGCCTGGGCGATGTTGGCCCCGGCGTCGATGAAGATCGGTGGGCGCGTGATCAGGGCTTCGGCGGGCGAGGCCAGGTCCCCGGCCAACGGCGAGGCCTCGAAGTCCATCGCCCGCCGCAGGCGCTCGCCCAGCCCCTTGAGGAAGAACTCGGCGAAAGGGGGCTGCTCCAGCAGCCGCCGGAAGAGGTCGCCTGGAATGCGGTAGATTTCGGTTTCTTCCTCGGCCAGCACATCGAGGGCGCGCGAAGTCTGGCTGAGGAGAGAAGGGTAACCGAACATCTCCCCCTCCTCCAAAACCTGGAGGACGCGCCCCTCGTTTTCCAGGCGCACCGCCCCCCGCCGGATCAGGTACAACGAGTCGCTCGGCGGGCCGCCCCGGCGGAGGATGTGACTCCCGGCCGGGAAGTGAACCCGTTGTAGAGCCTGTATCACCGCTTCCAGGTCGGCCTGGCTCAGGCTGTCGAAGGGCGGGTGCGTGCTGAAAAAATCGATCAGGGGCATATCACCTCAGTGACGTAACCGTATTGAGGGCTTTAGCCCTCTGCGGCGGGTAAGGGCTGAAGCCCTCAATACAATGCCTGGCTGTCGAACCTACGCCCGGGGGTAGCCCAAGGCGGCCAGGCTGTCCGTAATCTCATCCAAAATGACCGGGTCGTCGATGGTGGCCGGCAGGCGGTACTCGACCCCGTCGGCGATCTTTTTGATCGTGCCCCGCAAGATTTTGCCGGAGCGGGTTTTGGGCAGCCGTTTGACCACCGTCGCCACTTTGAAGGAGGCCACCGGGCCGATTTGCTCCCGCACCATCTGGATCAGTTCGCCGATGATCTCGTCGTGGGGCCGGTCCACGCCGGCCTTGAGGACGATAAAGCCGACCGGAATCTCGCCTTTCAGGTCGTCGTTGACGCCGACCACGGCACATTCGGCCACCTCCGGCTGGGAGGCCAGCACTTCCTCCATCGCCCCCGTGGAGAGACGGTGCCCGGCCACGTTGATGATGTCGTCGGTGCGGCTCATAATCCACAGGTAGCCATCCTCATCCTTGAAGCCGGCGTCGGCGGTCAGGTAGTGGTTCGGGAAGGCGCTCAGGTAGGAGGCCCGGTAGCCCTCGTCGTTCTGCCACAGGGTCGGCAGGCAGCCGGGCGGCAGCGGCAGTCTGACCACGATGCTGCCGATTTCGTTCGGGGCCATCTCCTGACTGGCCCCGTCGAGGACGCGCACATCGTAGCCGGGCACCGGTTTGGTGGCCGACCCCGGCTTGACCGGAAACATCTCCAGGCCGATGCAGTTGGCGGCAATGGGCCAGCCCGTTTCGGTCTGCCACCAGTGGTCGATGACCGGCACGCCGAGCTGGGCCTCCGCCCAGAGGAGGGTATCGGGATCGCAGCGTTCGCCGGCCAGGAAGAGGGTGCGGAAGCGGCTCAGATCGTACTGGCGGATGTAGTTGCCGTCCGGGTCCTCGCGTTTGATGGCCCGGAAGGCGGTCGGGGCTGTGAAGAGGACGTTGACCCCGTGCTCCGAGATGACCCGCCAGAACGCGCCGGGGTCCGGCGTGCCGACCGGCTTGCCCTCGTACAGGATGGTGGTGCAGCCGTGGAAGAGCGGGCCGTAAACGATGTAGGAGTGGCCGACGACCCAGCCCACATCGGAGGCGGCCCAGTAAACGTCGCCGGGGTCAACCCCGTAGATGTATTTCATGCTCCATTTGAGAGCAACCAGGTGGCCGCCGTTGTCGCGCACCACCCCCTTGGGCACGCCGGTCGTGCCGGAGGTGTAGAGGATGTAGAGCGGGTCGGTGGCGGCCACCGGAACGCAGGGGACCGGCTCGGCCCCGGCCATCAACTCGTGCCAGTCGAGGTCGCGTCCAGCGACCATTTCGGCGGTTGCCTGGGGCCGTTGCAGGATGATGCTTCGCTCCGGTTTGCTTGCGGCCAGCTCGATGGCCTTGTCCAGGAGGGGTTTGTAATGGATGATGCGGTCGATTTCAATCCCGCACGAGGCGGAGACGATCAGTTTGGGCCTGGCGTCGTCGATGCGCGTGGCCAGCTCGTTGGCGGCAAAGCCGCCGAAGACCACCGAGTGGATGGCCCCGATCCGGGCGCAGGCCAGCATGGCGATCACCGCTTCGGGGACCATCGGCATATAGAGGATGACCCGGTCCCCTTTTCCGACCCCCTGCCCGGCCAGAGCGCCGGCGAAACGGGCCACTTCGTCCAGCAGTTGCCGGTAGGTAAACGTTTGGACGGTGCCGGTGACGGGGCTGTCGTAGACCAGAGCCAACTGGTCGGCCCGGCCGTTTTCCACGTGCCGGTCGAGGGCGTTGTGGCAGGTGTTGACCTCGCCGCCCACAAACCAGCGATAAAACGGGGCCCGCGAATCGTCAAGCACCTGGTCCCATCGCCTGTACCAGTCGATTTCGGCAGCCGCTTCGGCCCAAAAGCCTTCCGGGTCGTTTAAGGACCGGGCGTAGGTTTCAGCATACGATGGCATAGGAGTTCTCCTTTCAGGGCATCAGGCAAATCAGGCTAGAAGTGCGGGAATGGGGGCGCTGGCGTTGGGGATGAATATAATTCAAAATCTTCTAATCTCCTAATCCCGGCCTGAACGCTGAGGGGAAGAATCGACAGGATTGACAGGATTCGTTGAAACCCTGCCAATCCTGTGTGTGGGGTGGGGATGTTGAATGTTTCGACTCCGGGCTGCCAGCTGGATCAGGCCGAGGCAACTTCCGGTGAAGTCAGCATTTGTTCGATCAGCTCGTCGTCCTCCTGGGGATGGCGTAGCTCGTCAACCAGGTTTTGAATCTCAATTGGCGGCGCTGCCGTGGCCTTGCTGACGGCGTAGACCAGCAGGAAGTTGACCGGCATCCCGAAAATGCCGGCGGCCAGGTGCGAGATGCCCAGGATGTTGATCTCGGGGTTGATGTAGTTCAAAACCATGTAGAGGATGGTCGTGCCCAGGCCGCCCACCATCCCGGCGATAGCTCCCGGCCCGTTCGCCCGTTTCCAGAAGATGCCCAGCAGGACAACGGGGAAGAACGAGGCCGCCGCCAGGGAGAAGGCCCAGGCCACCATTTGGGCGATCAGGGCCAGGCGTGGCAGGGCGGCCATCGCCGCAACGGCTGCGGCCACCAGGATCATCGACTTGCCCAGCCGGATGCGCGTTTCCAGGCTGGAGTTGGGCCGCAGGGTGCGGAAGAAGACGTCGTGGGCGACGGCCGAGGCGATCACGACCAGCAGGCCGTCGGCGGTGGATAGGGCCGCCGCCAGACCCCCGGCGGCGATCATGGCGGCGATGGTGTAGGGCAGGCCGGCGATCTCCGGCGTTGAGAGGACGATCAGGTCCCGGTTGATTTTCAGCTCGCTGAATTGCAGGATGCCGTCGCCGTTGCCGCCGGCGTCGGTCGCGTCGGCAATGGTCAGCAAGCCGGTTTTGGACCAACCGGCCACCCAGGCCAGGGGTTGGCCGGCGCTGTCCAGGACCGTGGTCACCGAATGGCCGTCTATCTGGACCGAGGTGATCGATTTGCCGACCACGTTTTGTAGTATTTCCCAGCGCGAGAAGGCGGCGTAGGCTGGGGCGGTGAAGTAGAGCAGGAAGATGAAGAACAGGGCCCAGCCCACGCTCTTACGGCTTTCGCGCACGCTGGGGACGGTGTAAAACCGGATGAGAATGTGCGGTAGACCGGCGGTGCCCAGCATCAGGACGGCGGTCAGGGCCACAAAGTTCCAGGGGGTGCCTTTCCAATCGTTGACCGTTTTCTTCTCCGGCGGCGGCAGGCCAACCTGCTTGGCCGCGCTGATGGCCGAGGAATTGCTTAAGCCTTCGTTGTAGGGCTCGACGTAAGCCGGCGTGATGTTCTGTTGCTGCTCCAGGCGGGTGATGTTTTGCAGGGCCTGGCCGTAAGCCAATTGTGGCAAGGGAATGCCCGTCAGCTTGATGGCCAGGAAGGTCACCGGAATCATATAGGCGACAATCAGGATGATGTATTGGGCAACCTGCGTCCAGGTCACCGCTTTCATCCCGCCCAGGAAGGAGCAGACCAGCACGCCCGACAGTCCCAGGAAGACGCCCAGCCGGTAATCGACGCCAACGAAGCGGCTGACGATGATGCCCACGCCGGACACCTGGGCCGTGACGTAAGTGAAGCTGACCAGAATGGCGGCGATGGCGCCCACCACCCGCGCCTTGTTCCCGCCAAAGCGGGCGCCGACAAAGTCGGGGATGGTGAACTGGCCGAACTTGCGGATGTAGGGCGCAAAGAGCAGGGCCAGCAAGACGTAACCGCCGGTCCAGCCCATGATAAAGGCCAGGCCGTCGTAGCCCAGGCCCCACAGCAGGCCGGCCATACTGATGAAGGAGGCCGCGCTCATCCAGTCGGCCCCGGTGGCCATCCCGTTGAAGACGGCGGGAACCTGTCGCCCGGCCACGTAATACTCATCCAACTTCTTGGTGCGGGTGATGATGCCGATGGTGGCGTACAGGCCAATCGTTACCACCAGGAACACCCAGCCGATGAAGGCCGTGGGCAGCCCGGCGAACACCTCCAGCAAAAGCAGAGTCGTGCTGAAAAGGATGAACCCGATGGCGAAGCGGCCGTAGTAACGCACCAGTTTGCTTCGGAAAACTTCTTGCGTTGAAACCGTCATTCTTCTCCCTCCTTCCTTATCGCTTCAGGCCGGTCAGGCCGTATTCTTCATCCATCTTGTTCATGCGCCAGGCGTAGTAGAAAATCAAGATGACGAAGACGATCAACGAGCCCTGGCTGCCCATGTAATAGCCGAACGGGAAACCGGCAATGACAATGCTGTTGAAGCCTTTGATGAACAAGGGTGGAGCGTAAGCGACCACAAACCAAATGATGAGCAGGGTCCTGATCAGTCGAACATTGGACTGCCAGTACATCTCAAGTTTAGCCTTGAGTTGTTCAACTTTTTCTTGTTCCTCCATTTTTTCCTCTCCTTAAACTTTCGAAATGGTTGAAGTGCAGTTGGATTGAACCGCCCGGTGAGACGCGAACATCCCAGCCCTGAACGGCTCGACACCTCAACGTTACCTGAAACCCTGGCCTGATCGTTTATCTCATACCCAACCTCCTTACCTCCCCGTTCTGGTCCCCGCCAACCCTATGGGTGTGTTCAAAATCCGTTGGTAGTGAGGGCTTCAGCCCTCAAACCTATCTTGAATCCCCGCCCACCATCTCCCGGATGGACTGGACGATTTCGGGGTTAGCGAGGGTGGTGACG
>JBHHXL010000251.1:0-6967 GCA_046757065.1 Anaerolineae bacterium
GCGGCGCAACAAGAAGCACATCTCGATGGCCGAGATGCAGGAATCGATTGAGAAGATTATGCTGGGGCCGGAACGTCGCAGCCGGATGATCACCGAGAAGGAAAAAGAGGTCGTCGCCTATCACGAAGCGGGCCACGCCCTGGTAGCCCAGATGATCAAAGAGGCCGACCCGGTGCGCAAGGTGACCATCATCCCGCGCGGAATGGCCGGCGGCGTTACCTGGTTCGTGCCCAGAGACGACAAAACGTTGGAAAAGAAATCTCACCTGGAAGCGCAACTGGCGATGGCCCTGGGCGGGCGGGCCGCTGAAGAAATCGTCTTCGGAGAGATCACGACCGGGGCCAGCCAGGACCTGAAGTCGGTCACGGACATCGCCCGGACGATGGTCATGCGCTACGGTATGAGCGACAGGTTGGGGCCCATCACCTTCGGCGAGAAGGAGGAACTGATCTTTTTAGGGCGCGAAATCGGGGAGCAACGCAACTACAGCGAAGAAGTCGCCACGATGATCGACGAGGAGATCAAACTGCTGGTGAATAACGCCCACCAGCGAGCGAAGCAAATCGTGACGGCCTACCGGCAAAAGCTGGAAGAGGTGGCCCGGCGGCTTTTGGAGGAAGAAACGATCGATGCCGACGAATTTGAGGCAATGTTCGTAGACCTGCCGCCGGAGTCTGTGGTCGTACTCAGCCCTGAGCCGGTGCCCGCTTAACGGCAGACCGGCCAGGTTACAAACAACGAGGCGCGCGGTAGAACGACCGCGCGCTTCTTTATTTAGCTCACTACCCGGCCACCGGTTCCTTCCTGGTCTCTTCCTCCATCAACTCGCGCCGCAAGATTTTACCGACCATCGTCTTGGGCAATTCATCGCGAAACTCCACGTATTTGGGCACGCGGAAGGGGGCCATATTTTCCCGGCAGAAGGCGATGATCTCCTCCTCGCTGGCCGTTTCGCCGGGTTTCAAGACGATGAACACCTTGGCCCGCTGGTCTTTGCCGCCCACCGGCACGCCGATGGCGGCGCACTCCATCACCTTGGGGTGCTCGTACAGCGCGTCTTCAATCTCGCGCGGATAGACGTTGAAACCGCCGGCGGCCAGGATCATATCCTTCTTACGGTCCACAATGCGGAAAAAGCCATCCTCATCCATCTCGGCGATGTCGCCGGTGTGCAGCCAGGTGTCCCCATTTTCGTCCTGGCGGATGGTGTTGGCCGTTTCGGTCGGCAGGTTCCAGTAGCCTTTCATCACCTGCGGCCCTTTGACGCACAGCACCCCCGCCTCGCCCTGGGAAACTGGATTTTGCTCAGTTTCGACATCCACCAGCCGTATTTCGGTGTCGGGGAAGGGCACGCCAATCGTCCCGATTTTGCCGCCGCTTTGCAGGGGGTTGGCGCTGACGACGGGGGAGGCTTCGCTCAGGCCGTAGCCTTCCACCAATTTGCCGCCGGTAATCGTCTGGAACTCGCGCTGCACCTCGGGCGGGAGGCCAGCAGCGCCGCTCATACAAACCCTGATCGACTTGACATCGATCTTGCCCGCCTTGACGTCGGCGTGGTTGTTGATGGCGCTGTACATCGTCGGCACGCCGGGGAAGAGGGTGGGCTTGTGCTTGTTGATCGCCCCCAACAGGCGATCAAGCTCGCGGGGGTTGGGGATGAGAATCTGGGCCCAACCGTTGTAAACCGATTGATTCATGCAGACCGTCATAGCGTAACTGTGGGTCAACGGCAGAGCGGTCATCATCACTTCCCGGCCCGGTGCGCCCTCGGTGTACCAATGGCTGGTCTGAATGGCGTTGGCCACGATGTTGCGCTGGGTCAACTGCGCCCCCTTGGGCAGGCCGGTGGTGCCGCCGGTGTACATCAGGATAGCCAGGTCGTCGGGCGTGACCTCCGCCGGGGCGGGAGCGTCGCCGGCGCTGTTCAGCACATCCTGGAACCAGCTCGTGTTGGCCTCGCCGGAGATGTCCACCCGGTCGCCCGACTTTTTCTCCCGGGTCAGGGTGAACAGGAGCTTGAGCAAGCCGGGAAAATATTCCTTGATATTGGTAACGATCACCTGCTCCAGAGAGGTATTCGGTCGCGCTTTTTTGACCTGATCGTAGAAACGGCTGAGGCAAACCATCACTTTAGCCCCCGAATCGTTCATCTGGTGCTCGATCTCGCGGGCCACGTAGAGGGGATTGGTGGGGACCACCACCCCGCCAAGGCGCATCACGGCGTAATAGGCGATGACCACCTGGGGACAATTGGGCATGTAAAGCGACACCCGATCGCCCTTTTTGACCCCCAGTTTTTGCAGCCCGGCCGCAAATCTATTGACCAGCCGGTTCAGCTCGGCGTAGGTCATTTTGGCGTCGAAGAAGATCAGGGCGGTGTGGTTGGGATACTTGTGGGCGGAATTCTCCAGGAATCTGTCAACCGGAATGGCGGGGTAGTCGATGGTGGCCGGCACACCGGGGTCGTAGTGTTTGGTCCAGGGGCGTTCCATAGCGTCTTCTCCTTCTGCGGATGAATGTATCGCAGCCACGGCGCTGCGCACGCAAGTCGATCATAAACGGCTCAAATCGCGGGGGGCAAAGCCCATCTAGTATAGGCCAGGGGGCGATTTTCGTCAAACACTTTACCGATTACTGGCTCAAAAACACCTGCCACTTGTGCGGAATGCGCCTGGCCTGCCCGGCCCGGTCGATGCAGATGTGGATCGTCTGGCCGGTCACGAGGATGTGGCCGGTTTCGGCATTGAGCACCTCGTAGGCAAAAGCCATCTGCCGGCTGCGCACCGAGGCCACCCGGCAACGCACCGTGACCCGCCAGTCGTAGCGGGCGGGGGCGCGGAACTGGGCGCGCACCTCGGAGACGGCCAGGGAGACGCCGTCGGCCTCGAATTCGGTGTAGGACGAGCCGTGGGCCCGCATCCAGGCGCTGCGCGCCTCCTCAAACCAGACGATGTAGTTGGTATGATGGACGATGCCCATCTGGTCCGTCTCGGCAAACCGGACGCGGAAGGTCGTTTCAACGGTGGAGGGAACGGTGTCGAGCAGCTTTTCGGTCATTGATGATCTTCTCCGGCAAATTGTTGCTGACTCAAACGCTCGACGGCTGGCCCAACCTCCAGGATCGTGGCTACGTGCACATCCACCGTCTCATCGGGCGCGCTATCAACCAGGATCGTTGCCATCCCCAGCGATTTGGCCGGGGCCAGGTTTCGCGCGCTATCTTCCACCAGAATTGAGCGGCGCGCTTCGGCCCCGGTCGAGGCCAGGGCGTTGCGATAAGGGACGATATTGGGCTTACAGATGAACTCGTTAGCCACAATGTCGATGATGGCCGGGAAGTGGCGGCGGATGCCCAGGGCGTCGAGCACCCGCTTGGCGTGGGCGGCGTCGGCGTTGGTGAACACGATCTTTTGCTGCGGCAGGCCGGCCAGCATCCGGTCCAGCGCCGGATCGGGCCTCAAAAAATCTGGCAGGGGCAGGTCGTGCACGAAAGCCAGGTAAGCGGTCGTCTCGATGTCGAAATCGTGTTGCAGGCCGCGCAGCGTGGTGCCGTAGGTCTGGTAATAATACTTCCGGCGCGCCTCGGCCTCGTCGGGCGAAAGCCCCAGGCGCTCGGTCATAAAGCACACGATCCGCCGGCCGATGGCCTGCATCAAACCGGTCTGGCGGGCATAGAGCGTTTCGTCCAGATCGAAAAAGATGGTAGTGAAGCGATGGTTCGGGTTCAACGCTCCCCCCCAAATTCCCGCAGGATGTCGCCCAACACCCGGCTGTCGATGTTGGCTCCGGTCAAGACGCAGGCCACGGTTTGCCCGACCAGGGGCCGCTGCGGGTCGAGCAAGGGAGCGACGGCAATCGCCCCGGACGCTTCCACAACCAGTTGCTCCTGATCGACCAGGGTGAAGATCGCCCGCCGCAAATCCTCTTCGCTGTGCAGCCAAATGTCGTCGATCAGGGTCCGGGCCAGGTAGAAGGGCAGCGCGCCGAAGCCCCCGGCCAGGCCGTCGGCCAGGGTTGGGCCGGCCCGGTAACGCTCGACCGGCCAGTTTTGCTCGAAGGACTGCCGGGCCGCGGGCGATGCCTCGGGTTGCAGGCCGATGACCCGGCAGCCAGGATGCAGGGCTTTGGCCGCCACCGCGACCCCGGCGATCAGCCCGCCGCCCCCTACCGGCACGAAGATGGTGTCAAGCTGGGGCAGGTCGGTCAGGATTTCCAGGCCGCACGTGCCCTGCCCGGCGATGATGTCCAGATCATCGTAGGCCGAAATGTAGGCTGCCCCCGTTTCGTCAGCGAAGGCAGTGGCCGCGTCGTGGGCGGCTTCGTAGCTGTGGCCGGCGCGACGCAAATCGATGGGGAACCGGCCCAGTTTCTCCAGCTTCGAGCGGGGCGCGTTTTCCGGCACGAAGACCGTCACCCGGCTCAAACCCAGGCGACTGGCGGCGTAAGCCACGCCCAGACCGTGGTTGCCGGCGCTGGCCGTGACGATGCCGCGAGCCTTCTGTTCCGCATCAAGCCGGCCGAGCTTGTTCAGCGCGCCGCGAACCTTGAAACTGCCCGTCGGCTGGCGACATTCCAGCTTCAGCCAAACGTCGGCGCTGCTGCGCTGGCTGAGATAGGCGCTGCGCACCAGGGGCGCGCGCCGGATGTGGGGCGCGATGCGCCGTTGCACGCGCAGGATGTGGTTGGCGTTTAGATCGGCAGGGGACACGGCAGCTCCTTGTTGTTCGGAAACGGGTTGAATAGCACCGCCTTACCCGTTCGGAAACAGTTGGGCCATGATACAAGCAGGCCACGGGGAAGTCAAGGAACGTGACGAGGCCGATTGTATCAGAAGCGAGGATCGTGGTACAATCGCCGTCAGAAACTTTGCGTGTGTGACAGAGCATCGTATGGGCATCAAGGTATTACCACCGGATGTGGTGGCAAAAATCGCGGCGGGCGAGGTAGTCGAACGTCCGGCCTCGGTGGTCAAGGAGCTGGTAGAAAACGCCATCGACGCCGGAGCGCGCAGCATTCGGGTTGAGATTCAGGCCGGCGGCAAGCGCCTGATCCGGGTGATGGATGATGGCCAGGGCATCCCCGGCGACGAGGTGCCGCTGGCCTTTGCGCGCCACGCCACGAGCAAGCTGACCGGCATCGATGACCTGGAAGGGGTGGCGACCCTGGGCTTTCGGGGCGAGGCGCTGTCCACCATCGCCGCCGTCTCGCGGCTGACGCTGACGACTCGCGCCGCCGGCCACGAAACCGGCATCCGGATTCGCCTCGAGGGCTCCGGGCAGCGAGCGCCCGAAACCGTCGGCGCGCCGCAGGGCACCAGCGTCGTCGTGGAAAACCTCTTCTACAACGTGCCGGCCCGCCTCAAATTTCTCAAAGCCGAGGCGACCGAAACGGGCCATATCCGGCAAATCGTGACCAACTATGCCCTGGCCTTCCCCGGTGTCCGCTTTGCCCTGGCCCTCGGCCCGCGCCTGGCGTTCCAGACGACGGGGAGCGGCCAGCTCTACGACGTGCTGGTCGAGGTTTTCGGCCTGCCCGCCGCCAAACAAATGCTGCCGGCGGCAGACGACGACGGGCGGATTGCGGTCAGCGGCTACGTCGGCGCGCCATCTCTACACCGGGGCCGGCGCGACCAGATCATCCTGTTCGTCAACCGGCGCTGGGTGCAGAACCGGTCGCTGCTGCACGCCGTGGCCCAGGCCTACCATACCTTCCTGCCGGTGGACCGCCATCCGGTGGCCGTGCTGAACATCCGGATCGATCCGGCCCAGGTTGATGTCAACGTCCATCCGGCCAAGGCCGAGGTCAAATTCCGCGATCCGAACGCCGTGTTCAAGGCGGTGCAGCGGGCCGTGCGGGCCACGCTGGTGGACCAGGCTCCCGTGCCCGGCATCGGCCACGCCAGCAGCAGCGATGTCCGGCGGGGCGGGCCGTCGTTTTCGCAGCTGGGCCTCGAAGCCCAACGCACGCGAGCGCCGGACGAAGCGCCGGATTTCGGCGAGCGAGCGCCCCTGGCCGACCTGCCGGGCGCGGGGTCGGACCTGCCCTTGCTGCGCGTGATCGGGCAGGTGCAACAGACTTACATCGTGGCCGAGGGGCCGGAGGGGTTGTACCTGATCGACCAGCACGCGGCCCACGAGCGGGTGCTATACGAAAAGCTGATGGCGCAATGGCAAAGCGCCGCCGTAACCCAGCAGGCCCTGCTCTCGCCCGCAACCCTCGACCTGGCCCCGGCCCACATCGCCGTCCTCGAAGCCGAACGCGAGACGCTGGCAGCCCTCGGCTTTGCCATTGAACCGTTTGGCGGCCACACCTATCGCCTGCTGGCCGTGCCGGAAATGCTAAGCCAGGGCGATCCGGCGGCGGCTCTGGTCGACGTGCTGGCCGAGATGGCCGAGGGCGCGGTGCCAATGACGCGGGCTGCCCACGAGCGGATCGC
Organism: Anaerolineae bacterium; assembly: GCA_046757065.1. Lineage (GTDB taxonomy): Bacteria > Chloroflexota > Anaerolineae > 4572-78 > JBHHXL01 > JBHHXL01. The sequence goes on from JBHHXL010000251.1 coordinate 6,437, forward strand.
CGTCATTGTTTGCAAGCGGGCCTCGGTCAAAGGGGGACAAACGCTGTCGATGGCGGAGATGCGCCAGTTGGTGCGCTTGCTGGAGCAAAGCCACGCGCCCCAGACTTGCCCCCACGGCCGGCCAACGATGATCCACCTCAGCGCGACCCAGTTAGCGCGGGAGTTTGGGCGGCTGCGGTAATGAAATTCGCCTCCCACGCTGATTCGTAAAACACAAAGAGCACAGAGTTGTTCACAAAGGGCACAAAGATTAATTGATAACCCGTTTGATACCGTCTTTCAATAGAGGGACATTGAAGTTTATCAAGAGCCCCAACTTGCGTTTAGATAGCCTCAAACAGGTTAGGATTTGGGCTAACGGGATGTAAGCTCTCTACTGCTTTTACCTCTACAATTAGCTTGCGTTCAACTAACAAATCCACCCGGTAACCACATTCAAGTCTAACCTTTTCGTAGATCAGAGGCAATGGCTTTTCTTTTTCAACGAACAGGCCGCTTTTAGTCAATTCGTAGCATAAACATTCTTGGCTC
>JBHHXL010000252.1:0-6964 GCA_046757065.1 Anaerolineae bacterium
ACAAACTAACACGCTTCGCGTGTCCTACATTACCACACAATTCCTCACAGAGCCTCAAAAAATAAAGAAAAATCGTAACTATTCACCCTATTAGGTGACTGGCACTTAATTGAGGTAAAACAACCCCGATTCCCGTCAAATCCACGCTTTTTAAGCCCAAAGTGCCAGTCACCTGAATAGTTACGAAAAATCCGTGCGCTATCGCGTCCGTGAGCTATTTCAGTCAACAAACCAAAGTATAGGGTAGCTAGAACTGACAACAGCTTCAAGGAGTCAGCATGATCGGTCTTGGCATTGACACCGGCGGAACCTACACCGACTCGGCCCTGGTCGAGCTGGACAGCGGCCAGGTCCTGGAAACGGCGAAGGCCCTGACCACCCGCCACGACCTGACCGTAGGCATCGCCAACTCGATTGGGTGCTTGACGCCCGACGGCCTGCGCCGGGTCAGGCTGGTTTCCGTCTCGACCACGCTGGCCACCAACTCCGTCGTCGAGGGCAAAGGCACGCCGGTGGGCCTGATCGCCTGCGGGCACGAAGTGCAGAGCGGCCTGCCGGTGGAACACGTCATCCAGATCGCCGGCGGCCACAGCTTGCTCGGCGAGGAGAAAGCGCCGCCCGACCTGGAGGCAGCCCGGGCCTTCATCCTGGCCACTCGCGACGCGGTGGACGCCTACGCCATCTCCAGCTACCTCAGCGTGCGCAACCCGGCCCACGAGATCGCGCTCAAGGAGCTGGTGGGCGAACTGACCGACCGGCCCAGCGTCTGCGGCCGCGAGCTGTCGGGCGAGTTGGGTTTTCACGAGCGGACCATCACCGCCGTGCTCAACGCCCGCCTGATCTCGGTCGTGCACGATCTCGTGGCCGCCACCAAACAGGTCTTGGCCGGGCGTGACATCCGAGCCCCGTTGATGATCGTGCGCGGCGACGGCAGCCTGATGTCCGAGAGCGTGGCCGCCGAGCGCCCGGTCGAGACGATCCTGTCCGGCCCGGCGGCCAGCACCGTCGGGGCCAAGTTCCTGACCGGCCTGGAGGACGCCGTGGTGGTCGATGTCGGCGGCACGACGACCGACATCGCCGTCCTGCGCCAGGGCCGGCCCCGCGTCGCGCCCGAAGGGGCGATGGTCGGCCAGTGGCAGACGCGGGTCAAAGCCGTCGACATGCTCACGGCCGGCATCGGCGGCGACAGCCGGGTGGTGGTCATCGACCGCAACCTCTTTCTCAGCCCGCGCCGGGCCATCCCGCTCAGCATCGGAGCCTCGCTCTTCCCCGCCCTGCTCGGCAAGCTGGAGCAGGCCCGGAGCCATCGCTTCGTCCCGCCCTTGTCATACCAGGGCCGCCAACAACTGGCAATCTTGCAGACGACCGACTTCTTCGCCGTGACCGGCGACCTCGACGGGGTGGCCGTCGCCAGCCGCGAGCGGGAGCTGTTCGCCCTGCTCGCGGAGGAGCCGTGCTCCCTCTACGAGGCCGCCGAGCGGCTGGGGGTCCACCCCTACGCCTTCGACGTCGGCCAGCTTGAGGAGCGAAGCGTGCTGACCCGCATCAGCCTGACCCCGACCGACGCCCTGCACGCCGAGGGCTCCTACCAGGAGTACAGCGTGGACGCGGCCCGGCTGGGGGTCCAGATCGAGGCCGGACGGATGCAGGTCGATCTGCCCGACTTCATCGACCGCGTCAAGGAAGAGGTGGTCAACAAAATCACCCGCGAGATCGTGACCAAGCTCGTTTACGACGAGATTGAGCACGTACACGTGCCCGGCTGCGAGGTCTGCCGCCTGCTGCTGCAAGGGGTCATCACCCGCCACTCGAACCGGGACTTTGCCGTGAACCTGATCCTGAACAAACCCATCGTCGGCGCCGGCGCGCCGGCCCACGCCTACCTGCCCCAGGCCGCCGGCCGGCTGCACACCGACCTCGACGTCCCCCCCCACGCCGAGGTGGCCAACGCCATCGGCGCGATCACCGGCGGCGTTTACGAAACGGTCGAGATTTTGATCCAGCCCAAGCCGGGCTTTGGTTTCGTTGAGGACCCGCCCTGCCTGATGTACGCCCCCGACGAGCGGCGCGAGTTCGAGACGCTGCCCCAGGCCCTGGCCTACGCCGAGGAGCACGGCGAAGAGCTGGTGCGCCAGGCGGCGGCCCGCGAGTGCGCGGTCGATGTCCACGTCAGCGTCGACCGGGCCGACCGCCACGGCACCACCCCTGACGGCTGGGGCGGCGACATCTATCTGGAAACGAAGCTGACCTTCACCGCCGTCGGCAAGCCGGGGTTGGCCCGGTGAAGATCGCCCAGATCGCCGGTTTCCTGGGCAGCGGCAAGACGACGCTGCTGATCGAACTGGCCCGCGAGCTGGGCCGGCGAGGGGTGCGGGCGGCCATCGTCGTCAACGACGTCGGCGAGGTCTCGGTGGACGCCCGCACGCTCGACGACTTCGGCCTGAAGGCCAGGCAACTGCCCGACGGCTGCATCTGCTGCCAGATCGCCGGCGAGCTGGCCGACACGCTGACCCTCCTTTACCGGAGCTTCCAGCCGGAGCTGGTGCTGGTCGAACCGACCGGCGTGGCCCAGCCGTGGAAGGTCAAACGCGCCAGCGAGTATTCCGAGGGCGGCGCGCCGACAGCCATCAGCCACGCCCCGGTCATCACCCTGCTCGATGCAGCGCGGATCGACCTGCTGCTGCGGGCCGTGCGCCGGCCCGTCGAGACCCAGGTCCGCGAGGCGGACATCATCGCCATCAACAAGGTGGATGTGGCCGCCACCGACGCGCTGGCCCGGGCCCGCGAGTTCGCCCGCGCCGTGAACCCCCAGGCGCGTATCATCGAGACTTCGGCCCTGCAGGCCCAGGGGGTCGAGGCCCTGGTCGAGGCCATCCTCAACGAGCAGTCGTCTCGTTACGATGACCGCCGCGCCCAGGCCCTGGCCGAGCGGAGCCGTCGATGAGCGCCGACCCGGCCGCAGCTCAGGCGGCCCGGCCCACCCACCGGCACGAGGCCCACGGCTTCGGCGTCTACGGCGGCCTGGCCCGCCTGACCGCCGGCCCGCCTGTCGATCCCCAGGTTGTCGCTGGCTTCGTTGACGGTTTCTTGCGGGCGCTGGCCGATGAGTGCCTTGGCCGGGGCGCGGACCTGGTCGGCCATCTCAAGGTGCACCTGAGCGCGGCAGGTGGCACGGTGCGGGCCAGCCTGGTCGATCCGGAGGCCGGCCCGGCGCTGGCCGGCGGGCCCCTGGGCGGCGTTCCCTTTGCCGGCGGCGAGCTGGTGGTCAACGCCGTCGTGCACGGCCTGGCCGACGAGGACGTCGCCGCTGCCGTTTTCGCCGCGGCCCGCGTCGCGGCGGCGGCCCACGGTCTGGCCGTCGAGTGGCAAGAGACCCACGTCCACCGGGGAGAGTGACCTATGAAAGTTGCCTGTGTGTGTTGCGACATTATGAAACACGAGGTGGAGAAGGTTCTGGTCGAGAACCCGGACCTGGAGGTGACGTCGTTGGAGTTCCTCGACTTCGGCCTGCACGTCTATCCCGAAGACCTGCTGGAGGAGGTCATCAAGCGCGTCAACGCCATCCAGGAGGAGGGGGAGGCGGAGGCCGTTTTCCTCGGCTATGGCTACTGTCACGCCCTGGAGGGCATCGAAAACAAGGTCGATTTGCCGGTCGTCCTGCCGCCCGTTGAGGATTGCATTGCCCTCTTCCTCGGCCCGCGCCGCTACGCCGAAGAGCGGGTCAAGTGCGCCGGGACGTGGTTTATGACGCCCGGCTGGTGCGTCGAGGGCCTGCAAGGGGTCATCCGCGAGCTGCACCTCGACTCCGTGCCGAACGCCAAGTACACCCCGCTCGACTTCGCCCGCATGATGTTCAAGAACTACAAGCGGGCCTTGCTCATCGACGACGGCGCGGGCGATCCGGCCGAGCACCGGGGGCAGGCCGAGGCATTCGCCGAGTTGCTGGACCTTGAGGTGGAGGAGGTTGAAGGCACATTGGACCTGCTGCGGCAGGAGTTCGCCCGGCTGCGCTCGCTGGACGGCCAGGGGCCCCAGGAAGAATCTGAGGAGGAATCATCATGACTGAAATGAACCCGCGCGAGCGGGTAATGGCGGTAATGCAGAGGGATGGCGCGCCCGCGCCCGACCGGGCGCCCTGCTTCGGCGTGGACAGCACCGCCACCTACGAGCAGATGGAGGAATTGGACGCCCGCTGGCCCGAGGCCCTGTCCGACCCGGCCCTGATGGCCAAGCTCGCTCTGGGCGCGCACACGGTCCTGGGCTTCGACGCCGTCCGCGTCCCCTTCTGCCAGACGACCGAGGCCGAAGCCCTGGGCGGAACGCTCAAGGGGGTCACCGGCGATAACGTGCCCAGCGTCAAACCGCACCCCACCTACGAGTTGGGCCAGCCCTTCCCCATCCCCGACGATTTCCTCAGCCGGGGCCGCATCCCGGCCACGATCGAGGCCATCCGCATTCTCAAGCGCGAGGTGGGGAACCGGGTGGCCGTCATCGGCGGTGTCATCGGTCCCTTCAGCCTGACGGCGGCCGTCATTGAGATCACGACGGCCTTGAAGGAGAGTTGGATCCGGCCCGACAACCTGCGGCCGGTGCTTGAAGCCAGCACCGAGGCCGCCATTCGCCTGGCCTCCGCCTTCATCGAGGCCGGGGCCGACATCATCTGCGTCGAGGATATGCTGGCTACAACCGATATGGTCAGTCCCAAGACGTTCAACACGCTTCTGCTCTCCTACCAGCAGGCGTTGTTCGAGGCCATCAGCGTGCCCTCGGTCCTCCACATCTGCGGCGACGTGACGCCCATCGCCGGCGATATGGCTGACACCGGGGCCACCGCCCTCAGCTACGAGCCGAAGTCCGACACGGCTACCCTGCGCCGGACGGTCGGCCCGGACGTGGTCCTGATCAGCGGCGCCGACGCGGCGACGACGTTGTTCACCGGCACGCCCCAGGATGTCGAGGCCGTCTGCCTGGCCACGCTCGAAGCCGGCGCGGATGTGGTCGCGCCCGGCTGCGCGGTCGCCCCCGGCACCACGACCGAGAACCTGCGGGCGATGGCCGCCGCCGCCCGAAAATTCAGGCGGTAAGCGATGGCCGGCATCGGCATTGCCCTGGACCTGGGCACCAGCGGCTTCCGGGGGCAGGCCCTCGAGCTGGCTCCGGAAGCGGGCCGGGGGCAGGTAATCGCCACCGCCATCACCGCCCGCCACCCGCTGCCCGGGGCCAATGTGATGGACCACCTGCACTTTGCCATCCAAATCGGGCTGGAGCTGTCCCAGCGCGTGGTGGTGCAGACCCTCAACCAGATCATCGAGCAGCTCGGCGTGCCGGGCCAGGACATCGCCCGCCTGGCCGTGTGCGGCAATCCCATCCAGCTCTCGCTGTTCGAGGGCATCGAAATCCGCGACCTGGCCTACGCAGGCAAGAGCCGCCAGCGGTCGCTGGGCTACGAGCCGCCCAAGCGCCAGGCCAAGGTCCTGCCCGGCCGGGCCATTCCCGGCCTGGCCATCCCGGCCGAGGCCGAGGTGTTCATCCCGCCCGCTGTGCGCCACGAAGTCGGGGCGGATGCGCTGGCCATGATGCTCAAGGCCGGGATGCTCGACCGGGACCAAGTCGCGCTCGTCACCGACTACGGGACCAACGCCGAGATGGCCCTCAAGGTCGGGGGCGAGATCTTCGTCGGCGACATCGTCACCGGCTCGGCGGCGGCCGGACCGGCCCTGGAAGGCCAGTCCATTGCCGGCGGCATGCTGGCCGCGCCCGGCGCGATCTCCGACATCGTGCGCGAGGGCGACGCCTTCCGGCTGTACATCCTGAACGACGATATGGAAAACACACCCGGCGACCTGGTGGACCCGGCCACGGGCGAGGTCCTCGAAGAGGGCGCGCTCAAGGCCAGGGGCATCACCGGCACGGGCACGATCGCCCTCCTGCACGAGGGGCTGGAGGCGGGCCTGATCCAACTGCCGGAGATCCGCACCCCGGACCGCAAGCTGCACCTGGGGCGCAAACTGGCCTTCAGCGAGCACGATCTGGCCGAGGCGGGCAAGGCCATCGGCGCGGTCCGGGCCGGGCACATCACCCTGGCCAGCGAGGCCGGCATCCACCCCGATGACATCCAGGCGGCGTATATGGCCGGCGCTTCGGGAACCTACGTGGACGCGCTCAAGGTCCACCGTCTGGGGATGACGCCGGGCGGCGTGGCCGACGTCTACCAGATCGGCAACACCTCGCTGGCCCTGGCCCAGGACATCGTCCGCGAGCCGGGGCGGATGTGGGAGCTGGAGGAGATCGCCCAGTCTCTGCGCACCGCGCATTGTATGTTCGCCGAGTCCGACACCTTCAAGAAGGTCTACGTCCTCGAACTGAGTTACTGGAACGAGGGCATGCCCTGGGAGATGTACCAGCAGTTCCTGCAGACCTACGGCCTGCCCCAGATCGAGCTCAACCATCGCCGGCCCCAGGTCATCAAAATGGTCGAGCGCGACATCCCCGACTTCGGCTACCGGGGCCTGCAAGTCGTGTCCGAGGTCGGCTCGATCCTCGGCGTCCGGTTCGACGGCTGCACCGGCTGCCGGATTTGCGTCTACGAATGTCCCGAGGACGCGCTGCGGATGGTCAAGCGCGGCCCGCGCGGGGACCGCTGGTTCGAGATGCACATCCAATCCGCCGATTGCCTGGGCCTGGGCTGCCTGCGTTGCCAGACAACCTGCCCGGAGAAGGTCTTTCACTGGACGGCCAGCCTGGCCGCCTGGACTTCGCTGGGTCAGGCGGCCTTTCCGGAGGCAGGGCAGGGACGCGAAGCGGGGAGTAGGGAGTAGGAAGAGCCATGCAACCGTATTGAGGGCTTTAGCCCTTTGGGGCTGGGGAGGGCTTATTGAAGTTAAATAATTAATCCGGTAAAAGATCAGAACGATCGTGCCTGGCGCTGGTGGAGTTCTCCCCGCTTCGCGTCAGTCCCCCCCGC
>JBHHXL010000253.1:0-6956 GCA_046757065.1 Anaerolineae bacterium
AATCTCCAATCTCCAATCTCCTGGCGAATTGAGTAAGTTATTAAATTCTCATTCCATAACAAGGAGGTTATAGCCGCTATGTACACAATTGACATAGATGTCGGCGGAACCCTGACCGATGGGTTGTTTGGTGATGGCCAACAACTTGCCTCGGTGAAGGTTGACACGACACCCCATGATCTGACCGTTTGTTTCCTGGACTGTCTTCAAGCCGGCGCAGACCAACTGGGCTTTGACGATTTGGCTTCGCTCCTGGCCCGGACGCAGCTTATTCGTTGGTCCACAACGATTACCACCAATGTGTTGGCGGAGCAACGGGGACCGCGACTGGGCCTTTTTGTTTCCGGCGGTCACGAGCACGATCTCTACGATGGCAATGGCAGTGGTTCGGCCCTGGAACTCCTGGGCGCAGATAATGTCATCGGCCTGCCGCAGCCGGTAGACCAACAAGCAGTGCTCGGCCTGGTCAAAAGTCTGTTGGAACGTGGCGTGCGCCGGGTCTGTATTAGCCTGGCGGGGGCTTTCAACGATGCGTCAGATGAGACCCGGCTAAAGGAAACTATTGAGCGCCAATATCCCGACCATTACCTGGGAGCTGTGCCGGTGCTGTTGGGCAGCGACATCTGTAAACATCCCGACGATATGACCCGCACCCACTATGCCCTGATTAACGCCTACGTCCACGGACCACTGGCCGACACCCTGTTCAAAGCCGAGGACAAGTTGCGGGACGAATTTGGCTGGAAGCGCCAGCTTCTCATCGGCCACCAGAACGGTGGCGTAGCCCGGGTAGCCAAAACCAGGGCCGTTGACACCATCGAGTCCGGCCCAACGATGGGGCTTTTCGCCAGCGCCAACTTTGCCCGCCGCTACCGGCAGGATCAGGTCATTGCCCTTGATGTTGGTGGCACTACGACCAAGATCAGCCCGGTGACAAATGGCGCACCAACCCTCAATTACGAACCTGACGTGTTTGGTATTCCACTCAAAACGCCTGTGCCTGATGTCTTTTCGATTGCCCTTGGGGGAGGCAGTGTGGCTCATGTTGACGCCGACGATGAGGTTCGGCTGGGGCCGGAGAGTATGGGCGCCTATCCCGGTCCGGCCTGCTACGATTTGGGCGGCACAGAAGCGACCTTCACAGATGCCGCCCTGGTGCTGGGGTATCTAAATCCCGACAACTTCCTGGGTGGTACCCGTTTTCTGAGTGTTGATAGTGCTCGCGAAGCCATTCAAACGCACGTGGCCGGCCCCCTGGGAGTCGCCGTAGAAGAAGCCGCTACAAAAATTGTTCATTGCGCTTTCGACATGGTGGCTGAAAGTATCAAAGACCGACTTGGCCAAGCCGGTCAGCCGGCGGCAGACTGCACTCTGTTCGCCTATGGTGGCAATGGGGCCATCTTCGCCACAGGCGTGGCTGAACAAGTCGGCCTGGAATCGGCCTACGTTTTTGACCTCGGTTCGGTCTTTAGCGTGCTTGGCTCCTCTCTGGCCGACATTATGCACGTTTACGAACACGCGCTTATGGTCAGCCCGGATGAAGATGGCCTGGCTAAACTCAATCAAGCTCTTATCGCTATGCGTCATGAAGCAATGCGAGATATGGAAGGTGAAGGGCTTGACCCGTCCCAGGTTCAGTTGGCGCTGGACCTTGATGTAAAAACTGCTTCGGGCGAAGTAGTTACGACTTCTATGCCATTAGTTGCCACAAACGGCAGCTCTTCGGCTTCGCTTCGCGGAGTGGGCAGGACGGGCCTGGATGCCGTGGCTCTGAAAGATGCCGGGGTCAACGGTACCATTGAATTGGCCCGCTTACGAGCAACTTACGCAGTCGGCAGCTATGAACCAGAGGCCGCCAGCCTGGGCAGCGTCGATGCTTCGGCTGCCCGGATCGGGAGTCGCCCCCTCCACTGGAACGGCGCGTCTATGGAGACGGCCATCTACAATTGGGCAGACCTGACGCCGGGTAATATCGTGTCCGGCCCGGCCGTCATCGAGGGGGCCAGCACCACCTACCTGGTGGGACCAGGATGGCAATTGGGCAAAGATGAATTTGCCAACGGGCATTTAACCAGAAAGGCAGATTGAAATCTGCACTCCTGGTCACGGATACCCAAATTAAAGGAGTGCGAATTTTAATCCGCATTATATTTATGACTGGAAAGGAGAGTTAGGATGACCGCTAGCATGCGCGTCCGGATGACCGAAAGCCTTGACCTGGACTTGATTGCCGAAATGTGGCGCTGCAATCGCTGCGACCACGCCCTCATCAGCGCCCGTGAGAACTATAAAAAGGGTTGTTTGATTTACAACCGCGATCCGCGCCAGGTTCACCAACCGCTAATCGAGGGCGATTTCACCTTTGCCCCGGACCCTGAGTGGATCCGCATTGTGGAGTTCTATTGCCCCAACTGCGGAGTGCAGATCGAGACAGAATACTTGCCACCCGGCCACCCCCTGACCCACGATATGGAAGTAGACATAGATAGCCTCAAAAGGCGCCTGGAACGCCAGGAGTTAGTGATTCGCGATGGACATCTGGAGGTGCCAGCATGAACAGCATTGATATTGACGTCGGCGGAACCTTTACGGACCTGGTGTTGACCCAAAACGGCAGCATCATCCCCGCCAAATCGCCCACAACCCCTTACGACCTATCGGTTTGTTTTCTAAATGTGATTGAAGAGGCCGCCAAGTCTGTTGGCCGCTCGGCTGAAGAACTGTTGCGCGAAGCCGAAATCATCCGCTACTCGACCACTATCGCTATGAACCGGCTCATCGAGCGGACTGGCCCGCGCCTGGGTCTGATCACCACCGAAGGGCACCAGGACGCTATCTTGATTGGCCGGGGCGCCCAGTGGGTGGATGGCACCCGCGTCGCCGAACGGCGCAATTTGGCGGTTCAGGCCAAGCCGACTCCGATCATCCCCCCCGATTTGATCGTCGGTGTTCGTGAGCGCATAGACTCCGCGGGCCGGGTGGTCCGTCCCCTGGATGAGGCGGATGTGCGAGCTAAGGTGCGCCAATTGGTGGACAACGGCGCGCGTGGCTTTGTTATCTCATTGTTGTGGTCTTTCATCAATCCGGCCCATGAGCAGCGCATCAAGGAGATTATCCGCGAGGAGTATAAAGATTACCACATCGGCTACATGCCCGTTGTGCTCTCCAGCGAGGTGTTGGGCAAGCTCGGCGAATACGAGCGCACTATGACCGCCATCCTGGACGCCTATTTGCACCGGGCGATGCAGATTGAACTGTCGGCTATGTGGGACAAGCTCCGGGACAAAGGCTATCGAGGCTCCTTCCAGATGATCCACAACACCGGCGGCATCGCCGAGATTTTCAAGACGACCGCCAGCCGCACCTACAACGGCGGCCCGATAGCCGGTCTGATCGGCGCCCAGCACGTGGCCAGGCAACTTGGCTTCCACAACGTGGTCACCACCGACGTGGGTGGTACCAGCTTCGATATTGGGCTGATCGTGGAGGATGATGTGCGCAACTACGAGTTCCGGCCCATCATTGACCGCTGGATGGTGGGTATCACTATGTTGCAAACTCTGTCCATCGGCGCGGGGGGCGGCTCGATTGCCTGGATCAACCATCTACTCGGCAACCGGCTGGAAGTTGGCCCGCAGAGCGCCGGTTCGATGCCCGGCCCGGTCTGCTACAACCTGGGTGGGGCCAAGCCGACGGTGACCGACGCCGATGTGGTCCTGGGCTACATTGACCCCGATTATTACTACGGGGGCAGGATGAAGCTGGACAAAGCCAAGGCCGAACAAGCCATCGAGCAGCAGATAGCTGCGCCGCTGAACATCAGCCTGCATGAGGCGGCCTGGCTGATCCGGCAGGTGGCGGAGGGCAACATGGCCTCGGCCATCCGTAAAGAGGTTCACTTGCGGGGCTATGACCCCGAAGACTTCATTCTTTTCGCCCTCGGCGGCGGTGGCCCGACCCACGTGGCCGGCTACCGGCAGGACCTCAAGCGAGCCATCATCTTCCCCCTCTCGCCTGTCTTCTGCGCGCTTGGCTCATCCATCATGGACAACATGCACGTCTACGAGTATTCCAGGCGCATGATGTTTATGGAGCCTGTCACCCAAAAGCTGGTAATCGATTATGACCAGTTTAACCAGGTCGTCACCTCATTGATGGAGGCGGCCAGGCTCGATTTAGCGGGCGAAGGATTCGATGCAGACCAGGCCATCTTCCAGTTGGAACTGGATATGCTTTACGGCGGGCAAGTGCAGGTCAAACGCGCCTCGTCACCTGAGCTATTCATCCACGGCGAGCCCCAGGCCCAGGCCATCTACGACCAGTTTGAGCGCGAGTTTGCCCAGACCTTCAGCCAGTTGGTGGTCAATCCGGCCGGGGGTGTTTACGTGGACAACTTCGTGCTGAAGGCGATCGTCCCCACACCCGAGCTTGGCCTGCCAACCCACCTCCTGGAGGACCCCGACCCGGCCCACGCTCTACGCGACACTCGCTTGGCTTACTGGCCCGAGAATGGCGACTTGCGCGAAACCAGGGTCTACAATGGCGATGCGCTACGCCCCGGCAATGTGATAGAGGGACCGGGCCTGGTAGAAACGCCGTATACGACGATCGTCATCCCCCCCGGCCTGGTCTATTCCATTAACCAACACGAACTGGGGGTGTTGGAGTAAGGATGATGAAAATGTCATTCTGAGCCGAAGGCGAAGAATCTCCTGGCAGACTCCGCATGGAGACTCTTCACTGTCGCTCAGAGTGACATAATCCGATTTATTTACAAGGAGGTAACGCAATGCCAATCCCCACACTTGAACAGAAGCTGAAGTGGCTGAAACCTGAGCCAGCCGCCAGCTACGAACAGGAATGTGTCAAACTCGTCGGGGCGGGTCAATATGAAATCGGCGTGCAGCGTACCAATGACTTGCTCGATGAAGCAATGGAAGTCTTTATGCGCTCGTCGCGCAGCTCTATCGGCATCGCCGGCGACTCAATGGTGGCCCTCTTCACGGCTGCTGGCGACCTGGCCAATGCTTCGTGCGGTACTTACCTGCACGCTATCATCCAGCCGATTCTGATTAAATTTATCCTGAACAACTATGCCGAGAATCCCGGCATCAAGGATGGTGACATCTGGTACACCAACGACGCCCTGTACGGCGGCATTCACAACCCGGATCAGGTGGCGATGATGCCTGTCTTTTACGAGGGCAAGCTTATCGCCTGGACCGGCGCAGCCGTCCACACCACCGAGACCGGGGCCATCGAACCGGGCGGGATGCCGGTCAGCGCCACGTCGCGCTTTGAAGAGGGTATGAATATGCCGCCGATGAAAATTGGTGAAAACGGCATCCTGCGCGAGGATATTCTGGAGATGGTGGCCGCCTACGGCATCCGGGCCCCGCAGATGTTCATTATTGATTTGAAGGCGCGGGTTGCCGGCTGCGAACGGGCGCGTAAGCGCATTATCGAGATGTGCGACCGGCACGGTCCCGATTTTGTGGTGGGTTTGCTGCGCAGGATGCTTGAAACAGCCGAGCAAGGCGCGCGTAGTCGCATCGCTTCCTGGCCCGACGGGGCCTACCGCAGTGTCCATTTCAGCGACGCCGTGGGAGTCAACCAGGGGTTGGTACGCTCTTGCTTCCTGACCATCCGCAAGGAAGGCGATCAACTGACGTTTGACTTCTCCGGCACCTCGCCCGAGAATCTCTCTTCTTACAACACCCATGCTCAATCGGCTGTTGGTCACGTTTCCAATTACATCTACGAATACATCTTTCACGACCTGCCCATCAGCAGCGCTACCTTCGCCCCCATTGATTTTCACTTTCCACCCGGTATCTGCCTGAACCCGGATGCCCGGGCGGCCACCAGTAACGCCGTTATGATCGCCACCGGCGCCATGAGCGCGGTCCATAATTGCTTCGCCAAAGCGATGTTTTCTACCGGTGATTGGCGCCAGGTCACGGCCTCGCATGGTAACGCGGGCAACGCGCTGATCATCGCCGGCCTCACGCAGTGGGGCTTGCCCTTTGCCGACATGCTGGCCTACTCCCTGAACACCGAGGGCCAGGGCGGGCGAGCTACGGAAGACGGCATCGATGCCTTCGGCTTTCCCTGGTGCGTTTACGGCCGCGCCCCCGACGTCGAGTCGCTGGAGAATGAGTTTCCGCTATTCATTCCCTTCTCGCAACACTGGCAGGACAGTTGCGGGCACGGATTGCACCGGGGCGGCGTGGGCACCACCCAGCTCTGGGTCGGCTACCACAAAGTGCCGGCGCTCTTTTTCGCCTCGATCTCCGACAACAGCAAGATACAAACGCCACAGCCGCTCTTTGGGGGTTACGCCCCCTGCACAGTGCCTGGCATCAGCATCGCCAACGCAGATATTCTGGAGAAATTACAAAGCGGCGACGACATTACGCTTGATCTGCACGACATTCTGCGTAACCGCTCCATTGAAGGCGATTGGGCCTCGGAATTCTTTGGGCGAGCGGTTCGCCCGGTAGCTGACGGCGATGTCATCACTGTCAGTTTTGCCACCGGCGGGGCCGGTTATGGCGACCCTACCGAGCGCGACCCGGAGACAGTGTTAGACGATCTCAGGGCGCATAAGATTTCCCCCTGGGTTGCGGAGAATATTTACAAAGTGGCTGTCTCGGCAGACGGTGAAGAAGTGAACCTCGAGGCTACCCAGGAGCTACGCGAGGCCGAGCGCCAGAGCCGACTCCAGCGCGGCAAACCCTACGATGAATTCATAGCCGAGTGGGAGCAGCTCAAGCCGCCGGATGAGATTCTGGCCTGGTTCGGGGCCTGGCCCAGCGGCGAGGCCACCCAGCCAATTTTCCGGCCATAGGTTAAAAGATTGTCTATAATTGTGAATGGTAAATTGTAAATGGTGAATTGTGAATGAAAAAAATTCACCATTCGCAATTCACTATTCACAATTAATTTCTTTTTTC
>JBHHXL010000254.1:0-6955 GCA_046757065.1 Anaerolineae bacterium
TTAACTGCGAGAGGTGCAGACGATGCTCCGTGTCGATCCCCAAGACAAAGCCAAATTGATTGACCCCCTTTTCAGCGCCGGACCGCGCTTTTGGGCAGCGGTCGTTGCGCTGCTGGCCGTCATCGGCTGGGGCGGCGTGATGTACATCCGCCAGATCATATTCGGCCTGAGCCAGACCGGCATGCAGCGCCCGGCCTACTGGGGCGTCTACATGGTCAACTTCATCTTTTTCATCGGCATCAGCCACGCCGGGACGCTCATTTCGGCCATCCTGCGGGTGACGCAGGCCGAATGGCGGCGGCCCATCACCCGCGTGGCCGAGGCCATCACCGTCTTTGCCCTGGTCGTCGGCACCTTGCAGATCGTCTTTGATATGGGCCGCCCCGACCGCCTGTTGTTTATTTTTGTCTACGGGCGGCTTCAATCGCCCCTGCTGTGGGACCTGGTATCGGTCACGGCCTATTTCCTGGGCTCGGTGACCTATCTCTACCTGCCGCTCATCCCCGATGCGGCGCTCCTGCGCGACAACTGTCCTGAACACGCCCCGGCCTGGCGGCGAAGGTTGTACAACCTGCTGGCCCTGGGCTGGCGGGGCAGCCGGAGCCAGTGGCTGCGCCTGGAAAAGGCCATCGCCGTCCTGGCGGTGATCATCATTCCGGTGGCCGTCTCGGTCCACACCATCATCTCCTGGATACTGGCTACAACGGTCCAACCGGGCTGGCATTCGACCATCTTCGGGCCGTACTTCGTCGTGGGCGCTATTTTCTCCGGCATCGGCGCTCTGTTCATCGCTATGACGGCGGTGCGCCGGCTGATGGGCTTGCAAAATTACATCGCCGAGCGGCAATACCGCAATTTGGGGTTGCTGTTCATCGCTATGAACGCCATCTGGTTCTACTTTACCTACGCTGAACATCTGACCCTGGCCGCCGGGCAGCAGACGGCCGAATTCCCGGTGCTGGCCAGCAAACTTTGGGGCCAGTTCGCCCCCGGCTTCTGGATGATGGTCCTGGCTATGGCCATCGCTTTCTGGGTGATGGTCATCCCCAGGCTATTGCCCGACGCGGCGGGACGCCTGCTGCTGTTCCGGCCCCAGGCCTCGCTGGCGACCGGGGCGGCAGCTATCTTAATTTTTGCCTTTATGAACGTTCCTGGGCTGCAACCGGTGGCTGCCTCGGTGGACGAACCGGGGGTGCGCTTGGTCGGCTGGCTGCTGATCATTCTCCTGCTGATCGGCGTGGGCTTGGGCGTCAGCCTGTGGTTGAAGCGGCGACTCGTGACGAGTACGGTCATTGCCGCCGTCGCCGTGGTGGCCGGCATGTGGTTGGAGCGTTGGAACATTGTGGTACCCACCTTGACCCAGCCGCGCTTCATCCGCTTCTGGTTCTACCACCCCACCCTGACCGAAGCCGCTTTGACGACCGCTTCGCTGGCTCTGTTCGCGTTGCTGTTTCTGATCTTCTTCAAGCTCTTCCCGGCGGTATCTATCTGGGAGGTGGCCGAAGGGCGGGTCATCGACGAGGCGCGGGCCGGCGTGCGCATTCCCGCGCCGGAAGTGTCGGAGCCGCAGCGACGGCGGCATTGGGGATAGGTGGCCGGGATGGAGGTCAGAGCGCCCGTCCGCGCCGAGCTTTACGCCTCGCTGGCCGAAGCCCTGGCCGAGCCGCCGGCCTGGCTGGCCGGGGCCGGGCGCGACTGGCCGCTCTTTGAGGCCGCCGTCCGCGCCGCCCGCGACGGCTCTCAAGCCGCCCGGCGGGCGGTAGAGGCGTTGGCTGCCATCCGGCCCGAATCGCTCAGCGTGCGCCGCCGCCGCTACCAGGCCCTCTTCGCCGGGGCGGGACGGCCCCGGTTGTGGCTGCACGAATCGCTGCATATGGAGGGCCGCTTGCTGGGCGCTGCAACGCTTGCCGTTGAGCGGGTTTATCGCGTCGCCGGGCTGGCCGTGGAAGGAGCCGAGTTGCCCGACCACGCTTCGGTCGAGCTGGCCTTTCTGGGCTGGCTGGCGGCGCAGGAAGCCGCCCATCGCGCGCAAAGCCGGGCCTGGCGGCGGCTGGCCCGGCGCTTCATCCGGCGGCACGCGGGGCGCTGGCTGCCGGAGCTGGGACGCGCCCTGGCGGCCAGCGGCGACCCGGTCTATGCCCCCCTGGGGCGCTTGCTGGCCGGCTGGCTGGCCGAGGCGGTTCGCCCGCCGCGCCGCCTGACCCTGGCCGGGACGCGCCTGCCCGTCATTTCCCAAAATGAAACGTGCACGTTATGTGGCTTCTGCGCCCAGGTTTGCCCCAGCCGGGCCCTGTTTATCCGGGAGACCGGTGCGGAAACCGGCCTGATCCTCCTGCCCTCGGCCTGCACCGGTTGTGGCCGGTGCGAGCAGGTGTGTGAGTTTGGCGCGCTGCAACTGGCCGCGCCGGGGTCAGACCGGCCTGGCCCGCTGGTCTTGCGCCGCTCCCCCCGGGCCGTCTGCCCCGGCTGCGGGCAGCCGACCGTCAGCCAGGCCGAGATCGAGGCCATCGCTGCCGGGCTTGGCGAGCGGCCCGCCTGGCTGGATTATTGCCTCGATTGTCGCCCGCGCCTGTCTGAAGCGCACCCCCGCGTATGCAGATCATGCGCAGCATCCTGAGCTTGTCGAAGGATGCTGCTTTACGCAGACTTCCCGTTTGACTCGCACCCTTCGACAGGCTCAGGGTGCTATCTTCGCTCGCTTACCCAGGTGCGTCGCACCTGAAGGCCGCGCTCACCCATCCAGCCAGCGCTCAAGCAAGCTCAACAGCCCCCACAACCCGCCGATCAAGAAACTGGCGGCCAGCAGGCAGGCCAGGCCCCCCAGGAACGCGCCCCTCCCCCAGATCAAACCGATCAGGCCGCTGCCACCGACCAGCAGCACCAGTACAACCAGGATCGCAACCTGGCGATCCTGGCGGCGGCGCAGGCGGCGGTAATCGGTCGGGGGCCGGGGGGCGGGCTCAGGTTCGGGCATCGCTGCTGGGGGCCGGCTTATTGGCTTGCGGTGGGTGTGGCTTCAACGGTCTCCGTCGCTTCCAGAGCAGGTGTGGCGGTGTTTAAGACGGTCGCCGTTGGCGTTAGGGTGATAGCGACCGTGGCGGTTAAGGTGGGGGTGCTGGCCGGGGCTACCTGACCTTCGGCGGGGGTAGCGGTCACGGTGGGGGTGGCCGTTGGATCGGGGCCCCACAGACCCCGCCCGGCGGCGCGGGCGGCCGCCTCGGCCGCCTCAAATTGGGCGGCAAAGCGGTTGTCGGGCCGGGTAACATTGGCCCGGGCCAACCCCTGCTCGACCAGGGTCAGGTTGATAAAGTCATCGCCCAGGAAAATGTAGCGGGGCAGCTTTCCATCGGGGTCGCGATCGGTCTCATCGCGCTCCAGGCGCACGCCGTGGCCGATCAGTTGCTGCCGTTGCGTCTCGTAGGCCACGACCCCCCACGGCTCGTCCGGGGTGTTCGGCAGGGGCTCGATCCCCAGCAGGCGCACCGCGTAAGTCTGCCGGGCGTTGTCTCCGGCCAGAACCACGACGATGCTCTCGTTGTCGAGGACATCAACCACCAGACCCAGGACTTCGTCGGGCAGCGGGGTGGGGGTAAACGTTGGGGCCGGCGTCCACGGTTCGGGCAGGACCAGGGTGTTTGTGGGCGTTGGTTCGAGGGACGCGTTGGCGGCGGGGCGCTGGGTGGTAGGGCCCGGAGCCAGCACCACCCGCCGGCCCGCCGGAGCCGACGGCGCGCGGCCACAGGCGGCCAGCAACACTGCCATCATCAGTAGGGTAAGGATGTGCTTCATGGAAGAACCTGCCTCCCTCTGGGGCGAAGTCCTGCCTATTATACCACTTTCGAGGGCCTGCCCTAAATTGAAGAGGCGGCGCGGCCCACTTTTGTACGCATTTGACACCCTTTTGGGCGGGGACTATAATCGACCGGAGCGGGCGGCATTGGCAGGCTCGCTCTATTTCTGAACAGCCGATGAATCGGAGTCATTATGTCGCAGCGTAACATCATTCTATTGGTGCTCATTTTGTTGTTGGCCGCGTTTGTGGCCGTGGTTGATTTCAATACCCTGGAGTACAACTTCCCCCAGAGCGATGATTTATCGGCTGGGCCGCCGCCGTGGTGGGCCGATTTGCTGTTCTGGCAGGGCGATCAGCAACGCAGCATTATGGTGCATCGCGGCCTGGACCTGGAAGGCGGCACTCAGGTGGTGCTGGAAGCGGAGCAAATCTTCGATGAGTCTACCGGCGAACCCATTGAAATTACCGGCGACACGATGGAAGGCGTCCGGCGCGTCATTGAAAACCGGGTTAGCGGCGGGTTAGGTGTGGTGGAGCCGCTGGTTCAGGTGCAGGGCGAGCGGCGCATCGTGGTCGAATTGCCCGGCATCTCCGATCCCGAACGGGCCATCGCCACCCTGCGCGAAACGGGCCGTCTGGAATTCGTCGAGGCGCTGCAAACGCGCCTCTTTCAGGGGGACCGCATCGCCACCAGCGAGGCCGTCCGGCTGGAGGGCAGCGCCATCTTGTCGGATACAGCGCTGGCCTTTCCCGGCCGCGTTTTCGACACGGTCATGACCGGCGCGCATCTGGAAGACGCCAACGTGGCCACCGACCCAAATACCAATGTGCCCTACATCGCCTTTCGACTGACCGAGGAAGGGGGCGATATTTTCAGCCGCTACACCCGCGAGCACATCGGCGATATTCTGGCTATCGTTCTGGATGGCGAGGTGCTGTCGGCCCCGGCCATCCAGTCGCAAATCGGGCGCGAGGGCCGGATCACCGGCCAGTTCGACGTCGAAGAGGCCCAGGACATCGTGATCAAGCTGCGCTACGGGGCCTTGCCGCTGCCGCTCAAGGTCGTCGAGAACCGCACCATCGGCCCGACGCTGGGGCAAGATTCGGTCCAGAAGAGCATCCGGGCCGGGATCATCGGCCTGATCGTGGTTTTCCTGTTTATGCTGATCTATTACCGCTTGCCCGGTTTTCTGGCGGTGCTGGCCCTGGTGATTTACGTGGGCATCAACTTTGCGGTTTACAAGCTGCTGCCGGTTACGTTGACCCTGCCGGCCATCACCGGCTTCATCCTCTCCACCGGGATGGCGGTTGACGCCAACATTCTGGTCTTTGAGCGGCTGAAGGAAGAACTGCGCGCCGGAAAGAGCCTGAGATACTCGACCGAGGCCGGTTTCAGCCGGGCCTGGACTTCGATCCGCGACTCGAACTTGAGCACGCTCATCACCTGCGCCATCCTGTTCTGGTTTGGTTCCAACTTTGGGGCCAGCATCGTCAAGGGTTTTGCCGTGACCCTGGCCCTGGGGGTGGTGATCAACATCTTCACCGCCATCACGGTTACCCGCACCTTTGTCCGCTTTGTGTTTGCCTTAATGGGCGATACCCTGATGAATAGCCCGTTCCTGTTAGGCGTCAGGCCGGGGGGGACGGCCGGGACCGCGCCGGGTTGGGTGCGCAATGCCTTCAACCTGGTTCGCTACCGCAAAATTTACTTCGCCTTTTCCACGGTCGTCATTCTGCTGGGGTTGGCGGCGATGGGGTACTCGACCTACCAGATCGGCACGCCGCTCAAATTCGGCATCGATTTCACCGGCGGCGCTTTTTGGGAGATCGGCTTTGAGCAGCCCATTCAGCCCGAAACTGTGCGCCGTGTTTTCACCGCTGCCGGCCACGCAGACGTCACCGTGCAAACCACCAACAACGATCAAACCGCCATCATTCGCACCCGGACGCTGGACGAGGATGAGAAGGTTGCCATCGGCGATAGCCTGGCCCGGGAGATTGGCCCGTTTGAGGAGTTGCGCTTCGAATCGGTCGGCCCCATCATCGGCCGGGAAGTGACCCGGGCCGCGTCCATCGCCGTCTTGGCGGCCTCGATTGCCATCCTCTTCTTCATCTGGCTGGCCTTTCGGGCCGTAACCCACGCCGTGCGTTACGGGATCAGCGCCATTGCCGCCGAAGTGCACGACGTGCTGGTCACCGCCGGTCTGTTTTCCGTGGCCGGCTTGGTTTTGGGGTGGGAGGTTGACACCCTGTTCCTGACGGCGATCTTAACCGTCATCGGTTTCTCGGTGCAGGATAGCATTGTCGTCTTCGACCGGGTGCGGGAGAACCTGCCGCGTTACAAGGGCGAGGATTACGAGACCATCGTCAACCGCAGCCTGCTGGAGACGTTGCACCGCTCCCTGGCCACGCAGTTGAACGCCATCTTCGTTTTGATCGCCATCCTGTTCTTCGGCGGGGCCACGACCAAGCAGTTCATCGCCGTGCTGCTGATCGGCCTGCTGAGCGGCACCTACTCCTCGATTTTCAACGCCGTACCGCTGCTCGTCGCCTGGCAAAAAGGCGAGATCGCCGGCCTGTTTGGCCGCTTTTCCGCGTTGCTGCCGAGCGGGGGCAGGGCCAAGGCCTGAGCAAATGGTTGATGTTTAAGGTTATGCGACGATAACCTGAACCACGGGTGCGTCCAAATTTTCACTAACATATACCCCCCTGATTTGACAAGGAGAATGGAGACCTCCTAATCTTAGTCAAAAGACACTCAAGGGGGTCAACAATGAGCAATGAAGTTCGACTATTCAAGACAGTAGCCCGCCTGATCAACAAGTTTGTGCCAGGGATGCGAGAAGAAAACCGGGTCACATTGGCCTATCTGATTACCGGCATTATTGGCAGTCAGAACGTGCAGCTAGGCCAAGTGGCCAGTAAGATGGTCTATCCTGGCAAAGAAACCAGCTTGGTTGAGCGTTTCCGACGCTTTTTGCGAAACGAAAACATCTCCTCACAGAGCCAAAAATATTTGGAGGGGAGTTCTTTTTGCGGCCTTCTCAGCTGGGCATCCGATAGATTCGGACGGGGATAAGCCAGCGTCTGCCGGATGTGGGTCAGCGTCTCGGTGTGCATATCCTCGTGATAGAGGGCCAGACGGAAGAAATACAGTTCCTC
>JBHHXL010000255.1:0-6914 GCA_046757065.1 Anaerolineae bacterium
GTCAGGTGTCAGGTGTCAGGTGTCGCGTGTCGCATAGCACTTGACACTTGACACGCGACACCTCAAGCCCGATAGACCTTCACCCGCGTATTGGTAAAGCAGGCCAGGCCGGTCGCCGGCTCGCTGGCCGGGTTGAGCAAGGCCAGGCCGTTGACGCCCCGGTTCCTGGCCCAGCGCCCGACGGCGGTGTGGCCCTGGTTGTGGGGCAGGTTGACGACGTCCGGGCGGAGACCCTTGACCAGCCGCACCCTGGTTCGCGCCCGGCCAAACGGGCTTTCAACCCAGACCGGATCGCCGTCGCCCAGGCGACGCTCCGCGGCGGTTTCCGGGTTCATCTCCAGCCAGCTATCCCACATTTCACCCACGGTCATGCCGCTGATTTCTTGCAGCGAGGGTATATTGGCCGCGGCGCTGTAAGGCCCCAGGCTCATCAGGGTGATGACGTTGAGAAGAAAGGGATATTCGGCCGGGTCCCCGGTGTAAGTGATTTCTTCGTGGTGGGGTAAGAAGACGGCGTCGCCCGTTTTGCTGAGACCCAATGCCTGCAACTCTTCCTTACCCAGGTCGCCGAGGGCGCAACTCAATTCCCGGCTGAAAAAGTCGAACCGGCCGTCGCGCGGAGACGAAACGCGGTCACGACCGACCACTTCAGACACCCACTTTTCGCTGCCGCGCCGGGCAAAGCGATAGCCGGGGGTGATCCACACGCCCAGCTCCTTGAGCGTTTGCCAATCCGTACCGATGTTTTGCAGCCGGTCTTGCAACAGGTCCTCGAAGCTGGACCAGGGAAAGGCTCCGGCGACGGGATCGTCCAGGGCCTGAGCGACGCGCAACAAAAAGTCGCCGGTGTTCATTGTATCGTGCAGGGGTTCGATCACCGGCTGGCGCAGCCCCACGCCGGGGTAGCCCAGCCCTTCGATGGCGTCATCCTGCCAGCGTTCCAGGAAGGTCGGTTCAGGCAGAACCAGGTCGGCATATTCGGCCGTTTCGTCCATAAACGAGCTAAAGGAGACGATGAAGGGCACCTTTTGAAAGGCTTCCACAAACCGGAACCCGCCGGGGGCCTCGTAAACCGGGTTGGCGTCGTACAGGAAGAGCGCCTCTACGGGGTAGCCGGCCTGGATGCGGTCGGCCACGGCCTGGTAGGCGTGCCGGGCCAGGGGAAAGCGGGTTCCGGCCCCATCCAGGCGTTCGGCGGCGCGGCCCTGCTCGGCAACGGGGTCTGCCGGGAGATCCGGCCAGGCGGCGCAGGGGAAGTAGCGTTGGGTCAGCACGCCACCCGGCCGGTCGATGCTGCCGACCAGGGCGTTGAGCATATGGACGGCCATCGCCGCGTACAGGCCGTTGATGCTGCCATTGAGCAAACCGCCCTTGCCAGGCAAAATGGCTACCGCCGGCAGATTCCCGGCAAACTCACCGGCCAGGCGGGAGATGGTGGTGGCCGGGACGCCGGTGATCTGCTCCACGCGGGCCGGATCGTAGTTTTCCAGAACAAAATTCTTGAAGCCTTTGTGCTGCCGGCCCTGACCGTCCTTGAAATCCTCAAAGCCGAAGCTGTAGTTGTGGATAAAGTCAGAATCGACCAATCCGGAGCGGATAATAACATTGGCCATCCCCAGGGCCAGCGCGCCGTCGCTGCCGGGGGCGATGGGCACCCACTCATCGGCTTTGGCCCCGCTAATGCCCTGCCGGGGATCGATGATGACCACCTTGCCCCGGTCGGAGCGGCCCCGGCGCAGAAACGAATAACCGGCGATCGTCCGCTGCGGGCCGCGGCCCGCCTCCAGCAAACTGGCTCCAAAGCTGAGGACGTAATGGCTGTTTTCCAGATCGTAAGCGGGCAGGTCGTAGACGCCCTGGGTGTAGTAGAGGGCCAGCCTGGCCGCTTCGACATTCAAACTATCGTGCGAGATGGCGTTGGGCGAGCCGATGGCCTGCATGAAGCGCTCGATGAGGGGCCGCATCTGGCCGCGCGTTTCGCCGTACAGGAACGCGGCCTGCTCCGGATGGCCGCCCGCCCGCAGATCGGCCAGCTTTTGGGCCACGGTTTGGACCGCTTCATCCCAGGTGATGGGCTGCCACTGGCCGCTACCCCGCTCTCCGGCCCGCCGCAAAGGGCCGGTCAGCCGGTCGGGGTTGTAAAGGAGTTCGGGGGCGGCCTGCCCCTTAGGGCACAGCGCGCCGGTGTTGATGGGGTGCATCGGGTTGCCCTCAAGTTTGACGAGCCGCCCGTCGGCCACGCGGGCCAGCACTCCGCAGCCCGATGGACACAACAAACAGACAGAAGGAACAATATGGTCATCAACGGAAGTCGTCAGCACGCCCAACTCGGCAGCGTCCAGGCTAAAGCTAGGGTCTAACACGGCCTGTAAGCCGCCTATCACGGCCGCCGAGCCCCCGGCAATGGCGGTCAACTTGAGAAATTGGCGGCGGGTGAGTGGATCGCTCATATCAGTTTCCTCCGCAGGCAGGCCGGGCCGGAGGAGAGACGCCGTCCGGCAACTCAACCCCGGCAGAGCAGGTCAGTTGGCCGGGCGGCAGGGGGTAGGTCTCCGGCGGCGGCTCCACCACCCCGGCGGCCAGATCGGCCACGTAGACCACCAGGGCGTCGAGCTGTTCGGCGGTGAACTGGCCTTCAAAGGCGGGCATACCGCTCCGTTGACGCCCGCGCAACGTGTTCGAGCGAATTTTGGACTCGCGCAGGGCGGTGCCGGCCAGGGCGGTGCCGAAGAGTCCTTCGCCTTTGTGCCCGTGGCAGGCAGCGCAGGCGATGTCGTACAATTCAGCGCCATCACTCACGCCGGGGGCGATGAGGATGTTGGGCAGGATAGGCACCTGGTCGGGGCGGCCCCGCGCAGCCCACAGCAAACCTCGCAGGGTGCGCGGCCCGCCGCCGCCGGGCGAGACGTGGCAGGTGGCGCACGGCTCGCCGGTGCGGATAGCGTATTCGGGCAGGGCGTTGGCCTGCCTCGGGGGCCCAAGCAGACTCACCAGGCCAACGATGGTGACGACAACGAGGATGATAAGCCCGTACTGGATTGCCAGGATCGGGTTTGGTTTCATCGATCACACTCCGCTGGGTCGAGATGGGGAGATTGGAGATTGGTCGCTAGTAAAATAGACCGTCATCGTTGAACCAATCTCCTAATCTCCATCTCCTAACCTCCTAATCTCCTAATCTCCCAATTCTCACTCCACCGGCAAGGTCTGGGCATAAGACAGCAGATCGGCGATGTCTTGCGGGCTCCAACCGAAGTTCACCCCGGCGGGCATATGTTCGCCCGGCTGGCCGTTGGAGATTTTGTGGAAAACCTCCCAGGGATTATCGTTGGCCAGGATGCTGAGGACAAACGCCTCGCCCACGCCGGTCTCGCCGTGGCAGCGCTTGCAGGCGGCGTTATACAGCGTCTGGCCGTGTTGCGGGTCGCCGTTGACGGTCTTGTCGTCATTGATGTAAAGCGATATATCCACCAGGCCCTCTTGCATAAAAGTTACCAGCCGGTTGATTTGCTCGTCGTCCAGGTAGGCCGAGAAATCGTGGTCGGGATTGGCCGCGCCGTTCAGCCAGCCTGAAAGCTCCTCGGTTGACATCGAAGCAGCCCCAAGGACGCCGGTGAAGCCGGTGAAGTGGGAGCCGGAGCCGTAAGCGCCGTCCGCGCCCCGGTAGTCCCAGCCGTGACATTCCTTGCAGCGCCAGGTATCGGCCCCGCTGCGGGCGTTGCTGGATTGGGTGGCCCACAACGGCTGGTCTCCCTCCGGTTCCTCCGCGCCCAGGGCTTTCCACCACTTGTCGTAGAGCAGGCCGCCTTCGGAAACGGGGCTGAGAGCCGGCAGGCTTTGGGCGTAAGCCAGCACCGCAAGCTGCTCGTCCTCGCTCCAGCCAATATCAACGGCGGAGGGCATATCGGGTTCGGTGGGCTGGCCGAAGCGCAGCTTATGCAGGAATTCCCAGGGGTTATCCTGGGCCAGCCCGCCAACGTATTCAGGCTCGGCCACGTTTTTGAAATTGATGGCCGTGCCCTGGGGGCCGTGGCAATCGGCGCAGTCCTGGAACAGCTCCTCACCCAGAGCCAGGTCGCCGCCGAGGGCCATCTTGTCCGGGCCAACGAACGGGTCGTAGTCCATCGTCTCTTCGAGGATAAACAGGGCCAGGTCTGTCAGAGCCTGCTCGTCCATCACCGTCGAGAAGTCGTGGTCCGGGTCGGTTTCTCCCTGAAGCGCGCCCAACACGTAGCCAGGTCCTTTATCAACGGCGCTGAGGACGCCCGCAAAGCCGGTGAAGTGGGAGCCGGAGCCGTAAGCGCCGTCCGCGCCCTTATAGTCCCAACCGTGACATTCCTTGCAGCGCCAGGTGTCGGCCCCACTGCGGGCGTTGGTTGATTGCGTGGCCCACAGAGGGTGGTCCCCGGCGGGCGTGTCCAGTCCCAGCGGCGGCCACCATTTGTCGTACAGCACCCCCCCTCGAATAGGATCGCCGAATAGCTCCACCTCCGGAACTTCAGGCTCCGCCGGGGCTTCAGCTTCCGCTGGGGCTTCGGTGGCGGCCGGAGCTTCGACCTCTGCCGGGGCTTCGGTGGCGGCCGGCGGCTGGGTGGCCGGGGCCTGCGTGGGCTGGAAGACTTCCTGGGCCGGTTCCGGCGTGGCCTGCCCACCACAAGCAGCCAGGGCCAAAACCAATCCTCCTATTAAGACAATCTTCGCAAGGGTTGAGTATTTCATAACTCCCTCCATGATTTTGGAGACGGCAAGAAAGGCATCGCCGCTCCATTGCTTTCGGATGACCTCATCCTATCATACCAATGTCTCAACCCGGTTCGATCACTGTCTCAATTGTGTCAAAAACCGGGGCAAGTGCTTGATTTAAGGTGGCAAGCAGGGATATAATGTATGATAAGAAATATGACGATCTGGAGAGAAATGATGGGGACAATGTTCTGGGGGGGTTCGTTGGTCCAACGAATAAAGATTGCCCAGTGGGTCTTACCTTTGTTCCTCTTTTCGCTGGCCTCGGGCTATGAGATCATTGAGCATGTTTTGGAGAAAAAGAATGGAGTAACCTTCAATTTTGTAATGGAGGTAATGATTTTCGGCGTTGTCGGCCCGCTGGTAGTGTGGTGGGTGTTAGGTTGGGCCAGGCGGAATCAGGCTCGACTGGAACGGGCCAACACCGAAATCAGCCAGTTAAACAGTGACCTGGAACGGCGGGTGGCCGAACGGACGGGTGAACTGGCCGAAAAGAACTCGGCCCTGGCCCGGGCTAACGCCAAATTGAAAGCGCTGGATACGTTGAAGTCTGACTTTGTCTCCCTGGTTTCGCACGAATTACGGGCGCCGTTGACCAACATCAACGGCGGCATTGAGTTGATTGCCCGCGAGCGGGCGGCGCTTTCCCCCGCCCGCCGGGAGGCACTGGACATTCTGCGTGATGAAAGCATCCGGCTGACCAGGCTGGTGCAAAATATTCTGGATATTTCCTTATTGGAAGCCGGTCGCCTGACCCCCAATCCGGGGCCGCTGCCCTTGCACCCCTTTCTGGATCAGTTGTTGAAAGGTCGCTTGCCGGCATACAGCTCGCACAATTTGGTCGTCGATGTCTCCCCGGACCTGCCGCCGGCCTGGGTAGACGAAACGCACCTGGCCGACGTGGTGGTCAACCTGGTGGACAACGCGGTCAAATATTCGCCGGCGGGGGGAGAAATTCGGGTCAGTGTTCACAACGACTGGCAAGGCATTATCCTGGCCGTCAGCGACCAGGGCATCGGCATCCCTCCGACCGAACAAACCCACCTGTTTGAACGCTTCTACCGGGCCAATAACGCCGCCGACCGGGAAGTGTATGGTCACGGCCTGGGTCTCTATTTCTGCCGCAAGTTGATTGAGGCCCAACAGGGACGCATTTGGGTTGAAAGCGAAGGTATACCCGGCCGGGGAGCCACCTTTTATTTGAGTCTCCCTCGTTGCTGTCCCGAGGATGCCTGAGATGAGTCGGATCTTATTGATTGACGATGACCCGTCGCTGCATCGATTGCTAGGCCAATACCTGGATGACGCCGGCTTTGAGGTCTTACACGCCGAAAGCGGTCAGACCGGGTTGAAAGTATTGTTCGATAACCGGCCGGACCTGATCTTGCTGGATGTGATGATGCCCCGCATGGATGGTTGGGAAACCTGCCGTCGCATCCGGGAAATGACCCAGGTGCCGATCATCTTCCTGACCGCCAAAGGGGACGAGCCTGACCGCCTGGAGGGCTTCCGTCTGGGCGCGGACGACTATGTGCCCAAACCCTTCAGCTTCCCCGAATTGACCGCGCGCATCCAGGCCGTGCTGCGCCGTACGGTCCAGGCCGATAGCAACGCCTCGCCCGGCGATGTTCTGGTCTGCGGCCCGTTTCGGTTGGACCGGGCCCGGCATCTGGTGACCCTTAATGGCGAGCCGCTGAATCTGACTCCAACCGAGTACCGCCTGCTGGAAGTGTTGATGAGCCGCCCCGGCGTCGTTTTCAGCCAGGAGCAACTGGTGACGGCCGCCTGGGGCCCGGAGTATGCCGACGACACCGGCTATATCCGCCGCTACGTGTGGCACCTCCGCCAAAAAATAGAGCCGGACCCGGAACATCCGCAGCACCTCATCACCGAACGGGGCTTCGGCTATCGATTTGTGACGTAGCCCCCCGTCTGCCCTCAAATCTTGGACAGACCCGGCAAGGACCATCAAAGAAAGGCCCTCATCGTGATGATGAGGGCCTTTGTGGTATCCATATTGCAAGGATACCTGCTACAAGAGACAAGGAGGAGTCTCTGATGGGCTATCTTTTCCGGCGACTATACAGGCCAAGGCCCAGCGATAGCGCGCCGCCCAACAGCAGCAGCAGCGACGGGTCGGGCAGCACGCCCCCGGACACCGGCAACGTGGC
>JBHHXL010000256.1:0-6910 GCA_046757065.1 Anaerolineae bacterium
AGGCTTCACGCCAGGGCCGCCCGGTGCTCCGCAAATTCGCCGAGCTATACCAGGCGCACGCTAAAATTTCGTAGGCCGGCATCCTTATGCCGACCGCTGCCGCATAGGGATGCGCCAGCTACGGAAATTTCAGAATGCGTTTAGTGTACGAAGCAGCGCCCCTTGAAAGGGGCTAGAAATACCTCTAAGCCGGATTGATCCGGCGCTGCTTGTAGCCCGGAAACTTCATTTCCGGGCGCTCTTCGGGCTTGAGTGGCCGCCATTTGAAAATACCTACCCTTATCAGCCCCAGCGGGGGGACCTAGGGAGGGGTAACGTCTAATCCACAAACCGGTACTTGATCAACGTCCACAGGGCCAGCGGACCCTCGCGCCAGGGGTTGAGCTTCTTGCCCTCCTCGAACTCGCGGCCGGTGTACGAAATCGGCACCTCGTAGATGCGGTGGCCGCGCTTGAGGACCCTGGCCGTGAACTCAGGCTCGAATTCAAAACCGCGCGCCTTGAGGGGCAGGTCCTTGATCACATCGGCCCGGAAGCACTTGTAGCAGGTCTCCATATCGGTGATGATCGTGTCGTACAGCAGGTTGGTGACAAAGGTCAGAAATTTGTTGCCCAGCATATGGCTGAAGAACATGGCCTTGGTCGGCCCGCCCCGGAAGCGGGAGCCGTAGACCACCGTGGCCCGGTCTTCCAGGATGGGCTGGAGCAAAACGGCGTACTCGCGCGGATCGTACTCCAGATCGGCATCCTGGATCACGAATACATCGCCGCTGGCGTTGGCGAAAGCGGTGCGAACCGCCGCGCCCTTGCCCCGGTTCCGCTCGTGGTAGTAAGCCACCACATCCCCGGCTTCGGCCGCGGCGCGAATGATCTCCCTGGAACCATCGACGGAGCCGTCATCAACGACCACGATCTCCTTTTCCATCACCACCGTTCTGGGATGATCGCCGTTCAGGCTGAAGCCAACCGGGACCTCAACCCTGACCGCTTTCACCCGTCGAATGATTTCGGCCAGCGTCTCCGCTTCGTTGTAGACCGGAATGATGATTGACAATTTCAAGGGGCAATCTCCAGGTTGTAAGATTCCGGGCTATTATAGTGCACGGGGTTTGAGGGCCGCAAATAGAAACCGCAGAGCCAGAGGTTCCGGGCCTAGAAATCTTCCGGGTCTATCCAGCCCCGGGCAGCGATGACCCGCTCGGCGATCTGCCGCAAAGAGACGCGGCGTTTGCGGGCAGCGGCCTGCAAGCGATGATACGCTTCATTCTCACTGAGGCCGTGGTCCATTAACAGGCTTTTGGCCGCGTCAACCTGCGCTCGCGTTTCCAGTTGCTCTTTCAGCGAGGTGGCCTGCGCTGCAACCGCGCGGGCCACCTCGAACCGGTTGAGAGCCAGCTCAATGGTCGGCCCCAGCGTTTCTTCCTTGACCGGTTTGACCAGATAGCCCATGACCGAGGCGTTGACCGCCCGCTCGACCAGGGCTTTTTGGCTGAAAGCTGTCAGCATCACAATTGGCAGAGGCGCTTTGGCCGCCAGATGCTCCGCTACCGCCAGGCCATCCATTTCCGGCATTTTGATGTCCAGCAGCAGCAAGTCGGGCCTGACCCGCAGGGCAGTTTCCAGGGCATCCGCCCCATCGCTGGCCGTAGCCACAACCCTATATCCCAGAGACTGCGCCATAACCTTCAGCCCCATGCGGATGACGGCTTCGTCATCGGCGATCATAATTCTCAGTGGAGCGGATGTTCTTTCACTCATTATGAAATCCCAACCCCCAATCCCCGCAGAGGCACTTCCACTCTGGCCAGGGTTCCTCTGCCGGAGGCCGGGCCGAGGGTGAAGGCCCCCTTCATATCCTCCCGGACCATCGTCTGCACAATTTCAAGCCCCAGATTACAATCCCGCTCCAGGTTAAAATCGGCGGGGAGCCCGCGCCCATTGTCCGTTACGGTCAAACAGAGCATTTGAGACCCGGCGGCGAGATGGATCTCTACCCGGCTTGCCTTCTGACCGGCCAGGCCGTGCTCCAGCGCGTTTTGCAAAAGTTCATTGGCGATCAAGGCCAGGCTGGTTGCCGGCTGTGAAGAGAGCCTGACGTCTTCTCCCGACACCACCACCGAAACCGCGCCGGCCACCGTCATACTGGCCGTAACCGTGCGAGCCACCCGCTCGACCAGCTCTTTCAGCCCGACCTGGGTATGCTCCTCCTCGGACAAAATCTCGTGGACGGCGGCGATGCTCAGCACCCGGTTGATGGTCTCGTGCAGAATGTCCTGCGGCGTCAACTGATCGCTTTGGGCCACCTGGAGGCGCAACAACATTGCAATCGTTTGCAGGTTGTTCTTGACCCGGTGGTGCATCTCTCGGACCACGGCAGCGTGAACCAGTTGCGCCTTCTCCAGGGCCGTGGCTGCCAGATCGGTGATGAGGCTAAAAAGCTCGATCTTATCCTGGCCGAAGTTGTGCGGCGTGGCCGTTTGCACATTGGCCGCGCCGATCACCTTATCGCGGCTGACCAGGGGCATCGCCATCAGCGTCGCAAACCGGCTCTCCCCGGAACCAATGACCCGGTAAAAGCGGGGGTCGTTGGTGGCATCCGCGCTGACGACGACCTGGCGGTGCTGCGCGGCCCAGCCTGTTAGACCGGCCCCAGCCGGCAGATAGACCTGCCCGATCCCGGCCTGGTTCAGGCCGGTCGAGGCGGCCAGGACCAGCTTCTCGCCCGCTTCATCGTACAGATAAATGGAGCAAGAGTCGACGCCCATGACCTCAGTAGCGCGGCGGGTGATCAGGTCCAGGGTGGTGTCCAGGTCCCAGGCCTCGGCGATGGCCCGGCTGATCTCGCGCATCGCCGCCAATTGGGCCGATTTGCGGTCGAGTTCGGCCCGGAGCGGGTCGATTTCGGAGGCAGACAGTGCAGCCATTCGCTAAAAAAGTCCCATCAAGAAGGTTAACCGCTCGAGGCCTGGTACTTGTTCGTAATCGGCAAGCGCCGGTCCTTGCCAAATGCCTTGCTGGTGATTTTGACCCCGGGCGGGGCCTGGCGGCGCTTGTACTCGTTGCGGTCCACCATCCGGATCACCCGGCGCGCGGTTTCGGCATCAACCCCCAGGGATAGAATCTCATCGAAATCGCTGTCGTCCTCGATGTAGGCCTTGAGGATAGCGTCCAGCACATCGTAGGGCGGCAAGGAGTCCGTGTCGAACTGGTCGGGGCGCAGTTCGGCCGAGGGCGGCTTATCGAGCACGTTTTGGGGAATGTCGGGGCCGACCGCCCGGTTTCGATATTCGCACAGAGCGTAGACCAGCGTCTTGGGCACATCCTTGATGACGGCGAACCCGCCGGCCATATCGCCGTAGAGCGTGGCGTAACCGACGGCCATCTCGCTTTTGTTGCCGGTGGTCAGCACCAGCCAGCCGAACTTGTTGCTCAAGGCCATCAAGACATTGCCCCGCGCCCGGCTTTGCAGATTTTCCTCGGCTTCGTTGGCCTCCGTGTCGCTGAAGAACGGGGCCAGCATCTCCAGATAGGCCGTGAAGGCCGGTTCAACCGGGACCGTTTCGTACCGGATGCCCAGGTTCTCGGCCAGTTGCCGGGCGTCGCTCCGGCTATGGTCGGAGGAATAGCGAGAGGGCATCGACACGCCGACCACGTTTTCCGGCCCCAGCGCATCGACGGCCAGACAGGCCACCAGCGAGGAATCGATCCCGCCGGACAGGCCGACCAGCACGCCCTGGAAGCCGTTCTTCCGCACGTAATCGCGGGTGCCCAGGACCAGGGCCTGGTAAACCTCGGCCAGCGGTTCCAGGAGGTCGTGCTGGCAGACTTCCAGGGCGGGTTTGCGATCCTTGCTTTCGGCGACCGGCGGCAGGGAGACGGTCTTAGGGTCCGGCAGGCTTCTGGCCTGGGCCAGCCGCTCCTTGCGCTGGCGCGGATCGCGCAGCCGCTGGCGGAAGACGCGCCGCAGGTCCACATCGGCCACCACGAAGTCTTCCTCGAACGATTTGCCCCGGGCCAGGACCTGGCCCCGTTCGTCGCTGATCAGGCTGCTGCCGTCGAACAGCAATTCGTCCTGCCCGCCAACCAGGTTGCAGCAGGCCACCACGGCCACGTTATCGGCGGCGCGGGTACACAGCATGCGCTCCCGCTCCCGGATTTTGCCGGCGTGATAGGGCGAGGCCGAGATATTGAGCAGCAGTTCGGCCCCGGCCGCGGCCTGCTGCTCCGGCGGGCCGGCCGGATACCAGATGTCCTCGCAAATACTGATCCCGACCGGGGAGCAGCCCAGATCAAACAACTGAATGCCATCGCCGCGCCGGAAATACCGGTCCTCGTCGAAGACGCCGTAATTGGGCAGCAACACCTTGTGATAGACGCCGGCCAACGCGCCATCGTGCAGCACCGCCGCCGCGTTATAGATGTCCCGGTCGGCATCGACAAACCCAACCAGGGCGGTCAGGCCCCGCGTGTGAGGGATGGCCTCGGCCAGACACTGCCGGTTCGCCTCGATAAAGCTGGGTTTGAACAACAAATCCTCGGGCGGGTAGCCGGGGATGCACAACTCCGGGAACAAGATGACATCAACCCCCAAAGCGCGCGCCCGCTCCAGGCCGGCCAGAACCTTGCGGACGTTGCCCCGCAGATCGCCGACCGTGGTATTGATTTGCGCCAGAGCCAAACGCAAGGCTCTCATCGGCTGGCCTGCCGGGCCAGGATGATGGCCTCTGCCACCTCTTTCATCGGCTTGCGGGTGTTCATGCTCATCTTCTGGATTTTGCGGAAAGCCTCGGCTTCGGTCAGGCCCTGGGTGTCCATTAAGATGCCCTTGGCCCGGTCCACGACTTTGCGCGTCTCCAACGCCCTTTGCAGATCATCGGCTTCCTCGTTGATGGTCTTAAATTCTTTGAAACGCGCCAGGGCAACCTCAATGGCCGGCAAAAGATCGGATTCGCGGAACGGCTTGACCAGGTAGCCCACCACGCCGGCCTCTTTGGCCCGCTCGACCAGTTCCTTCTGGCTGTAGGCCGTTAACAGGATCACCGGCGCGATTCGCTCCTCGGTCAAGATTTTGGCCGCGTCGATGCCGTCCAAATCCGGCATTTTGATATCCATAATGACCACATCGGGCTGCAATTCGCGGGCCAGGTTTACCGCGCTGCGACCATCGCCCGCCTCGCCGACCACCAGGTATCCCAGGCTGGTCAGCATCTCCCGCAGGTCAATGCGGATAATCGACTCATCATCGGCGATAATCAGACGTGTTCTTTCCAATCTCGCTCACCTCCAAACGTAGCCTTGGGGAAGGTCACCATCGCACAGGTTCCCCCCTCGTCCCGCAGCTCAAATTCTCCTCGTAAATCCTCTTTGGCCAGCGTTTGCACAATTTGCAGCCCCAGGCTGTTGGCCTCAGACAGTTCAAAGTTGGAGGGCAGCCCCTCGCCATCGTCCCGAACTATGACCACAACCTGATCCCCCCGGTCCGCAAGGCCAACCCGAATGGTGCCAAACTTCCGCCCCTCAAAACCGTGCTCCATTGCGTTTTGGACCAACTCGTTGATGACCAGCGCCGCCGCCGTCGCCTGGCGGGCCGGCAATAACACCGGCGGCCCCTCCAGCTCCAGCCGGATCTCCTGCTCCGGGTTCATGATGCTGTCTTCAAGTTGGGTTAAGATGCGCTGGCTGACATCCTTGATGTTGATGGTCCGGGAGGTTTGGTCCGACAGGAACTCGTGGATGACGGCCACGCTCAGGATGCGATTCGTGGCCTCCTCCAGGGCGACCCTCGCCTCCCGCGTCGAGACGCGGCGAGTTTGAATGCGCAGCAAGGCGGCAATCGTTTGCAGGTTGTTCTTGACCCGGTGGTGAACTTCCTGGATCATGGCGCTTTTAACGCGCAGTTCCTGCTCCTTCCGGCGGGTTTCGGTCGCATCGCGCACGACTAAAACAACCCCGTCGAGGCGATCCGGCTGCGGCGTGATATCGACGAAACGGCCCAGGGCCTGCCGCCAGGGGGGCTGGCCGAACAAAGGCAACGCTTTGCGCACCCAAACTCGACCCCCTTCCTCGGTTTCCCGCTCGAAACATCGCTGCTCGCGCAAGGCCATCTTGGCTAATTTGTCATCGAAAGTTTCCAGCGTTTCCAGGCTGCGTCCGACCAGGTTTTCGACGTACCCCAGCCGCCGGTAAAGATTGGTGACGATACCGCTGGCGTAGCGAATGATCCCCTCTCGATCCACGACGAAGATACCCTCGTGTTCACCGAAGGGCGACAGGGTTTCAGCGCCTGCCAGCAGTCCCTGTTGCAGCGAGGCCTGCAACTGCGACAGGGCGCGCTGGAAAACGGCGCTGCGCCGTTGGTGGCGTTCATATTCCAGCATGTTGGTGTCTATGCTGATAACGCCAATCGCCTTTGCGCCGTCCGAGGGCAGGTAAACGGGCAACACCTCCTTCATTAACGGCGCGCCGCCCACCAGACTGCTCTGGCTGCCGCGCACGCGCCGCCCACTGGAGATGGCTCGCAACACCAGCGGCGCCCGCTCGGAGTCGACGACGACGCCCTTTAAGCTCTCCAAATAAGCCGGCGCAATGGAGTGAGGCCGGGCGTGGGCCAGAACCACCGCCTGATTCTCATTCAGGGGTCCGTAAAGCAAGCCATCGGCCCGGCTGAGGTCAGCCATGATGCCGAGTTGCTCTTCTATCTTTGCTAATAAGGCGGTCTCATCGGCAGTGAGGGTGTGATCTGCGCTAACAACTTTGTCCAATTCAGCCTCGCTGCTGAAGCTTTCAAGTTCACACGAAGAAAGCTGAAGATGATCAGGCTCCATTGCCAAAACCCTTCAGCCATTTCCTACATCACCTGCAATATTATACCTCAGAGCAGAGAGGATGTAAATGTTAAATGGTTAGCTGGG
>JBHHXL010000257.1:0-6896 GCA_046757065.1 Anaerolineae bacterium
GCCACATCCCACAGCACGATTTCCCCCCCGCAACGCCCGCACTCGAATACGTCGCTCCAAATCGTGTATTGAATGGTGGCCGGGCCCCCGCAACGGTCGCAGGTGGTGCCGTAAAGCCAGTCAAACTCCTCCCGGACCGCGGCCTTAATCCGGTCAAATTCTCGTTTCAGGGCGGCCACGTCCACCGGGGTGGTGTAGTTGCGGGCGATGTGGACGGCGGCGGGCGACAGGTCGTTGAGGATGGCCTGGCGGCCGGTCATCAAGGCGGCCACGCCGGTCATGCCGGAGCCGCAAAAGGGGTCGAGGATGAGGTCGCCGGGGTCGGTGTAATGTTCCAGGTAGGGCACGATCCCTTCCGGCGGCACCTTGGTGTGGTAGGAGTGGGCGTTGTAAATGGGGCTGTTTTTGCCCGCCTTGACCGGTTGGGCAAAGGGAGGGCGGCGGTAGGTGTCGCTGGCGGGATCGTAGGGGGTGGCGTATTTTTTGATAAAGTCGGGCAGGTCGGTCATCGAACGGGTCCTATCGCTTGACATTTCTCGCATTGACTGGCATAATCCTCATTGACTGGCAAACACCTTGCGGGCCAAATGGGAGATAAAATCATGATCGTCAGCAAAGTTGGCCGGCGCGGCCAGATTACGTTGCCCCGCCTGATCCGGCGTTGGCTGCGGCTGAAGGAAGGAGACCGGGTGGCCTTCGTTCGCCGCGGCGACGAGGTGATCCTGCAACCTCTGACCCACACCTTGCTGGAGTTGCGCGGCAGCGTGCCGGTAGCCGGTCCCCAGGATTTTAACGCCATTCGGCAGCAGGTCCGCCGGACCCGGGCCCAAGAGGCTGCTGAAGATGAAACCTGAGCGAGCGTTCGTTGATACCAACGTGTTCCTCCGCTACTTAACCAACGACGTCCCGGTCCAGGCGGATGCTGTTGAGCGGTTGTTGCGTCGCGCCGCAGCCGGAGAATTGAGGTTGATGACCAACAGTCTGGTCATGGCCGAGATTGTTTGGACATTGGAGTCATTCTACCAACTGAGCAAAGCTGATATTCAGGAAAAGGTCCTGGCTATTCTCAATACGCCCGGCCTTGAGGTCGTGGATGGCAACCGGGTGCTGCAAGCCGTCGTCTGGTACGTTGACCAGAATGTTGATTTCATTGACGCTTATAACGCCGCCTGGCTGTTGGATCATAGACTGAACGTGACCTACACCTTTGACCGCAAGCATTTCTCCCGGCTGGCTGGCGTCACGGTCCGGGCGCCAGGCGCTGAGGAGCCTTCATAAGGCGTCGCAATTCAGACGAGAACCCGTTTTCTTTAAGAAAACGGGTTTCTTCTTCCTAACGCAACGTCAGCCGGATCGTCTTCTTCTCCGGGTTGGCCCGCCTGGCTGCGGCAAACGCCTGTTCAAGCAACTGCCTGAATTGGTCCACGACAGCCTCAATGTCTTTTTCCTCCAGGCTGGGATATTGGTGGGCCAGTTGGGCCAGGATGTCGGCCTCGGTGTTCAGGATCGATTCCTCGGCCAGCAAGCGGTTGATGAAATCGGCCAGGTCGGGGCTCATCACGTCCACCAGGGCGGCCAGGTCCGAGGCCTGCACCGCCTCGACGAAGGTCGTCAGGTCATCCCGCCCGGATCGGGCCAGTACCCGGCTGACCGCTTCGGCCGCCAGTTGGCGGGTTTTGCGCTTCAGGGCGTCGTCCAGGGCGGTCGAAAAGGTCGTTACTTCGTCCTCGGGGGGCGAGTCGGTCAGGCGCAGGCCACAGACCCGGCAGGTGGGTTGGTGGTCTACCTCGACCGCCGTCACTTCGGTGACAACGCAAGCTGGCAGACGCTCGTCCAAATCTTGAAACCGTCCGTTCAGGTCTTCACCCACGGCCGGGCCCAAACCCTCGATGCCATTGAGCAACGACAGCGCCTCCAACCGGTGGGGGACGTCGACCAGCGAGGCCCGCAAGCGGGTCACAACCGCGTAATAATCCCGGTGATGTTTCTGGTATTCGTTGCGATAACGCCCCTTGAAGCGGTCGAATTCGTTCCGGAGGCGCTGCCACGTGTCCGGATTATCAACCAGGCTCTCAAGCGTTAACTGGGTTGAGATCGTCAGGCAATCTGCGGCCAGGTCGCGGTCGGTGGGCCGGAGGGAAACCTCATCCAGATAGCGTCTGGCATTGCTAATCTCGGCGGCGACGGCGGTCAGCTCCCGCAGGCGGGTGAAGGTTTGCATCGTATCTCGTAGCGCCTCCGGGCCGGCAAAGGTCCTTTCTACCTGTTCGTAGAAATCGGCATAGCCATCCGCCGGGTCGAGAGTTGAGCCGGCCAACTGTTCGAGAGCCGTGGTTGCGGCCGGGGGGAGGGTAGCGTTCAAGGCGCCGGCCAACGCTTCCAGGTTGCGCTGCTGCCGGGTCGCCTCACCCTGGAGCTTTTGTAATTCCTGGCAGAGGCGCTGAAATTGGGTTTCTACTTCGGCCTGGTCGGTGGTGGCCTTCAAATCGGCCAGGATTTCTCGGGCATAAGGCAGAACGTCATTCCACTGGGGGCCGGTGCTGGGCACCAGCGCGTCGAAATCCTTATCCAGCCCGGCTTTCCAGGCCAGGTCAACCACGCTGCTGGCCGTCAACCGGTCCCGAGGCCAGGGTTGGCCCTGGCGGGTGCGCAGGTTATGGCGGGCTTTCAAGAGCAAATCGACGCGCGGACTGGCGTGCCGCACAAAGGCCAGCAGATAAAGCTGGATGATGACGT
Source organism: Anaerolineae bacterium (assembly GCA_046757065.1). Lineage (GTDB taxonomy): Bacteria > Chloroflexota > Anaerolineae > 4572-78 > JBHHXL01 > JBHHXL01. The sequence continues at coordinate 2,737 of JBHHXL010000257.1, forward strand.
ATGGCAGGCCATAGGGTGGCGCAGACAGTTTATCATACAGTTGCCAGATGGGCAGATCGCTCCCCTGGCGCTCAGCCAGCATTGTTTCGATGAGCTTGAAAACGGCCACTCCTTGGGGGTGCGGGGCAAAGCGCTCGGGTTTGTCTGGATGAGACAGCCCCAGGCCCACCCCATAGTTGCGGGTGGCCGTTCTCTCAGCCGTGCGGGCGTTTTTGTTGAAATATCCCTCGAAAATCTTGCCGGCGTCGCTGGGCGTGAGCGTTCGCCGCAAGCCATCCGTTTCGAGGGGCAGGTTGGGGTAAGCTGCGGTCAACAGGCGCTCGACGATGTAAGCGATCCGGCGGTCATTGCCCCCGCCTTGACCAAAAGCGTCCCGGGCGCTAATCCCCAGATTGTCCCGGCTCAGAATCTGTCCGGCCTGGTATAGTTTTAGATGGGTGGCGGTTAGCTCATTGTAGATGCTTTGCTTCCGACCGTCCAGCCAGGAACGAATCTCTTCGGCCTGGCGCCCGGCCTGTCCGCCAAACTCCTCGGACATACTGTGCCAGGCCACATAGGCCGCGGCTGCTTCCCGCACTTCATCGGTCATCTCACCCGGCAGCACCACGGCGATGCGCGGGTCCTGTAAATCAGCCGGTTTGAGCGATTGAACCGCCGAGGCGGTCAGAATGACCAGGCGGAAATGGGTATCTTGTTTGGGCAGCGCCAAACCGTGGTCCAGGCGGGCACTGCTGGTGACAATGACCTCACCGCTGTACTCCATCCGGCGAGATTCAACGCGGCGGGTATGGGGGGTGTCAGGCGTGAAGTCGTGGAAGAGGCCGCTGGCGCCGCCCGTATCTCGGGGCGTAAAAAATAGGCTGCTGGTCCAGGCCGAACGCAATTTGTAACGGTCGCGCAACGCCCGGCGTTTGTGTTCATTGAAGGTGGTCAGGATGGATGGCCCTTCGCCCCCCGCCGGAATAAAAGCCGCCGATTGGTTATCAAACTCTACCTGGCGTAAGACCTGCATACTGTTCAGGACATAAGCCACGGTATCTTCGGCCCGCAGAATGTCATCGGTGGTCAGGGTGGCCTCGGCCAGCTCTTTCAGGCTCATTCGCCGAGGCTGCTCCATAAAGGCCAGATACCAGAGGTAGAGGGTAGTCAGAGTATCCCGGGCTAATTCCAGGTCTTCCGGCTCCTCTAAATCCAACATGTCCAGGGCCTCAAGAGCCGCTTTATAAGCATTATAGGAGTCTTTGTAGACACTCTTGGAGAGACAATCTTCGACCAGGTGGGAACTGCACGTCATATCGGTCAGGCGAATCAAGCTGGTTTTCTTTAATAAATCGGCCTGATTGACGACCTGCCAAAAGACGAGCAAGCCGGATCGGGCTGTGGGCAGATCGCGAGCGGTAATACGCCGGACCACTTCAAAGCAGCGGGGTTGAAACGGGAAAATGTCGCGAAATTCGGCTTCACTCAGGTGTTGGGCAAAGGCAAAGTGTTGGCTGTAATAGGTGTAATGATCGTTGATCTCAGGTGTTCGGCTGTCAGCCAGGCCCCGGGCGCGGCGTGAGATGATGATGTCGTAATCTCGCTCATTGTTCTGGGCCAGGATGGGGATGTTGATGAACCGGTCGCCAGCCTGGCTCCCCTGTAACTTGGCCGGTACCGCCGATTGGGAGGCGACAATGGTGTAAACCTGATAACCCAAATCGCGGGGCAGGAGGAAGCCCAGCGTCTCCAGGAGTTCCGTATCGTGGCTTAACTCCTGCGGGGTATTGTGACTCTTTTCCCACCCTTCGTATTCGTCAATCACCACCAGGAGTCCATTGTAACCCGGTCCCGCCGGGTCGGTGAGTTGGCGATAGATATGCCCCAGGCGGGCTTTCATCCCGGCGGCGATCTCGGGGCGAATGCCGGCGCTGGCAAAATACTCGCGTAGCAAGCCAGCAGTGGCCTCTATACCCTCATTGTCGCGGTAATTGGGCAGACGTTGCCCGGTCTGTTGTTGGACAAAGGTTTCCGCCTCAGCCCGGATGGCGGGGCTGGCCTTGTGCTCGAGCCACTCAAGAATATCCTCGGCGGCGGTAACCTGCACCTGCGCCGCCAGGCCGGTTGCCTCCAGGGCATTGTGGAACCCTTCCTCGAGCAGTACGTCCAAGAGCGAGCGCCCCAGGTAGGTATCTCCGCCCCCCTGACCTCGCAATGATAAAACCACGGGGAAGAGGCGAGTAGGGCCTAGCCGTCGTTGCGCCAATCGAATTTGATCGTCCTGGACCGATGACCACAATCCATCCCGGGTGTCTGCCAGGAGTGCAGCCAGCGTGACCAAAAAGTGGGTTTTACCAGCACCGTATTCGGCCTGTACCCAGAAAGCCTGACCATGCCCCCGAGCCACAGCGTCCAAAATCTCGTCAAAATAGGCGCGGATGGTATCGGTGAAAATGTAAGTTTCCACCATCTGCCGGGAGTTGTGTTGAAACGCCGGAACGAGGGATGGGGTTAGCTCTGGTTGCGGTTTTTGGGTGATCAGGTCTCGCAGGGGTAAGCGCTTCATTGGATTTCCTTATCTATTCAGAAACCCGGTTTTTGGTAACCTTGCACCTGGAAAAACCGGGTTTCTTTGCAAAACGGGTTTCTGAATCAATCTATGCTAATCGTAGCTGTCGAACCAACGGCAGCGTGTAAGTAATCAAAGGAAGCGGCAGCATCTAGCACGACGTAACCGGGTAAGGGGCTAGATGGCTGAAAATTGGTTTCTGCCACTGGCACAACCAGGATAATCATTCGTTTTTCCGAAGCAAGTTGAAAAAATGGATTCAGCGATACTTGATAGCGAGAGAATAAATCGCAGCCGGTGACGACGAAGACCTGCTGACTGTCAGACGCAAGCTGTTCATCGAGTTTGGTTTGTATGGCTCGGCGCAGGAGACGTCCGCCCTCATCACGCGTCCGTGGCGCCCGGGATAACGTTGCCGCCAAACAATGTAAGTCGAGGGACACTAATAAGCCTGTTGGGACGGCCTCCTTCAACATTTCCCAGGGACCGTGCCAGAGATAAACATGCCGCCCGTTCATAGCCGGGAGAGGTCTATTGGCAAACCGAGAAATGAGGGTAAACAGTTCGTCTTTGGTCATCTTGAGTTTCGTGTTGGGTATTTTGATTCAGAAACCCGTTTTTTCGAAAAAACGGGTTCTCTATCACGATAGTCGCCTGGCCTGCTCGAAGTACTCGTTGCGGCTGTAGCGAGTGGTCACCTGCTCCAACTCATCGACTTTAGTATAACGAGACAGCAAACCGGCCATTTCAGCCTGACGAAGGATGCGGCGCACGTCCTCAACCTGCCGAATACCCAGCCAGCGCCACCAGTCAGTCTCCACGATTTCGCTGAGCCGGACAATGCGGGAGATTGGGGCCAGGCGGTCATGTAACAAGATAAGAAAAGCATTCGCGGGTGAATTGAAGTTTTCGACAAGCAAGTCGCCGTTGTATTTGCCTAGAAATTTTAGATGGCGACAGGTCAGGAGTAACCGTTGGTAAGATTTCTGTTTAAACTCACCATAAGTTTCCTGAATAAATGTTTTGGCTACTTCAGGGCTTAATAAGCTGCCTGGCGTTTGGGGCAGGATGTGCTTCAGCACAAACTCGGCAATCGCCGGTTCACCTTCCAGGGTAGTGACGCGCATCACATCCGTTAGAATCGCCTCATCGTGGTAGCTACGCCAGACGCTGGGGACTAGATCGTGCAGAGACTGCCCGGGGAAGAAACGCCGCTGAATCAGACCAGCATATCGACGGCGAGTTTCAGGCGAGTTTTGAGGCAAGTTGTCTACTATGTAATTGTAAAATTGGGCGTAGGATTGGAAACTGTCACTCGCTTTTACGATGGTAATGCTATCTTCCCAGATAATATCCTGAAGCGTTGGAAAGGGTGGACTCGTCATTTGGACTTCCGTAGGTTAAAGATACCAAAAATGACCAGAAATAGGTGTCGTACAGATCGTTGGCTATTTCAGGAAAGAGAGAGGGTGACCACTGGTGCTGTATTCAAAGTAGAATTATCTCTGAATCAACTCTTCAATTATAACACCCCGCTTTTTCTCTGGCAAGAGATTAGCGAAAGGGGGGTGTATTTCACTTTTGGGGCAAGTTTTGCGGAGTCGAGGCTTCA
>JBHHXL010000258.1:0-6891 GCA_046757065.1 Anaerolineae bacterium
TTCTGGACAACCGCTTACTTCGAGGCCGTTTCCTCTTTGACCTGAAACGTGTAATCGGGAAAGCCGTCATAGTTGACTTGCAGGGAGGGGGCGGCAAAGAAGACCTTGTACAAGCCGGGGCGAAGCGCGCTGATGGTCACCTCGTACAAACCGTTCTCCACCGGCGTAGCCTCGAGGCGTTGGTTCCAATTGCTGGATACATTGGTAACCAGGGCCAGCACGTCCTCAAGCCCGGCCAGCGGCTCGTTGGTGGTCGGGTCCGCCAGGGTGAACTGCAAACTCAGGTCTTCATCAGGTTTGATTTCCCGCACCTGGGATACAAACTCCAACGTTGGCGGCGCCTCCTCCCGCCTCTTTGCCAGGGCCGGGTTTGGTTTGGCGGTGAAGGTAAAGCAATGCACCACCCTGGGCGAGTCCAGCAGAAAGGCCACCTGGTATTCCCCGCTTGCCGGCAACCTGACCTTACCGGTATAAAGGCCGGGCACTTCCTCGCGCAGGCTGCGGTCCACCACCTGAATTGCCCTCGGCGCGCGCCCGTGGCCCTGGAAGCTGCCCATTGGAGCCCTCGCGCCCTCGACATAGTAATAGATCAGACCGTCGGCGGGGTTGGCGATCAACAGGGCGTCTTCACCGGGGGCAGGGAACATCGCGTCGGCCACGGAATCGAAGGCAGACGCGGCCGGGGCGCGCTGCCCGACGGGAATCGTCACCACCGGTAGCGACCCCTCCTGGCCGAGGTCGGCCAGGGCAATGGCGGTCACTTCGGTGGCCTCTTTGGAACGAACATAGGCAAAGGTGTCGCCAAAGGAGACCTGGTCGGGCGTTCCGCCGACGGCTACCTGATAGGCGATGCGGTTGGCGGTTGCGTCGAAGATGTAGACCCGGCCATCCTGGGGGTTGGCGGCGAAGCCCCAGCGCCCATCCGGCGTAAAGCGAACGGCGCTCAGCCCCGGCGTGGCAACGATTTCGGTGATGGCTTTATGCGTTTGGCCGTCCACCACGGTGATGATGCCCGCTTCCCGGCCAACCACATAAACTGCCCCGCTCGCCGCTGAAACGGCCACATCGACCGGCAGTTTCCCCAGGGGAATGTCTTTGATCTTTTCAAGTTTCCGGGCATCGATGATGCTCAAGGTGCCGGCCGTGTCGTTAGTCACATAGGCGAAGCGCCCGTCCGCCGAAAAGGCCAGCTCGTGACGGCCGGGGCCGGTCGGGATGTGAGCCGCGATGCTAAGCTCCGCTGCGTCAATGACCGTCACCCCGCTCTCGCTCTCCACGACGGAATCGTGGCCGACCCAGGCGTACGCTTCGTCGGGCTGGAAGGCGATGCGCACCGGATTGGAGCCAACGTCGAGGTTCTTTTTCACTTCGAAGCCCTCGGTATCGACGACCGCCACCTGGCCCGTCCTGGGCATCGTCACCAGGAGGGTCCTGTCGTCGCGGCTCATCGCCCAGTCTTCGCCGGGCCGGGCAAGCATCATCATCTTGTAGAGCTGGGTCATGCCGCCGACATCGATCATAGGGTCGATGACCGAGATGGAGCCGTCGTTGTTCAAGGCCAGGATGAAATAGCCGTTCAAATCAATATCGGGCCGGGCGCCCAGAGTTCCCCGGAGATATAATTGGACTTTGTCCTCGCAGGCCGGCCCGGCGTCGTTTCCGTCCCCCGTCGCCTGTGGGTGAACGTCCATCCAGGCCGACGGACCCAGATTGGATAGCGCCGCACCACTGCTGGCGTCGGTGACGTTGAACTTGAGCAGGACGTATTCGGCCTCGAGAATGGCTTCGACCGGCGAGATATTAGAGCGAGATTCGACGGTGAATTCCACGGATACGCCCTGGCTAACAACTTTTTCATAAACGGGCTCGACCTCGGGGAACTTGGAACTGTGGTGGTTGGCCGCCGGGTCGCCTGCATACTCCGGCCCCGGCTCGGTGATGACCACCTCCTCCGCCGGGGGCGCAGCGGTCGGCTCGGCCTGAACCTGGCTCGACTCGACCGGGCCGGTTTCATCCTCCTTGCGGAGCAGATTCGATGTAGCAAGGGTCAAAATAATGGCAGAAATAATGGCGATAGAAACAAGATAGATGATCCTGGGTTTCATAGCAGATTTGAACATACTACCCGTCCTCATTCTTTATACTCATCATCTTTCGTCGAGATTCGCTAGATGAAGATGTCTAGGGGACCGCTTCCGAAACCGCAGTTTGCTCGATCCGCTCGTCCAGCTTGCGGGCCAGATCGCCGATCGATGCCTGCGGGGCATCACCCTCAACATACATCACAAAGATGAACGCCTCGATGTCGCCCTGGCGAAAACGGGCGGCGTCCACCCGCGTCGGCAGGCCCTGCGAGGTGAAGGCCACCGTCTGACCAACCGAGGACTGGCCCAGGCCGGCCAGCCCCGGCAGTTCCTGCTGGGCCAGATTCTCCGCGCCGGTCATCCCGGCGATGAACGCCGCCAGCAATTCATCGGGGTAGGTCAGGGCCGGGGCGGCGCCGGCCTGCTCGGCCCCAGTCGAGGGCCGGGTGGTAAAGCCCCACACCAATTCGGAGCGCCCGGTCTGGAGGAAGGCAAAACTGCCCTCGATCACGGCCCCGTCATCGACGGGGGTGCCCGGTATCAGGCCCAACTCCGCCGGGGGGATGGCTTCAAAGCCGGCGGGAAGCTCAGCAAGAGTGAGCGCGGCCTCCGGGGCGGGCGGGGTCGGCTCCGGCGGGGCCGAGGCCCGGCCCTCCAGTTGGGACAGGAGCCTGACCACCGCCTCCCGGTTTTCGGCCTCCGGCACCAGTTCCAGGTACCGTTTCAGGTCGCTAATGGCCGGCGCCGGCTGGCCCAGGGCGTAGTGGGCCAACCCCCGGTCCAGATAAACGCCGGCGTAACCGGCGTACAATTCAAGCGTCTTGTCAAAATCAGCCAGCGCCTGCTCCAGGTCGCCCATCTCAGCGTAAGCCAGCCCGCGGGCGTAGTAGGCAAAGGTATAATCAGGGTCCAGCTCGAGGGCAAGGTTGTAGTCGGCGATGGCCTGCTCCAGGTCGCCGGTCCGGACGTAGGTCAGCCCCCGGCTGTAGTAAGCGTATTCGTAGTTCGGTTGTAACTCAATGGCCTGGCTGTGGTCGGCGATAGCCAGGTCATACTCGCCCCGCCGGCGATGGATCTCCGCCCGGTCGTTGTAGGCGGCGGCAAAGTTGGGGGAGAGCTGGATGGCCTCGTTGAAGTTTTCGAGGGCGCGCTCGTTATCGCCCTCCTCAAAAAATGTCACGCCCCGGTTGTAGTAGGTGTCGGCCAGCCGCTGATCGGCCTCAAACACCTTGAGGTAGTTGATCAGATGCCAGATCTCTTCATCGCTCCATTGATCACCGAAGGGGGGCATAGGCGAGCCGGGTTTGCTATCGCGGATGATGCTGAACATCTCCGCGTCCGGGTGGATGGGAATGTGCTCCAGCAGGTCGGCGGGCGGGGGGCTCATATTTTCGGCCAGGAGGCCATCGCCGTGCCCGGTCAGGCCGTGGCAGGCGGGGCAGCTTTGCTCGAAGACCCGCTGGCCGGTGGCCAGTGAGTCCGCATCGGGCAGGAAAGGATTGCGCTCAGGGATGGCCAGGCCATCCGCCCGAACCCCGGTCTGGGAATTTGATGCCGCTGCTGCGGCGGCGGGCGGGCCGGAGTTGGGCCGGACGGTGGTCTCGCCCGCTTCCGGCGTAACGAAGCCGGCGTTGACCGCCAGCAGAAGGCCGGCCAGGGCCGCGCCCAGGCCGGGCAGGGCCACCGCCCCACCCCGGCGGGTCCGCCAGCGGCCCGACGGCAGGCTCAGGCCCAGCAGGACCAGCCCCAACAGGGCCAGTTCCGCCGCCCCCAGGAGGTTGCCCATCTGCGGGGCCGGGGCGATGGCGGCCGCACTCCCCGCTCCCCCGGAAATGACCTCGAAGCGGAAGGCCGTCCGGGCATCGAGCGCGTCCGGGCGGCGCACGGTCAGCGCCGCCTGCCACGGCCCGGCCAGGCTGAGGGACGCCCCTTCGGCCAGGTAGGTCCCGTCCCCGGCGGGCGTTGCGCTGACCGTCTCATCGCCCAGGTCGGTTTCCAGATAAGCCAGGCGCAGGCTGACCTCGGAGGCGTTGTTGACCGGTTTGCCCCGCCGGTCCGTCAGCGAGATGAGGAACCGGTTCGGGCCCACCCGCCCCGGCTCAACTGTCAGGTTGATCTGGGTCCCCTCGACCGTATCCGCGAAGGTCAAGTCGCGCCCCAGCCCTTCGCGAGAGGCCACCTGCCGGGCCGGTTCCAGGCTGACCAACCCCCCGACCACGGCCAGGGCCAGGACGGCCAGGAGCGCCTCCCCGGCCACCAGCCGCCGCAGCCAGCGCCCGGCGGCATCCTCCCGGCCCAGGCGGGGCCTGACCCACAACAGGTTCAGCCCACCCAGAGCCAGCATCAGGACCACCAGGCCCAGCTTGGCAACCAGCATCAGGCCGTAAGGGGTCTGGAGCGCCGGTAGGACCGTCACCTGGGCCCAACTGCTGTACAGCCCGGTCAGCGCCAGGAGGCCGACGCTGACCGCCGCCAGGATGGAGAAGCGGGGCGCCAGAGCCGCCAAAAACTCGCGCTGCTTGGCTTTGGACAGGCTGCCCCCCAGCAGCGGCGCGCCCAGGGCGAAATGGAACAGGCCGCCCACCCAGAAACTGGCCGCCAGCAAGTGTAGATAATCGTTGAACACCGCCGCCGCTCGCAGGCTCGTCATCGCCGCGGCGTGGCTGGTCAGGCTCAGCGTCAGCAAAATACCCGCGCCGACCCCCAGCGTCAGCCCGCGGGAGAGCCGGTTCAGGAAAGCCGGCTGCCCGTCACGAGCCTCCTTGCCGCCAGGGATGACCAGGGCCAGGTCGAGTACGGCCGGCATCGCCAGCAGCAGGCACAATCGCCACAGCAACAGCAGACCCCAGCTCGTGTTCAGCAAAATGGTGAGCAGCGGCCGGCCCAGCGTCTGGAGCAGGGGCAGCTCGTAGGTGACCGTCGTCTGCACCAGGAGCTGGCCTATCGACCCCGCCAGGAAGAGGCCCATCGCCGCCCAGATCAGTTTCAGCGCCCGCGAGGCCAGCCGTTCCCCCAGCTTGCGGAAGGGTTTGGCCGGGCGCAGCCTGGCCAGGATCGGCTGCACGATCAGCAGCTCGAAGCCCAGCCCGCCCACCACGGCCAGCATCGCCAGCAGGGTCAACCAGCGCAGAACCGGCTCCAGCGGGGATTGGAACAGCGGCTGGCCGGAGCCAGCCCCCACCGAGGTGGCGCTGAGCGGTTCCCCGATGGAGAACAGGAACGAGCCTCGCACCTTGTGGCCGTCGACGGTCGAGACGTTGGTCCAGACCACGACGTAGGTCCCCTTGTCCAGCGGCGACAGGCTGACCGACATCACCGCCGGGTCCTGGCTGGTCACGGCGCTGTCGCCCTTGTCGACCCGCTTGCCCTCGCTGTCCAGAACCTCGATCCGGCCGAACTGCGGCTCCAGCGGCTCGGTGAACCAGATGACCACCTCGGACGGCGGCTCGTCCAGGACGGCGTTTTCCGCCGGTTCGGAGCGAACCACGTTGGCGTGGGCCAGGACAACCGGCATGCGCGGCATTCGCAGCCCGAACACCAGGCCGATGATCACCGCCAGCAGGATGGTTCGTCCACTTGGACTAAGGCTTTTGCGCATACCGTCCTATCTCTCTGTCTACCCCCGCCGCCGGGCCATCACCACCGCCCCCAGGCCGGTGGCCGTGCCGATCGCGCCCAGCACGACCCCGGCGATGCCCAGGATGTTGGCCGTGGCCGCGCTGTCCTGGGCCTGCTCCGCCATATCTATCGCCCCCCGGACGGCGGAGCCCACCTCGCGCATCTCTAGCAGTTGCTCCGGGATTTGTAAACCTTTAGAAGACTCAACCAGCGCATAATTGTCGGGGCCGGGCTCGAACACCTCGTCTATCTCGGTGCCCTCGATGGTTCCGAAGAAGCGAAAACGGTACTCGCCGGGAGCGGTCGGGATCAGCCCGGCGGTGTAGTGGCCTGGCTTGCCCACGCTTGGCTCCAGGTCCATCGTCTTCGAAAACCCGCTGGCGATGTGGGTCACTTCCACCTGCAAAGTCTCTTGCAGCCCCTCGACCGGCTGCCCCGTCTCCTCGTTGTCCACCCGCAACTCGACGCCGTTCATCAGCCCCTCGTAGGCCGGCTCGACCAGGAAGCCGACGTTCAGCTCGTACGGGCCGACCTTGCGCCCCCCGTGGGCGAAGGCGGCGTTCGAGGCCAGCAAGCTCAGGGCGGCAATCGCCGCCCCGATAAACGATAATCTGATCAGGAACATTGACCTCTCCATTACGATCCTGTGTGCGTATAAACCCCTCTCCCCGCCGGTGGGGAGAGGGCGGGGGAGGGGTAAAGTCAGGCGTATTCACAAAAGAGTACATATGCAACTTGACATTGTCAAGTTAGGCTTGCGGCAGCCTTACGCCCGCCCGACGGAAGAACTGTCGGGCGGGCGCAGGCAGTCACCCAATAGGAAGAGCTATTTAGTTTCCAACCTCTATAGGGGCCGAATCCGTGCCGCCGCCGCTGGAAACAGCATCAACGGTATCGCCCGGTAAGGGGACTAACGGCGAGTTGGACACTCTGAACTGCCAGGTGCCATCTACCAGCACCGGCACCGGGTCGCCAACCTGGTTGCCCTGATAGAAGATGGTGATCGTTTTCCCCGGCAGCGAGCCTGTGCCCTGGACGCGCCACTCGCCCTTCTTTAGCCGGAAGCGGGCGCGAGTGATGGCGATGATGTCCGGCTCGACGGTGATGCTGACGCTGGCCGAGGCGGTCAGGCCACCGCTGTCGGTGGCCGAGGCGGTGATCAGGTGCGTGCCCGCCGAGAGCGTGTCCA
>JBHHXL010000259.1:0-6864 GCA_046757065.1 Anaerolineae bacterium
CGCCCCGTTGGGCGAAGAGGACGGCGGCGAAGCCCCCGACCTCATCAAAGAAGTCAGGCTCTGTGAGGAATTGTGTGGTAATGTAGGACACGCGGAGCGTGTTAGTTTGTCCCGCACAAGCTAACAGCTTGTGCTACAAAACCCCATAAAAGCTCAAAGAGCCAGAAGTCATAGACGTAGAAGGTGTCGAAGGCGGCATCAAAGGCCCCGTATCTGGGCCGAAAGCCGAGGCGACGTTCGGTGGCCGTCATCAACGGGAAGAAATAGGTCACGTCGTGGCGGTCGAAGGTTTGGGTCAGTTCGGCTAGAACAAACTCGCCCCAATGAGGCACTTTGGTGGCGACGAGGCCGGAGGCATAGCCCCAGTAATACTCGTCGCTGGAGGAGAAGTTGGTCACCGGGACCGGGTCTTTAGTCGGGGTACCGGTCGGGTCGTGAGCCTCGTCAGGGGCGCGGTTACGCTTGCGTTTGCAGCCCAGCTTGCGGTAGCAACTGTACAAGAAAGTTAGATTGCATATCAAGCAACCGTTGACAGGGTCAGTTAGTTCCTACCGTTGCCTACGGCAGTCGGGGTCGCCCTTGGGTTGGCGGTCTTTGTCCAGGCGGTCACTTTCTTTGAGGTAGGCTTTGGGATTGTTCTCCTTGACCCAGGCCAGGATGTGTTTGGTGTCCAGGGCGACCGTTTGGCCAAAACAAACCTCCTCGGGCAGTTCCTCTTGGAGCAAGGTCACGCTGGCGTCGAGCAGGAACTGCAAGGCGGTGTTGTCCAGGGTGCGCAAGACCCGACTGAACTGGCGGCTGGAAGGCAGATTGGCCTCGACATCGAAGCCCCAGGAAAACTCATCGCAGGGCATTAAGGGAAAACCCAGGACCCAGACCAGGGCTGGATGCTCGACCAGATACTGGCGGAGGTGGGTCATATAGCGGAGGTGTTGGTCGAGCTTGACTAGATAGGCGGCCACGAACGGGGCACGGGCTTGGGGTTTGGGGCCAGGCCAGGGCCGGTCGGCGGGTCGTTCGGGGAAGTTATCCCAGTCCAGCGACCCCAGCAGGCCCAGATACTTGCAGGCCACGGCGCACTCGGCCACAAAGCGGGGCAGGTTTGCCCCTGGTTGGGCTAACTGGCTCAGGCTGGGCCGTTCGAGCGGCACGGGCGGTGGCGCGACCAGCCAGGTGACCGGGTGCTTGACCTGGCTCACAGCGACGGTCAACCACTTGCCTGCGGAAGATAGTTGCACTACCATAAGAGATGGTCTCCTTCCTGGCGGTAGGGTGGGGTTGGCGCTATCATTCTACCCCGGAAGGAGCCATCTGGGTAGGCCCCACAAAAGGGGAAGCAATTCTATGTTAAGTACCGTCCAATGGCTCCAAAAACCGGGCTGCCTCCCTCAGCCTGGTCTCAGGCAGAACCAGTTTTATGTTCTGATGGGAAACATTGACCATTGCCGCGAGGCTCGCGGGTTCGAGCCTGATGATTTGATCGAGAGCGCGCTGCCCGGCAGTATGGATGTGCTGGGCGAGTGGACGCTGGCGGCTGACAAAGTAGTGGTGTTCTGAGCGCAGCCGCAGGAGAGAAATACAGCAATCAAAATCTGACACTGATTATTGAAAGGAGTGGGTTATGGCCGGTAAAACAATTCTTATTCTGGGCGGCGGCGTGGGTGGTATTGTGACCGCCAATGCTCTGCGCGAGCGATTGGCCCCGGAGCATCGTATCGTGGTGGTGGACAAACAGGCCGAGTACCTCTTCACTCCTTCGCTGTTGTGGCTGATGGTGGGCCGGCGGCAGCCGCAGCAAATCACCAAAGATTTGCGCCGCCTGCTGCTCCCCGGTATCGAGGTGATGCAGGCCGAAGTGCAGGAGATTGATCCCGATCGGGCCGTGGTCCGGGCCGACGGCGAAGACCTGGCCTACGATTACCTGGTGGTGGCCCTGGGGGCCGACCTGGCCCCCGAGGCGATGCCCGGTTACGCCGAAACCGCCCACAACTTCTTTGACCTGGACGGGGCTGCCGAACTATGGCCGGCCCTGCAACGCTTTGAAGGGGGGCGGGTGGCCGTGCTGGTCTCGACCATGCCCTTCAAGTGCCCGGCCGCCCCTTACGAGGCGGCGATGTTGATTGAGGACGCGCTCCGTCGCAAGGGTATCCGCAATCGTTGCCAGGTTAAGGTCTTTACCCCGGAACCGCAACCGATGGGGGTGGCCGGGCCGGATATGGGCGTGGCTGTCGTCGGTATGATGGCCGTCAAAAACATCGGCTTTCACCCCAATTTGCCCCTGGATCATATTGACCCCGCCGGGAAGACCCTGGTTTTCCAAAACGGGCGGCAGGAGCCGTTTGACTTTCTGGCTGCCGTGCCGCCCCACCGCCCGCCGCCGGTGGTCAAAGAATCGCCATTGGCCAATGAGGCGGGTTGGATTCCGGTCAACAAGCGGACCCTTCAGACCCGCTTTGAGAATGTCTACGCCCTTGGCGACGTGACGGCCATCATCTTGAGCAACGGTTTGCCGCTGCCCAAGGCCGGCATCTTTGCCCACGCCGAGGCCGAGGCCGTGGCCGCCCGTATCGCCGCCGAAATCGGCGGGAGCCCACCCCAGGCGGAGTTTGATGGGGTCGGCTACTGCTGGATTGAAGCCGGGGGCGGTTCGGCCGGTTTTGCCAGCGGCGATTTTTACGCCGAGCCGAATCCGGCGGTCGGCCAACCTCGCTCCGGGCGGATGTGGCACTGGGGTAAGGTGATGTTTGAGACTTACTGGCTGGGCGAAGGCTTCCGGCGCAGCGCCGCCCGGTCGGGCTTGAATATGGGGGCCAAAATCTTTCGCATTCCGGCCTCCCTCTAAAATAAACACATTCCGCGAGATACGTCTACGGATAGACGACGAGCGCAGTCGGGCCTGCCGCCGCTGCCTGGCCGCCGCCTGTGTATCCCTGCCTGCCCTTTCTATGACACGCTGCCGGGCGACTTTTCGGACGCTAGAGAAAAGGAGGCAATCTTCACTCTGGCCGAAGTGCGGCCGGGCAAAAGAGCTTTGGATATAGGTTGCGGTACGGGGGTCAATCCTTTTGACCCAGCGGCAGGCAAACCTCCAGGGTCGTCCCCTCCCCCGGTCTGGAGCGAACCTCCAACCGCCCGCCGAACAGCAGCGCCCGCTCGCGTACCCCCATCAGCCCGAAGTGACCGGCGTGGGCCAGGTCGGCCGGGTTGTGGGGCGGCTCGAAGCCGCAGCCGTCGTCACGCACCCGCAAGACCAACTCGCCGGCGGTAAAGACGACCGTCAGCTGGGCCGTCCGCGCCCCGGCGTGGCGGACGACGTTATTCAAGCCCTCCTGGACGATGCGGTAAGCCGTCAATTCCAGGTCAGAGGCCAGGCGGCGCACCTCGCCCTCGATCTGAATGGACACCTGCAGACGGTTCCCCCGACCCGTCTCCTGGGCCAGCATCTCCAAAGCGGGCACAAAGCCCAGGTCCTCCAAGTATAGCGGGCGCAGCGCCCGGCTGAAACGCCGCACTTCGGCCTGAACCTCCCCCACCAGCGTCTGCAATTCGGCCAGCCGCTGCCGGGCCCGCTTCGGGTCGGTGGCCAGGGCTTTCTGGACCATCTCGACCCGGTGACCCAGGGCGACGAGCGACTGGACCGTCTCGTCGTGCAGTTCCCGGGCCAGCCGCCGGCGCTCCTCCTCCTGAGCGGCCGTCACTGCGGCAACGTAGTCGCGCATCCCGCTTTGATAGCGATTGCATATCAGCCAGCCATTGACAGGGGCTTGACCCTCCTACCTTTGCCTGCGGTCGAGGGTCAGCCAGCCCTGTTTCATCGCCAGCAAGACCGCTTCGGTGCGGGTGTTGACCCCTAGCTTGCCGAAGATGTTGGCCAGGTGGCCCTGCACAGTCCGGGCGCTGATGTTCAATTCCCGGCCAATGGCCCGATTGGTGTGCCCCCGGGCGACCAGGCGCAGCACCTCCAACTCGCGCTCGGTCAGCCCTTCAACTCCGGCATCTGGATGTCAAGGACGACCACGTCGGGCCGGTGCTCCAGGGTCAGGGCCACCGCCTCGGTCCCGGTCACGGCCTCGGCCACGACCTCAATGTCCCCCGCCTCTTCCAGAAATTCACGGATGCCCTTGCGCACCACGGCGTGGTCGTCGGCCAGCACCACTCGAATGGCCTGGGTCTCACTCACAATAACCTTCCTTTCCCAATGCAGATGTGACCGGCTGTCCTGATTGACTGACATTTCTAATAATGGACACGGATTGACACAGATTCACACGGATGATCAAGGAAAAATCTGCGTTTATCCGTGTCCAATTCATTGGTTTCCGACTTAAGTTGCAGTTTTGTCAGTCAATCAGGTGGTTCCCCTCAAATCGGGCCTTGGCAATCCGCCCCTCGCGCGTTACCACAACAAAAAACCCGGCTTCTCTGCCCGTGTCGGGTAGTGAGTAGGGCCACAACGCTTTATCTGCGGCCGTCTGAATCCCTTTTCTTCAGCGCCTCTCGTCGCTTTTCCTCCTGGTTCAGTATTTCGGTGGTGGCCCGGTTGGCCAGGACGGCGATCAGGGCGAAGTTGCTCAAAAAGCCAAGCAGAGGCACCACAAAGGCCGTCAGGCCCAGGACGAGGGCCAGGAAACCGACAAAGACGACGGGCAGCGGTTGGGCCAGCATCAAGATGGCGGCATTGCGCAGGGCCAGGCGCAGGCCGGGCGTTTCGAGCCGGGGATATATCGTCAGTACCATCAGTTGCCACAGCAGCCACAACAAGGTGAGCGAGGCGAAAAAGGCACTTAGCATCGTCCCCAGGGAGGTGTTGCCCAGAGGTGAAATGGGGCTGCTGTAGAATCTGATGTTGGCCAGCAAAACGGCCACGATCAGCGCGTTCAGGCCGCCCCAGAGATATGCCTGCCGCCACCGTTGCCGCCCACCTCTGAAAAACGTCTTGAGGCCGATTGCTTTGCCCTGGTCGATTTCGTGGGCCGTGTGGAAAAGCCCGAAGGTCACGAACGGCCAGGGCACCAGGGCCAGCAGCCCCAGCAGAACCAGGCCCAAGAATGGCCCCTGGACTCCATAGGTGATCAACAACAACCCCGGGACCGCGCCGGCAACCCAAAGCATATTGAACAGGGCCAGGTAAAAAGCCTCTTCCCATATGTCGCTGAGGGCTTTGCGAACGATAGGCCACAGGAGGGGCATAGTGGATGCCTTGCGGTAGGTCTTTCCTTCGATCCGGCGTTAAGATTACCAACAAAAAATCTACAGCACCTGCTGTAGATCTCTTGTATTCAGCACCCCGGACAGGATTCGAACCTGTAACCAACAGCTTAGAAGGCTGCTGCTCTATCCATTGAGCTACCGGGGCACCACAATGGCCGGGGTATTATACTATTTAACCGATCTTAGCAAAAATCTTCTCGACGCTCTCCAACAGTTCCTGTGGGCCGAACGGTTTTGTTACGTAATCTTCAACTTTAGCGATGTGCAGGCCAAGCACCTTGTCGATGCTTTGGGCCTTGGCCGTGACCACGATGACTGGGATGTCTGCGATGGATTGATCGGCTTTCATCTGGCGGTAAACTTCCCAGCCATCGACATCGGGCATCATCAGGTCCAGCAATATTAAATCGGGCTTTTCCCGCTTGATCGTTGCCAATCCCTCTTCGCCGCCGACCGCGCCAATCACCTCGAATCCCTTCCGCTCCAGGATCAGGCGGATGAGATCGATCATTTCCGGTTCATCCTCGATACAAAGAACGCGTCGTTTGTCAACCATCTAATGTTCCTCGGCGTGCTGTGATAGCCACCCCTGCAAGACAAGGTTAGTGGACAATTGCAAAACCAGGTAACTGCCGCGTATAACTTTGCACTTTTCCCAAGAAACATCCTGCAAGAATGGCAAGGTTTTTCCGGGCAATTACGAAACTTCGGCCTCCGATACGCTTTGCAGAACCCGGCGCAAACAAGTCCGCAGACCGCTGGGGGTAAAGGGTTTGGTGATATAGTCGTCAACGCCCGCGCGTTCCCTGGCGATGATCTCATCGAAGGAGCCCTGGCCGCGAGCGGTGGCGGTCAGGATGATCACCGGAATATCGCGTAGGGCTTCATCCGCTTTTATCGCCTTAAACAGGTCCCAGCCGTCTATATCGGGCATCATAATATCCAGAAGAATAGCATCGGGCCGGCGTTCCCGGATAGCCGCCAGGCCATCCGCGCCGTTGTAAGCGCCACGCACGGTGATGCCCTCGTTCTGTAAGACCAATTCTACTAATTCCACGACACCAGGTTCGTCATCAATGCATAAGACTTCGGCCATCTCCGCGCCCTCTCATCCCGCATAAGCCAGTCACATTATATTGGTCGAAAGCTGGGAAAATACAACCGCTGTTGGACCGCAATCAAGACCCATACCTGGTGTTTTTCAAATAAACGCCCATTCAACTTTACGTAAAAGTCTTGATTCTAACCATTCGATCTTTCCTCTATCTTCACATTAGTGTAGCACAAGTGCCAGGGCTTGTCCACCATGACCTCTTGACTACAGCAATTCCAAATATGACGAGAGGTGAGAATGAATGGTTGAAGAAACGGGTGGCTGACCTCGGCGCGGAGGGGTAGGCGCTGCGAGAAATTGCTGGCAAGAAAAGCACCCCCGACAGGATTCGAACCTGTGCACATGGCTCCGGAGGCCACTGCTCTATCCACTGAGCTACGGGGGCAAGTACAGCGAGATTTTAGCACGAAGTGAGGGGTTTGGCAATTTACTGGTTTACTGGTTACTGGTTAACCGGTTAACCGGTTAACCAGTCAACCGATACCTAGTCCATCAGGTATTGATACACGTCCACCCGTCTGAAATGCGCTTCCTCGACC
>JBHHXL010000260.1:0-6832 GCA_046757065.1 Anaerolineae bacterium
CGTACTTGCCCGTCTCGCTCACCGCTGCCCCAATCCGGATCACCCCGGCTACTTCAGCCGGTTCCTCCTCGGCCACGGCGGCCTCTTCCTCGGCCGGGGCAGCTTCCTCTTGAGCGGGCGCGGCCTGTTCTTGAGTCGGGGCAGCCTGCTCCTGGGCGGGGGCGGTACTTTCCGGAGCAGCCCCACCACATTGGGCCGCGACCAACAACAGTAACATTAACAGCGAAATTACGGGTAGGAATTTTCTCATCGATCTAGTCTCCTCCTGAGATTATGTAACCGATAGTTTGCATCCAAACTACATTCTGATTATGGCTCTGTGAGGAATTGTGTGGTAATGTAGGACACGCGGAGCGTGTTAGTTTGTCCCGCACAAGCTAACAGCTTGTGCTACAAAACCCCATAAAAGCTCAAAGAACCCTGATTATTTGGACGGTTGCACCTCCTGACCTTGTTATGCCTCGCGGCCCGTTTCGCTTTTGAGGGGAGCGCCAAGGGTAGCCGCCAGGTACGGGAATACGTTAACCAACCGGTTGCTATGCGCGAGATGTGCAAACTCGCTTTTGGCCCAGTGTAGATAGATTATATTCTATCAAATTTGACGCGGTTTGTCATTGGGCGGAGGGTCTATCTTTCCAATCAAAAAACCGGCCTGAAAGGGCCGGATGGTAGAGCAAAGGTACTAGTCCTCATCCGAGGAAGGTGGCTTCATCTCCAGTTGACCCAGGTAAATGAGCGACTCCACGTCGTCGGCCATTTCAGAAGCGTGGCGTGCCACGATAGTGCGCACTCGCTCCAGTTCTTCTTCAGAAGCCAGGCCAAGCATCCGGGACACATCTCCCAGGTCCTGGGTCCGGGAGGATGTGATCTTCATTATCACCAGGTATGGCAGGTCTAACACCGGATAGCCTGCGGGGTCCTGGCGGGGATGGGTCAATGCCTCGTCCAGCCAGGGGTAATCGCCGAATATAAGATCGACTTCCACCCCCTCTGGGGAGCGCAGAAGGAAGCCGGGTACGGCCAGGCGCGAGATGATCTGGTACCCGGCAGCTTGTAATCGTTTCAGAACCTGGTCGCCACTATGCCGATCAACCAGGATATCCAAATCTTTTGTGGCCCGTTCCGGCATGTAAGCGCGGGTAGCCACCGCGCCGACAATGGCCCAGGGAATACCTTGTAGGACAGGACGCAAGTCAGGCCAGGGGTTCATCGCCGTTCTCCTACGTAGAAATTCTTGCCCGCTGCCGGTGCCTGGCTTGATGCGTCGTAAGGCCATATCTATCAGGATATGCCGTCGTTGCCTGGCCGTGAGTTGACCGTCTGGAGCAATAGCGGCAATGGCAGGAGGGATCTTCGGTTTAGCCATTATCTATCCAATAATCCTATCTTCAGTGCCGTGGCCACCGCCTCCGTGCGGTTGCTGGCCTCGAGTTTGGCCAGGATATTCCCCACGTGGATTTTGACCGTGCGCTCGGCAATGACCAGCGCCTCGGCGATTTCCTTGTTGCGCGCGCCCTGGCCCATCAGGTGTAGCACCTCCATCTCGCGGGGGGTCAGCCTGGCTCTGGCCGCCGTTGTTTTTGCGTCAATTTTGGGCGGGGGTTCGGCCACCAGGCTGGAGAAACGCTCCAGGATGCGGGCGGCCACGCCCGGGTCGAGGAGCGACTCGCCGCGATAAGCGGCCCGGATGGCGGCGATGAGCTGGTCGGGCGGGGCGTCCTTCAAAAGATAGCCCCGCGCTCCGGCGGCGATGCCTTCGTAGATATATTCGTCGTCGTCAAACGTGGTCAGGATGATGACCTGGGTGGCCGGCGCTTCGGCCTGGATGCGCCGGGTGGCCTGCACCCCGTCCAGGGCGGGCATTTGCAAATCCATCAGAACCACGTCGGGCTTGAGAGACAGGGTCAAAGCCACCGCTTCGTGGCCGTTCTCGGCCTCGCCCACGACCTCGAGGTCATCCTCCACATCGACGATGGCGGCCAAACCTCGCCGCACCACCGGGTGATCGTCGGCCAGAATCACCCGCACCGGCCCGGGTTGCTCGCTCATTTGGGGATCACCACCTCGATCCGGGTGCCGCCGCTGGCCGGCGTCTCAAAAGTGATCCGGCCCTCGATCAACTTCGCTCGCTCCCGGATGCTGACCAGTCCAAACCCCCTTCCGTCCTCGCCGTCCCGACCACGGCCGTTGGCTTGCCCGTTCAGGCCGATGCCATCATCGGCGATAGCCAGGGTCACCGTGTCGGGCGCGAAACGCAGGGTCACGGTCACGTTCTTGGCCTGGGCGTGGCGGCTGGCGTTGGTCAGCGCCTCCTGGGTGATGCGGTAGAGATTTTGCTCCACGTCGGGGTTGAGGGGGCTGGGGTAGCCTTCCAGCCGGAAGCGGGTATTCAGATGATGCTTGGCTTCAAAGCGGGCCACCTGGCGGGCGATGGCCTCATCCAGGGTAAGATTTTCCAGAACCGTTGGGCGCAGGTTCAGCACGGAGCGCCGCGCTTCCTGGAGGCTTTCGCGGGCCAGGTCTCGCGCCTCTTGCAGGCTTTGTCTCGCCTTTTCGGGGTGCTTCAAGCTGAGGCGCTCGGTGGCTTGCAATTGCACCAGGATGCCGGTGAAACCCTGAGCCAGGGTATCGTGAATCTCGCGGGCGACGCGGTTGCGTTCTTCCAGGATGGCCGCCTCGCGGCTGCGACGGTACAGCCGGGCGTTGATCACGGCAATGGCGATTTGATCGCCGATGGCTTGCAGTAACTCGGTTTCGACCTCGCTGAAGGGGCGGTCGCTCTCGCTGGCCATACCCAGCACGCCGATGGTCGTCTCCTTGGCCAGCAGCGGCGCGGCCACCACGGACGACCAGCGCCCTCCGGCGATCAACGGATCGCCGGACCATTGCGCCCCTTGCAGCGCCTCGCCCTCCAGCAGGAGGGGCTGGCCGCGTTCGGCGACCCGCCCGATGAAGCCCTGACCAGGGGTTACCTTCTGGGCGTTCAACCGCTCGGCCACGTGGGACGGCAGGCCGCGCTGGGCCCGCAACCGCAGGAAATCCTCCATTTCCCGCCGCAGGTAAATCCAGCAGGCGTCGACGTGCATCACTTCCAGCACGGCCTCCATCGCGTTGTTCAATACTTCTTCAAATACCAGCGATTGGCTGACGGTATGGGCCACCCGGTTGAGCGCGCTCAGGAAGCGAACCCGTTTTTCCAACTCGGCGTCGGTCAGGCTGAACAGGGTGGCGTGCTCCAGGGCAATGGCCGCGTAGTTGGCAAAGCTGGCGGCCAGGTCAATTTCCTGGCGGCTGAAGTGATGCACCTCGGCGCGATAGATGACCAGCGCCGCCGGCGGCACGTGCGGGGTGGTGAGCGGGATGGCCAGCAAGGAGCGGAATCCTTCGGCCTGGGCCAGGGGCAGCAGCGGCGCGAAGTTGGGATCGGCTTCGATGTCCGGCACCTCGACCGGCTGGCCCCAGGCGATGGCTCGCTCGGCGGGCAACTGCCGCCGGGCCTCGTCCAATTTCAGGCGGGCCGGGTAGCTTTGACTCAACCCCCGGCTGGCGCGGATTTCTAAGACCTGGGTCACGTCATTCATAACCAGCAGGGCGCACTGGCGCACCTGAAGCAACCGCTGCACTTCGTCCAAAATCTTGCTGATGACCTGTTGCGTATCCAGGGTGGAAGCCACAGCGGTGCTGGTTTTGTGTAAGGTGGTCAGTTCAAGCAGCCTCAGGCGGATGTACCGTTCGGCGCGGAGCAGTGCCCGGGTCAGGTGGCCGATCTGGTCGAGGCGCTGCGAGATGGGCAGGACTGCCTCGCGGTCAAGCTCGGCCTCGACGGTCCCCTGACCGACGCCTTCCCCGTAACGGGTCAGCTTCTCCAAGGGATTGATCACCCGGCGGGACAGAACCCCCCAGAAATAGACGGCTCCCAGGCCAAAGAAGACCAGGGCCAGGATCAGGCCGCGCTGAAAGCTCTGCAGCGAGGCAAAGGCCAGCCGGGCCGGGTGCTGGACGATGACCCCCCATCCGGCGCTGGGGACCGGGGTGTAGGTGACCAGCCATTCCGCCCCCCACCGATCTTTGCCCATCAGCGAGCCCTCCCTGCCGGAAAGGACCTCCTCGACACCGGGCAGGCCGTCACCTTCCGGGGCGGACCGCAGATTTTCCAGCAGGCTTTCGGACTTCGAGTGGGAGATGACCTGCCCGGTCGCATCGACAATGATGATCTCTACGCCACGGCTGTGGGGTTGTTTCAGGCCAATGCGCCGGACCGTTTCGGTCAGGCGCTCCAGTTCCAGGTTGGTGGCGACCACCCCATCGAAATGGCCGTCGATGAAGACGGGCATCACGCTGGTCGCCACCGGTCGCCCGGTCGTGGGCGAAATCCGCCCTTTGGAGAACACGTGATCCTGGGTGAGGCGGGCCGCCTGGAAATACTCTCGAAAAGAAAAATCCTGGCCGACCGTGGAGCCGGGTCCGGACGGGTAGTGGTAAAGCATAGTCCCATCGGCGGAGAGGCGATAGAAGAGGTTGATGTCTTGCCGGGCAGCGGCTCCGGCGGCAAAAAGGCTTTCCATTGCGGCGCTATCGGCCTGGATAACCTCCGGCATTACGGCGAAGGCTTCAACGGCGGCCTTGGCCTTGAGCAGCATCGCGTCCGTTTCCAGGGCGATGGCCCGGGCCAGGCTCAAATCGGCGGCGGTGACATCTTGTCGCAGACGTTGGCCGGCGCTCAAATAGAATACAAGGATCAGGGCAAAGATAGGCCCCACAAAAAGCAAATAGAACGCCAGCAGTTGCAGCCTCAAGTCGTGGCTGCCGCGCTTTTTTAAGGCCATCCCGGCATCTCTCCTCCAGGCGTTCAGGCTTGCCCGGCTCAGTAACGGTCCGTAAATAACTTTCCACTTTTTTCAAAGAAACACCCTGCAAAAGCGCCAAGTTATTTCCGGACAACCACTTACCACTCTCCCAGCAAATCGCCCAGCAGGAGCCCGCCCAGGCCCACGATAACCCCGACGTGCAACAGCCAGTTGCCCCTGGCCAAAAAGGCCAGCGAGTCGGAAAACTGGGCGACGAGGCTGATCACGACCAATAACAGACCGATAAGGACGGGCAGCCCCCTGATGGGGGCCAGGCGATCGACGACCTGATCAATCCAGGATCGATCTTCCATAGACAGTCTCTCCTTGTACAAAGATGTAGGACAAACTGTTAACCTGAGTTCGGGAACCAGATAATGGCTCACGGATTAACACAGATCTGAATTATCGAACTGAGGTTGTTAGTTTATCCGGGGGCGGGTGGGAGTAGGCCATATTTTCACCCTCGCGCCGGCTCGCTCTCAACCTCGGGTTTCTTGGATATGCTCCTCTGTCGCAAACGGCGCAAACGTCCGCGCCAATCGAGCCGGTACGCGACCTCGTAGAAAAGTCCCGTGTTCGTCGTGTTGCTCATCATCCACCGTTCCCTGCCGGTGAAAGAGGGCCACCAGTTCGGCTTGCGGATAGGGGATGTGAACCGCCAGGGGCACCAGCGCCGCATCGAGGATGCCCTCGATACGGGTCAGCAGGCGGTCCAGGCCCTGGCCGGTGGCGGCGCTGATGGCCAGGCTGTTGGGAAATCTGGCCACGAGCATTGAAGCGTCTTCAGCATTGGGCAGGCGGTCGATTTTGTTGAGGGCGACGACAATCGGCACGGTCGTCGCCTCGATCTGGCGCAAGGTGATCTCGACGGCGGCGGATTGCTCCAGCGCGTTCGGATGGCTGATGTCGATCACGTGCAGCAAGATGTCGGCCTGGCCGATCTCCTCCAGCGTCGCCCGGAAGGCGGCCACCAACTGCGTCGGCAATTTCTGGATAAAGCCAACCGTATCGCTGAAGAGAACTTCCAGGCCATTGGCCAGGCGCACCCGGCGTGTGGTCGGATCGAGGGTGGCAAAGAGTTGATCGGCTACATAAACGCCGGCTGAGCCCTGCCCTGCGCCAGTCATTTGCGTCAATTGGTTGAGCAAGGTGCTTTTGCCGGCGTTGGTGTAGCCGACAATGGCTACCACCGGGATGCCCGCTCGCTGCCGCTGGGCCCGATGGCGGGCGCGGTGGGCGCGGACATTCTCCAACTCTCGCCTTAAGCGGGCGATCTTGCGGTTGATCTCGCGGCGGTCCACTTCGAGCTGGGTTTCGCCCGGGCCGCGCACGCCGACGCCGCCGGTTGCGCCCCCGGCTCGCCCCCCGGCCTGCCGGGCCAGGTGGGTCCACATCCGCGTCAGGCGGGGCAGGCGATAGTTGAGCTGGGCCAGTTCAACCTGCAATTGCCCTTCGCGAGTATGGGCGTGCTGGGCAAAAACATCGAGGATCAGCGCCGTCCGGTCGATGACTTTGACCGCCAGGGCTTTTTCCAGCTCGCGTTGCTGGCGCGGGCTGAGTTCGTCGTCGAAAAGAAAAACGTCGATGTCCAGTTCATCCCGGTACGTTTGCAGTTCCCCCAGCTTGCCCGATCCGATGAGCGTGGCCGGGTGGGGGCGCTCCAGGCGCTGGTACGTGGCCCCCACGACCTCCAGGCCGGCCGTGCGGCTCAAGGCAGCCAGTTCCTCCAGCGAGTCCTCCACGGCCAGGGCCGCCGTTCCGTTCACCGGCCTTTTGCGTTCGGTGGCTATTAAGAATCCGCGTTCTTGCGGAGCGTCAATTTCGGTAAATTCGCGAGTGGTTATCGTTGAACCTCCGGGGTAAATAGGAGATTAGGAGATCAGGAGATTCGCCCACGAATCTCCTGATCTCCAATCCCCAATCTCCCAATCCACCTGTATCATACCACATTGTAGGCAAAACTGTTAGTTTGCGCCGTGTCC
>JBHHXL010000261.1:0-6810 GCA_046757065.1 Anaerolineae bacterium
ATTGGATCCACTGAGGCTAATCACTTTTGGCGAAAGGAACAGGGAATGAACGCAGATGAATTACTGAGCCTTTATGAGAGCGGGCAGCGATCCTTTGAAGGTACCGATCTGGCGATGGAAGATTTGCGTGGCGCTACTTTAGCCGGGGCCTCATTCGCCGGCGCTCAATTAATGATGGTCAACTTGAGCGAGGCCGATTTGAGCCAAGCAGATTTGACCGACGTCGATTTGCGCTGGGCCAATCTGAACAACGCCGTTGTCAGCGGGGAGCAGCTGGATCAGGTGGCCGATCTGACCGGGGCCACTCTGCCCGATGGTTCGGTTCATCGCTGATAACCGGCGACGCACATCTGGCGAGATACCCAAAAGCCGATCCGATGTGGATCGGCTTTTGAGCTGGGAGCCTATACCGTTTCCCCGTTGGGGATTTCGGCGCTGGTGATATAGGCCGGAATCGTTTTGGGGCTGACGACCACGTTGTGCCCCAGCCGGAGATCATCAGGCAGGATCGTCCCTTTGCCGATGAGCGTCAGGCCGGTGTTCAGGATGTGGGGGGCCAGGCGGTTGGGGGTGTTGTTTTCGCCGTAGCCGATGTACACGTTCTTGCCGATTTGCACATCTTTATCGATGATCGCCCGGTCGACTTTTGAGCCTGGCCCGATGGTGGTGCCGTGCATCACCACCGAATCGCGGACGACGGCGCTCTCGGCCACGTAAGCGCCGGCAGAGATCACCGAGCGTTCCACCGTACCGTCGATAATGCAGCCGTTGGCCAGCAGGTTGCCGCTCACCTGGGCGGCCGGCCCCAGTTTAACCGGCGGGCGCTCCTCGCTGCGGGTGTGGATGACCCACTCCGGGTCGTGCAGGTCCAGCGCCGGGGTTTCGGCCAGCAGAGCCATGTTGGCTTCCCAATAAGCCTGGACCGTGCCCACGTCGGCCCAATACCCTTCAAAGGTGTAAGCAAAAACGTTCCCGGTTGGCACCAGGACGGGGAGCACGTCCCGGCCAAAGTCTAAAAAGGGTGGGTCAGGGGCGGTCAGGCACTCGCGTAAAATATCGTAATTGAAAATATAGACCCCCATCGAAGCCAGGGTGTCATGCGAATGGCGCGGTTTCTCCCGAAAGCTGACCACGCGCTGGTCGGGATCGAGGGCCAGGATGCCGAAGCGGTGGGTCTCAAAGGGGCTGACGCGCCGCACGCCGACGGTCACGTTGGCCCCCGTTTCCCGGTGGAAGCGCAACATCGGGCGGTAATCCATCTTGTAGATGTGATCCCCGGCCAGGATCAAAACGGTGTCGGCCCGTTGCTCCTCGACGAAGTCCAGATTTTGCCGGACGGCGTCGGCGGTGCCCTTCTGCCAGCCGCCGATCTCGCGCCCAAGGTAGGGTTGCAGGAGACGGACCCCGCCCTGGGCGCGGTCCAGGTCCCAGGGCTTGCCCACGCCAATGTGGTCGTTCAGAGAGCGGGGCATATATTGGGTCAGGATGGCTACATTGAAGATCTGCGAGTTGACGCAGTTCGACAGGGCAAAATCAATGATCCGGTATTTGCCGCCGAACGGAATCGCCGCTTCGGAGCGAACCGAGGTCAGGACGCTGAGGGCCTGGCTGGCCCCGCCGGCCATAATCATGGCAAGGATTCTCATTCCCTGGCTCCTTGTAACTGTCCGTAAATAACATTTCACTTTTTTCCAAGAAACATCCTGCAAAAATGACAGGTTATTTCTGGACAATCGCTTTCACCCAACCGTCCCTCCGCCGGGCACATCCCCGTCCAGGAAATCGGCTTCGGTCGCGCCGGGCCGCACCAGGACGTTTCGCCCCAGGCGTTTCCCGGCGGGGATGACGGCCTTCTCGCCCAGGACGGTGATGCCGGTGTTGAGCTTGTCGGGCATCGTTTGGTTGGGTGTGGTCAGATCATCGCCGCAGCCGACCACCGCCCCCGGTTCGACCACGACATCGGCGTCGAGGATGGCCCGGTCGATGACCGCGCCGGGGCCGACCCAGCTATTGTTGATGATAATTGAATCGCGCACGACCGCGCCGGGGGAGACATAGACGCCGGGGGATAGGACCGAATGCTCCACGTGGCCGCGAATCACGCAGCCGTTGGAGACGATGCTTTGCTTGATCACGCCCTGCGGCCCGATTTTCACCGGCGGGGCTTCGCGGCTGCGGGTGTGGATCGTCCAGTCGGGATCGTACATATTTAGCGGCGGAAAGGGATCGGTTAATTCGAGGTTTGTTTCCCAGTAGGCCTGAACCGTGCCGACATCGACCCAATAGCCCTCAAAGGTGTAGGCATAGACGCGGTCGCGCGGGATCATACTGGGGATGACGTGAGCGCCGAAGTCGATGCGCGGGTCGTCGGGGCTGCCTTCGCTCAAGCGTTCAATCAGCAGCTCGGCGTTGAAAACGTAGACGCCCATCGAGGCCAGCGTGCCCTTATCGCGGGTTTTGGGCTTCTCGTGGAATTCCCGGATACGCTGGTCCTCGTCCACCGTCATAATGCCAAACCGCTCGGTTTCTTCCAGGGGGACGTTCATCACGCTGACCGTCAGGTCGGCCTTTTTCTCTTCGTGAAAGGCCAGCATCGCCCGGTAATCCTGGGTGTAGATATGATCGCCGGAGAGGATGAGGACGGTGTCGGCCCGCTTGCTCTTGATGAAGTCAATGTTTTGGAAGACGGCGTCGGCGGTGCCCTTGTACCAGTCCTGCGCGTTTCGACCCTGGTAGGGATGTAGCAGGCGCACCCCCCCTTTTTGCCGGTCCAGGTCCCAGGGTTTGCCGATGCCGATGTGGGCGTTCAGGGAGTGCGGGCGATATTGGGTTAGAATGGCCACATCGAAAATGTTGGAGTTGACGCAGTTGGACAGGGTAAAATCGATGATGCGGAACTTGCCGGCGAAGGGGACCGCCGGTTTGGCCCGGTTGTCGGAGAGCACGGTCAGGCGGGTGCCGGCGCCACCGGCCATAATGATGGCAATGACACGCATAGGAAGCTCCTGGGGAAGAGATGCCGGTTGCATCGGGGATGCGCCTAAAGCCAGGATGGATGGTCCTGTACGCAACCGACACAGGGTTTTCGTACCAGGCGCACGTCTCATTTAATTTTACATCACCCCAAAATTGCGTGCAAGCCCAGGCGCTGAATCCTGGAAACGAGAGGGCGGTTGGCTGCAACCTCAGGCGCTTTCGGTCATGACTCGCTCTACCAGGTCGAGGCTGGTCGGCGTCATCGGTAGCCGGCGCATCTCCTCCAGGGTGAACCAGCCGGCCTGGCTGACATCGTCGGCGGGGGTGAGCGGCCGGTCCGGGTCCAGGGCGGTGGCTGCAAAGTCGATGATGACGTAGTGAAAGCGGACCCGGCCCGCGCCGTCGTGGACGATGTTGTCGAAGGTGTGAACGATGTCGCCCACCTCGACCTGCAGGCCCGTTTCCTCCAGCACTTCGCGGGCGGCGGCCCGGGCCAGGCTTTCGCCCAGGTGGACGCGCCCGCCGGGGATGGCCCACGAGCCCCGGGCCGGCGGACGGTTGCGGCGCACCAGCAAGGCCCTGCCCCGGTGTAGAACCACGGCCCCCACCGCCACGCGGGGCACAGACGGGTACTCTCTATCGCTCATACGGCCGTTTCCAACTCCTCCGCCCGAATTCTAGCACAGTCCGCTGGCCCCGGCCAGAGTGCGTCCGCCATTTCGGGAAATCTGGACGAACCTGAGGGGGTACGGGGGGATTCCCCCTGTCTGTTTCAAAATCTTGGGCAGCCCCCTGGCCCCCTGGCTAATTGATTGACAAAGTTATAGCCGTGTGTTACACTCTGGCCTGCATCTGAGATGCACGGTGGGGGGCATACTTTGGTCCACAAGCCAAACCTGGGAAAGGGGGTTTCATTGTGTCGATCAATAACGGTGAAGGCCCAATCGCCTGGCGTATCGCTACCTTGAACGAGCGCATCCGCTCGGCCAAGGAGCAAGACTTATACCTCTATCTTCAAGCGGCAGATGCTGTCGAGGGTATGCACGTTACCATTAACGGCCACAAGATGCTTCAGTTTGCCTCGTACGCCTACCTGAACCTGTTAGGCCATCCCAAAATCGATGCGGCGGCCAAGGCAGCCATCGAGGAGTTTGGCAGCGGCACGCACGGGGTACGCATCCTGGCCGGTTCCATCAGCTTGCACGTCGAGCTGGAGAAAACCATCGCCCGTTTCAAAGGGACGGAGGCTGCCGTCGCTTTTGCCAGCGGTTTTGCGACCAACCTGGCCACGATTGCCAGCCTGGTCGGCCGGAATGACGTGGTCATTTCGGATAAGCTCAACCACGCCAGCATTGTGGATGGCTGTTTGATGTCGCGGGCGAAATTTGTGCGGGTTGCTCACAACGATATGGATGCCCTGGAAAAGGCCCTGGCCAAAGCCCCTGAAAGCTCCGGGAAGCTGGTGGTGGCCGACGCCGTCTTTAGTATGGACGGCGACATCATCAATTTGCCCGAAGTCGTTCGCCTGTGCCGCGAATACGGCGCGCTGTTGATGATCGACGAGGCCCACTCGGTGGGCGTCCTGGGTGAAACCGGCAAGGGCATCGAGGAACATTTCGGCCTGGACAATGCGATCGATATCAAGATGGGTACGTTGAGCAAGACGATCCCCAGCATCGGCGGTTACATCGCCGGCAGTGAGGAGCTGGTCACCTACATTAAGCACGCGGCCCGCGCCTTCATTTTTTCGGCAGCTTTGCCGCCGGCCAGCGCCGCCGCGGCCAAGGCCGCCTTCGAGGTTATGGAGGAGGAGCCGGAACGGGTCCTGGCCCTGCGCCGCAACGTTGACTATTTTATCAAGGGCTTGCAGGAGCGGGGCTTCGACACGCTCAATTCCGAGACGCCCATTGTGCCCATCATTACCGGCGATGACGAGCGGGCCTGGATGATGTCCAAAATCTCCCAGGATCGAGGGATTTTCGTCTTGCCGGTGGTTTCCCCGGCCGTGCCGCCCGGAACCAGCCGCCTGCGGGCCAACGTGACCGCCGGGCACACCCTGGAGGAGATCGAACAGGCCATGAACATCTTTGAAGAGGCCGGGCGTGAGGTGGGCGTTCTGCCCTGACCGGCGATGTTCGTGGCCGGTGGCGAGTCGTTGTTCGGAAATAACTTGGCTTTTTTGCAGGGTGTTTCTTGGAAAAAAGTGAAAAGTTATTTACGGACAGTTACTAAGTGTTGAGCTGCGGAAATGTGTGGCAGAGGACGAAGGACGAACGGGATTTGGCCTTCGTCCTTCGTCTTTGGTCGGTTCAACTGAGGCGTGACTATGATTGACCGGGTTGTCCAGGTCGAGTCTCAGCGCCTGCACGTCGCGCGTCAGGGGCAAGGCCCGCCGGTCGTTTTTTTACACGGCTGGGGCGCGTCGTGGCATCAATGGCGGCTGGCTCTGCCGGTCGTGGCCCGGTCCGGTTTTTGCGGTTACGCCCCCGATTTGCCCGGACACGGTGACTCGGCCAAGCCGCCCGACGCCCAGGGCTATGCGGTCGATGCCTGCCTGGCCGGTGTTATGCGCTGGCTCGACGCAGAACGGCTGGGGCGGTTCTTGCTGGTGGGGCATTCGCTGGGCGGCTACCTGAGCCTGCAACTGGCCCTGCGCCAGCCGGAACGTCTGGCCGGACTGGTGCTGGTCAACCCCCTGTATACCCCGGCCCAGTTACGCCATAGCCCGCTGCCGCAGGGGGACGGACCGGCTCGCCTGGGAGCCTGGTTTCTTGAGCATCTGCCGGAGTGGCTCATTCACCTGGGCCTGGCCCTCAACCGCCCGGAGGCAAGCCGGCTGCCGCCAGACCTTCGCCGCCAGATGGCCCGCGATTTCAAACGGGCCTCGCCGCACATCGTTCGCACGATCTCGACCTGTGTCGATCTTCGGCCCGATCTGCCGTCCATCCGGACGCCGGCGCTCGTCATCTGGGGCGACCGGGACGCGACCCTCAACCGGACCTTCTACCCGGCTTTAGTCGAGACGTTGCCCAACGCCAGCGGGCTGTGCCTGGCGGGTGCGGGCCACAGCCCGCATCTGTGGGATAACGCCCGGTTTTGCGAGTTGCTACTGTCGTTCGCCCGGCGCCATCTACTGTGATGGGAGGAGACTGTGACCGCCCCGGACATCCGGTGCTTTTACCCGCATACGCCCCTTAACCTGGCCCACCGGGGCGCGAGTCACGCCGCGCCTGAGAACACGATGGTCGCTTTCCGGCTGGCTGCCGAGCTGGGGGCCGACGGCCTTGAGGTTGACGTGCAACTTTCGCGGGATGGCGAAGCGGTGGTCATCCACGACGCGGATGTAAGCCGGACCACCCAGGGACGCGGGCGGGTCGGCGACCTGTCGTTGGACCAGATTCGGGCGTTGGATGCCGGCAGCCACAAGGGGGGCGAGTTTGCCGGCGAGGGCGTGCCGACGTTGGCCCAGGTTCTGGAGGAACTGGGCCAGCGCCTGTTGTTGAACATTGAGCTAAAAACGTGGTCGTTGGGCGACACGGGCCTGGAGGCCGAAGTGGTGCGCCTGGTGGAGGACGCGGGTCTGGCCCACCGGGTGATCATCTCCTCCTTCAACCCGCTGGCTTTGCGGCGGGTCAGGCGCTTGAACCCCAATCTGTGGCGCGGTTTGTTGTTAGCGCCCAGACCGCCCTTCTGGCTGGCCGGTCCTCTACCCCGCTGGCTGGCCCGGCCCCATGCGCTGCATCCCCATTGGCGGGCCATCAACGCGGATTGGCTGAAGCGCGAACAGCGGCGGGGTCTGGCCGTCAACATCTGGACCTGCGACGATCCGGACGC
>JBHHXL010000262.1:0-6789 GCA_046757065.1 Anaerolineae bacterium
CGCATCGCCAGGCGATCTCGCAAGCTATCGAGTTTGCTGGCCACGCTGCCGTCCAGGACCTTGTCGCCTACCTGAATGACGACCCCACCTAAAATGGCCGGGTCAACCCGAAAGTCGACCTCCAGGTGCGTTCCATACAAACTCTGAAGTTTCTGCCGGAACTGGTCGGCCTGATCCTGAGCCAACTCGACGGCGCTGGTCACCGTCGCCACCTCCACGCCCGGCCCTTTAACCAGCAGGCGCTCCAGGTGGTTGAGCACATCGCCCAGCAAGCCCAGGTGGTCATCGCGCAGCATCGCGTAGAGAAGATTTTTCAGTTCCTGGGAAGCCTCCGCCGGGATCAGGCCGTCCAGGGTTGCCTGGCGTTCGGCGAAGGCGGTGTCGGCTTGACCCAGCCGTTCGAGCAAGGCCGGGTCCTGATCGAGCGCATCGCGCACGCTGCCCAGGGTTTTGAGCCAACCCTCTAGCGCCGCCTGGTAGATCGCCTGCGCGTAAGATTGGGTCTGTTCTTCCGCTTTCACGACGACTCTCCCATTTCAGCCAGGAACTGGTTGATCATCTGGCGTTGGGCGCCCTCGTCAAGCGACTGGCCGACGACCTTCCGGGTCAAATCGATGGTCAGGTTTACCACCTGGCGCTGCATATCGGCCTGAACCTGCTGGCGCTCGACTTCGACTTGCTCGCGGGCGCGGGCCACGATCTCCTCCGCCTCTTTACGAGCATCGGCCAGAATTTGCTCGCGCATCTTCTCGGTTTCCTGCGCGATTTTGGAGGCCTGATCGGCTGCCTGCTGGCGAGCCTTGGCCAGCTCCTTTTCAAACTCGGCCCGCTGGGCGGCGGCCTCTTGCTGCGCCTTCTCGGCCGCCCCCAGGCCCTCCGCGATCCGCTGCCGGCGCTGGTCCAGCATATTCAGGACCGGCTTGAAGGCGTAACGCTGTAGAAAAAAGGCCAGGATAGCGAAATTGACCAGATAGGCAATGAAAATTGCAGGGTTAAATCCTAAGCGTTCCAAAACCCGATCCTCCTTTCATTAGAGTTGAGTAACATTGAAATTCGCCCAAGCCCTCGAAAGTGGCCTAGACCACGAACAGGAGAATCAAGGAAATCACCAACGAAAAGATACCGAGCGCTTCCGAGAAAGCGATGCCGATAAACATATTGGTGATAATCTGACCAGATGCCTCGGGGTTACGGGCAAGGCCCTGGACCGCGCCGCCCGCCACAATACCAATACCGATACCCGGGCCGATTGCGCCCAGACCCATAGCCAGACCAGCTCCCAACAATTTCACAGCTTCAGGTTCCATTGAAGAAAATCCTCCTTGAAAGTTAGTGATGCTTTTTGTAGCATTAGTGGTGCGCCTCGTCGTGATCGTGGGACGTAACCGCCACGGTGTAGAAGGCAACCGAGAGAATAAAGAAGACAAAGGCCTGAATTGCCCCCACGAAGACCTCCAGCCCCAGGAAGGGCAGGGTCAAAAAGAGGGGCACCAAAGACGTCAACACCAGCAACATGACCTCGCCGGCGAAGACATTGCCGAAAAGTCGGAACATAAACGCGATGATCTTGCCGAACTCGCTGATGAACTCCAACAGCCCGACAAAGACCTCAATCAGACCCAGGAAAAAAGCGGAGATGGTACCACCGCAGCCCCGGCGCTGGCCATGCTCGTCGGGGCCAAAAGCCTTGAACACCCCCTTGAAGTTGAAGAACTTACCCAGGTATCCCCCCAGGCCCAGCGCGGCAAAACCGAAGGTCCAGGCCGTAACTTGCGTCACGACGGCCATCATGCCGGTCATGTTCAAATCGGAACTGGGCGCGCGGAAGAGGGGGATAATCTCTTCTCCTTCTTGGCAACCCAAAACCGGCAGGCGGAAGCGGCTGCTCTCTTCGTGAGCGATCTCCTCCGCCTGAGCAGCTTCCTCGCTATGGACGGCGTGGCAGGGGCCAAACGCCGCCAGGCCCGGCAGCAAACCAAACCAATTTGAAACCAGGGTGTAGAAAAAGATCGTGGCCGGGATCAGGAAAAAGCGCGACGCCCACTTCTTGCCGGACGTCTGCTCGGTGATGTTGTACAGCGTCTCAACCGCCATCTCCAGGAAATTCTGCCAGCCCGACGGGACCAACTTCATCTTGCGCGTGCCCAAGACAAACCCGATGATGATCAGAATCGTCACCACCCAGGAAGTAAAGAGAGCGTTGGTCAGGGGCAGAGGGCCCAACTGAGCGATCGGTTCAGCGCTGACGGAGATCGCCGGTTGCTCAAAACCCAGCAAAAAAAGCCCGGCCACAAGAAGGGCGAAGACTACGATAACGAGGATTGCAATTCTCGGGCCTTTTCCCATATGTTATTGAACCTCCATAGCTACAATTTCTTAAGATCTCGCGTGGCAACCTGATAAACGGTATACGTGCCGAAGGCAATGCCGGCCACCATTAAGATAAGCATCAGCCAGGGCTTGGTCCCCAGCCAGCGATCCAGATAGATGCCAGCGAACAAAGAGCCCAGGACGGAGCACACCAAAATCGACGAGAATTTAAGAACGAGACCGTATCCGACAGCGAAATTATGCACAGGTTCCCCGACAAGTTCTGCGGATTATACCACGCCAAAAATCAAACCACCAAAAGTTCTTTACCACAAGATACACCATCGAACGCTGCCGCGTCTATGAAAGGGGCTGCCATACGCTGCCACTTTCGCCAGGGGGTTGCCGGCGAAGGTTAATGTGCGCCCTATTTCACAAGGGGCGATAATACAACAGGTCAAAGGATTTGTCGAATCAGGCAATGAAAAATGGGGGTCTGGCAAAGATTCGTCGCTGCCCCGGTTTTGATGTGGATGGCTACTTTACCACCGAAGGCAAATACGCCCGGTGCGAGCCGATCAGCACCTGGCCGGAGTCGGAGTCGACCATCAGCGACGACACATCCACCGCTTCAAAGTCGGAGCCCTGGACCTGTTTCAGTTCCTGGAGAACGTCGTTATCCCAGCGCTCGTCGGGCGCGCCCGACAGGAACCAGGCCGAGCCGTTGTCGGCCAGCATCATCCCGTACTTTTTGAGGGCCTGCAAAATCACCTGCGCCTGGGGCGAATAGCCGGAGACATCGAAATCGGCCCGCAGGCGGAATCGCTGGCCCAGCGGCGGGTACTGCGTCCCGGTCAGGCTCGAGGCAAAGTGGCGCCCCGGCCAGACGTAGGCCCGCCGCGTCTGCGGCGCGGTGAAGCGCAGGGCGTGTTTGATCTCGCCCG
This sequence comes from Anaerolineae bacterium, assembly GCA_046757065.1. GTDB lineage: Bacteria > Chloroflexota > Anaerolineae > 4572-78 > JBHHXL01 > JBHHXL01. The sequence continues at coordinate 3,255 of JBHHXL010000262.1, forward strand.
CCGCGACCTCGTCGTAGCGCACCAGGCCAGGCAGGATGGGCAAGCCGGCGGCATCCGCCGAGGTCCAGGTGTCCGGACGCAGCGTGTTGGAATTCAAATCGAACTTAGCGCCGGAGTCCGCGCTCCAGCTACTACCGTTATTCTGGGGAAAGGCGTTAAACATCTCGTACAGGAGGCAATTATCGCGGTCCACCACCAGCACGTGACGGTCACCGCTGCCGTTGGGACCGCCCTCGATGGGGGCGTTGGGCGGAATGGGGTAGGGGCCGGGATCGCTTTCCTCGTCGTATAAGAAACTGACAGACACCTTGGCCTGGCCCCCCGGCACGTCGATGTAGGGAATGCCGATAGGCGCGCCGGAGCCCGGCGGCCAGTCGCCGGCCCCGAAATCGGGGTGCAGATTGTCGGTAGCGCCGATGGTGGCCACATAGGCCGCCGAGTTGGCGTCCAACGGCAGGCTATCGACCGGCACGTTCCAGATGTTGTCACCGGGGAAGAGCGGGCAACCGGCCACATCGAAGGGCGTTGCTCCCTGCCCGCCGGCAGGAATATAGCCCGGTCCGCCCAGGACAAGCACCCCCAGGGCCGTCAGGAAGCTCAACAGTACGTGTAAATACGATTTCACCATTTGTCGTAGACTTCTCTGAAAATTCCCTCACCCCCCGGCCCCCTATACGAAGCCTCCCTGTGGGGTTCCCAAAATTGATCGAGGCAAAATACTGAACCATATTTCAATGCTGATTGACTGATATAGGCGTTCATCCTGTGAGCAACAACAGAAGCATCAGCACGGGAGTTTTGGCCCGGATGCTGTGTGGCAGGCCGGCGGGCATATGGACCCAGGTGCCCGGCCCCGCTTCCTGGGCGTCATCTCCCAGTATCAGGCTGGCCTGCCCCTGCACAAAGTAGAGCATCGCCGGCTGCGAGGCGGTGTGTTCCGATAGCTCCTGCCCGGTGGCAAAACTGAAGAGGATAGTTTTCAGCCGGTCGTCGCTGTAGAGGGTGCGGCTGATGATGCTATCCGCCGGGATGTCCTGGACTTGTTCGGTAATATCGGCCAGGTAGGTGTAGTTCATTTTACTTCTGGATGGTACGCAGGTAAGCCACGATGTCGCTCAGATTTTCATCGCTGAGGGCCGGGTTACCGCCCTTGGGGGGCATAGGCACACCGGTCGTGTTGAGCGGGTCATTGACATCGCGCCCGGCCTTGATAAACTCGACCAACTCATTGTCCGACTGGCCCGCCACAAATTCGCTCGCAGTCAAATCCTTGCCCAGGCCCGCAATCCCTGCTCCGTCAGGGCCATGACAGGCCGAGCAGGTACTTGTGAACAGGTCCTTGCCGGCGGCGGCATCTCCAATAGATGCCTGGGCCGGGGCAGCCGGGCCGTTACCGCCTGGCTCAGGAGCTGCTGCCGGGGTGGAGCTTCCACCACAGGCGGAGAGACCCACCACAAACGCAAAGAGTGCAACCACGCCGACAGAAAACGAGGGTTTCATTTGAAATATCTCCTTCCCATTGACAGCAAAACCAGGTATCCGATTAGCCGCATTTTAGCCGACCTACGGGGTCCTGGCAAGTTATCCTGATCACAAGACGCACCCAACCGCAACGGGTGCGTCCCAAATTTTAGGCGGATCAGGTGCGACGCACTTCTATCGCTCATTTCAAGGCACGAATTTGTGGTTCCCAGCGTGCTTTTCAGGCAAATGATTTGTTGAAAGTGCGTCGCACCTAAAATTCGGGACAGACCCAACCGCAATCTGAAACTTGACAAGGTTTAGCTGTACGGAGATAATGAGGCGAACAAGCAAAGTAAGCTCCGTTCGCCAGGGGGAGAATGTGATTGCCCCAATCGTTGCGGATGATCGAACACGATCATTACTTAAAACTGTGCCCTATTTTAAGGCTTTAGACGACCGGGCGCTGGATAGTATACTTCAAGAGGTCACTGTCCGCCGCTATGAAGCCGGCCAGCTAATTTTTTTGGAAGGCGAACCTGACGCGGGGCTTCATCTAATTGTCGAGGGTCTTTGCAAAGTGTATCACCTCTCGGCGGAGGGCCGAGAGCACATCCTGGCAAACTTGAAGCCGGGCGACTCCTGCAACGAGGTACCGGTCATCGATGGCGGCCCAAATCCGGCCAACCTGATGGCCCTTGAAGACTCGACCGTCTGGATCGTCTCGCAAGAGGCCCTGGCCCACCTGCGACACCGATATCCTTTCCTGAGCGAAATCATCATCCAAAATCTGGCTATGCGCTGCCGCCAGTTGGTGCAGCGAATCTACAACCTTTCGTTCTTGTCGGTCACGGGCCGGGTGGCGGCCTTTTTGCTAGAGCAGAGCCACGGCCGCAGCGAAATAAACCGCCATCAATGGACGCAAGACGAGATTGCGGCCCACCTGGGCACCGTGCGCGAGATGGTGGGCCGCGCTTTCCGGGAATTGCAACAGACGGAGCTGATCGCCATTAACCGGCATCGAATTGAGATTTTGGATAAAGAAGGTCTGAAAAAGTTAACCTGACTTCAGCGGAAGGCGACGATAACCAACCCGGCGAAGGCAACGGCGTGCGCAATTTCGGCCACGCCCAGGCGAACCAGGCTCAGCGATTTCTTGTCCTGCCAGTGCCAGGCCCCCCACAAAACTTTAACCGTCACCGGCACAAAGGCCAGTGGAACCAGCACAGGCGCCTGTCGCAGCGCGGCCAGCACGATTACAACACTTAACGCCACGGTCTGATAGGTCAGGCAGGCCCCGGCCCGGATCAGGCGCTGGCTGGGGCGCTGGGGCCGGGGTTGGCGCGGCTGCTGGCGCACCTTGAGCTTGATGTAAAAGACCGTCCCCCCGAAATAGAGGGCGTTGATCAGCCATAGAACTGCCGCCGCCCGGTCGAGTTGGCTGCCCGCCGTGTAGTAAGCCATCGGCGCGCCCAGCGCCAGGCCGAGGATGCCGGACAGTTCGCCGACGACGCTCATCTCCTGCCGCCGGGCCACCAGCCACAGATGGAAGGCCACCAACAGCCCCCCGACGATGCCCATCGCCGCCAGCCACCACAAGCCCTGAGCCAGAACCAGCCAACCCCCGGCCAGAAGCACTATCCCCCCGTAGATGGCCGCCCAGCGCCAAAGGTAAGCTCGATCCGTGGAGCGACGCCGGCGGGTTTTGACCAGCGTTGCCAGCGGGTAGCGCATCAAAAAGAAGCCGAGCGCCGCCAGCAACAGGGCAACCGCCCGCCAGCGCCAGACCGGGGCGCTGGCCAGCCCCAGGAGCAGGGGCACGATCAACATGGCCCAGGAGCCGTGTTCTTTGGGAAGCGGCGGACGGTTCATTTTCACCCACTCCTGCCCCATTAGAGGAGTGTGTCCGACATTTTAGGAGGACCGGGGGGTGTGGGGGGTGTCCCCCCAATTCCCCCCTGTGCTTTCCAAAAAATTTGGACGCACCCCATTAGAGACCGAGATGACGTTGAAGCTGTTCCTCAATTTCGGCTTCGGTGAACAGCCCCTCCACCCGGTAGATGACCGTCCCGCC
>JBHHXL010000263.1:0-6767 GCA_046757065.1 Anaerolineae bacterium
ACTCGCCCCTCACACCTCCGCCGCGCTATGTGTTACGAATCCGGGATTCGCGCCGGATCGTCAGCAGGATCAAGACCACGGCCAGCAGCGAGTAAAAGAGCACATAGACCAGCCACGGTGAAACCAGCCAGACCGTGACCTGCTCAACCGTTTCTTTGAACAAAAAATACCCCCGGCCATCGGCGGCTGCCACGCCCGTCAGCACCGCCGAACTGAAGGGGTTGATGCTGGCCAGAAAGCCGCCGCCGTAAATGAGGAGCAACAGGGTGATCAGGGGCGGGTTATCAAAGATGGAGACCATCGAACCGCTGAGTATCGACACGACGAGCAGCAAAACAAACGGCAGGCCGTAAATGAAGGGAATGACTATGCTGTAAGCGGCGATGATCGCGGACATCGTCGTCCGGGCCAGGCTGGAGATAAACAACCCCAGCGCTCCGAAGGCCAGGGCCGTCACCAGCAAGCCCCCGGCGGCGATCACCATTTCGATCAAGGCCACGCCGCCGAACAGAAAGGCCAGACTTTGAATAGGCAGAGAGGCCAAAATCAGCAGCAGCAAAAAGGTCAACACCGCCCCCAGCTTGCCCAGGATGATGCGCCCGGCGGACATAGGAGTAATGACCAGAATCTCGTACGTCTTGCGCTCGCGCTCGCCGGCGATAGCCCCGGCGGTGAAGGCCGGGGCTATCAAGCTGATAATTGCCAGCAGCAACAGCGTCGTTCCAACGAAAATTGCCTTGCCCATCACCGGGCCATACTGCACGTTGGGCGCGGTGATGTTGTAGTTATAATAGCTGCTATTCGCATTTTCGGAGTAGATGAAGGCGTACATACTGCCGACCAGGCAGCTCAACAGGGTCAGGTACACGGTTAAAACCACGAAGGCCCGGTTACCTCGCATGCGGCCCCGCATCTCGCGGATGATGATGGGGTTAAGGCGTTTGCCAATCAAGAAACAATGCCCTCCGTCAGCTTCATGAAAACGTCCTCCAGGCTATCGGCCTCTTCGCTGAAGGCCAGCACCGGCACTTCGCCCAGGACAAGTTGCCGGAGCAAGCCGCTGATGGCCGCTTTGTCGCCGCTGAACTGGACCTGCACCTCCCAATCGCCGCCGTTGGCCGCAGCCACCTCCAGGCGCTGCACCCCCTGAACGGCGGCCAGGATCGATCTGGCCTGCTCGACACTGTCCCCCAGCACCCGTATCCGCAGATGGTGATCTTGCCGCAGATGCCGCTTCATGGCCTCAATATCGCCCTGGGCCACCAGGCGCCCGGCTTCGATGATGCCCACGTCGGTACAAACCTCGGCGATGTCGGCCAGGATGTGCGAGGAGAAGAAAATGGTTTTTCCGAGGCGCTGCAATTCCAGCAACAGATCCCGAAACTCAACCCGGGCCCGGGGGTCCAGCCCCGAGGCCGGCTCATCGAGCACGAGGATTTTCGGGTCGTGGACCAGGGCCCGGGCCAGACACAAGCGCTGCTTCATCCCCCGCGACAGGCTATCGACGAAATCATCGCGGCGATGGCTCAAATCGACCAGCGTCAGCAGGTCTTTGACCAGGCCAGGCCGTTCCGCCGAAGGAATGTCGTAGCAGGCGCTGAAAAAGTCGAGGTACTCCCAGACCGTCATATCGGTGTAGACGCCGAAGAAATCGGGCATGTAGCCCACAACCCGGCGCACATGGAACGGATCGCCGTCGATGGCGTGGCCGTCCACCACCACCCGGCCGGAGGTGGGCTTGAGCAACGTGGTTAAAATACGGATAGTGGTGGTCTTGCCGGCCCCGTTCGGCCCGATGAAACCAAAGATCGCGCCCTCGTGGATCTGAAATGAAATATCGTCCACCGCCGGACGGCGGTTATAATATTTGGTTAAGTTCTCAACCTCGATGATCGGAGACATTGTCGCTCCCTCAATTGCCCGCCAGCGGCAAACCGACGAGCAGCAGCGTTTCGCTCATCCGGTCACTTCGGCGGTTTGCCAGGTCCACCGGCAACGGGCTACCCGCCTGCCAGCCTACGAGGTGCAGGCCGGCCAGGTCTTTCCGAACCACAGAATTCCGGTTGAGGCCCAGCATCGCCCGCGCTGCAACGTCCCGGCTGACCAGGGCCAGGTCATCCGGCCGGCCATCCACGCCAACCACCTGCCGGTAAAAGGCGGATTTACTGCTAAGAGCATAGACGGTTCCATCGACCCGCGTTTCGCCGGGAGGTAACGTGCCCAGATCGAGGGCGTTTTGTTCCAAGACGAATTGGGCGTTTTCAATCGGGCGGCCCGTGTCGTTGAAGAGACTGCCGCTAATGCGGCCCGTGGCCCGCTCAAACCGCAAATTGGCCGTAACCTGAGGAGGCGCGACAGAGCCGTGGGCGACGACGGCCGGCATCCCGCCAATATCGCTCCGCAGGTTCTCAACCCGCGTCGCCCCAGCGCGAAAAATCACCAACTCGCTGTTCGCGCCGAACGGATCGTATAAAGATTCGACCAGGGCGTCCCCCTCGAATTGCAGGACGTGATCGGTGCGAAAGGGCGAGTAGACCCCGATAAAGGAAACTGCCTCCGCCAAGGGCGCGCCGGCCTCGGATTGGAGGACGGTGATCTGCCGCAGCAAGGGCCGCCCTCCGCGCAGGCGAAAGCCGCTGACGTAGCCATAGCCACTGAACAGGAGGATGATGGCCGGAATACTGAACCAGGCCCACTCCCGCCGTTTGAAGTACCGCAACATCAGGTAGTTGAGCGGGCTGAGGGCCAGAATGTAAACGACCAGGTACAGCGCCAGCGCGCCGGGCGTGGGCAGGGTCTGGTCCGGGATGAGGGTCAGGCTGTTGCGCATATCGCGCCAGTTGGCGCTATCGGCCAGGCGGCCGGTTTGAGGCTCCAGCAGCCCCAGGAGCCGGGGTAGAAAGCGGGGATGGCCGGCCAGGGCGTCTAACGGGGCCAGCCCCAGATCAAGGGCCAGGTAGTAAACCTGACCTGAATTGTAGGGGCGGGCGCTGATCAGCGGCCACTCCCCCTGGCGGACGACCGCCCACCCGCGCGCGCCGTTCGGAACGGCGGCCACGTAGGGGCCTCGATCCTCCAACGGCTGCCCGACATATCCTTCCAGGGAGGTCAATGGATGGGGCAGATTCACAACCGTCACATCCGTAAAATACAGGAGCGATTTGAGGCCGGCGATGGTCTGGGCTGCGCCGGGGCCGCCGCCGACGACCAGCCGCCCGCCAAAGCTAACCCAGTTGGCCAGCGCCTCCTGCTGGGCCGGGGTCAACCGGCTTGTGTCCACATCGTTGACGACCAGCATATCCAGCCCGGCCCAGGCTTGCGGAAGCGGGGGTAAATCCTCCAGATCAAGATGGGCCACCGCCACGCGGTTGCCGCCGGCGGTGTTCAACCCGGCCAGCGCGTTGAGCAGGGAGGGGTCGCCGGCCACCACGCCGACCAGGAAGGCCCGCGAATCGAGCCCCTCGACGCTTCGCCGCCGGGAAAGAAGCAACCGTCCCTCCGCATCGACCAGGTCTACGCTTAGCTGCCGCTGGCCGCGCAAGGGCAGGTAAAGCGTGAATTGCTGGCGCGATTGGGCCGGCAACTCGACCGGGTAAACGTACAAAACATTGGCGGCGCTAAAGCCGGCGCTCTCGTCTCGCACCTGCAACCGGGCCTTGAGGCCCGCGCCCCGGTTGGCAACGGTCACCTGCACCGGGGTCCAGACGCCCACTTTATAAAACGCGTCGAAACCGGCCCGCACCTCGAGCGCAAGCTCCTCCTGGGCTTCAGCCGCCGGAGCGATGGCAACCAGCAGCAGCAACGAACCAAGGACCAGAATAAATCGTGGGTTCAACCTTTTCCCTCTAATCAGGCTATACCTCAGCCAGGCGGTCTTCTGAAATTGTAACAGGTCTTGGGTCAAAACCAAAGCGGAGCAGGGGAATTCGTCGAGGCGGCCAGGGGGTCCGGCTCAGGCCAAAGCCCAGATTCTGCGCAGGTTCAGCGGTAGTTTCTGCCAGGTATCGCCGGCATCCTGGCTGAACCAGATGTCGCCGTTGCGCAGCCCGGCGTAGACTACGCCGGGTTCCCCGGGGCGGGTTAAAAGGGCATAGACCATCGACTCCAGGGGTTGGGGTAGCCCGCCGGCCAGGGTAGCCCACATTTTGGCCCGGCGGCGGTAAATGTAGGCCATAGCGTTATCATCTTTGTGGGCGTAGTGAGGCCCCCAGGCGGCGGCCACATACACCAGACCGGGGTCCAGGGCATCGACGGCGCAGGTCCAGGCATAGTGATGGTACATCCCCTCCCCGCAGGATTCCCAACGCCGGCCCCCATCGCGGCTGAGGGCCACCCCGCTGGCTGCGCCTTGATAAACCCGCTCGGTGGCGACGGGATGAAATTGCAGCGAATGGCAATCCTTGAAAGCCCCCGGGCGGTGATCCGTCCAGGTCTGGCCGCAATCGGCGCTGCGCATCACGCCGCCAATGTCGATCCCGGCCAGGATGACGGCCGAGTCGTCGGGCTTCAGGGCAATGCAGCGCACGTGCGAGGTATAGGGTCTACGAGGGTAAAACCAGGAGTCCCTGGAAGAGATATTGTGAAATCCCGCCAGCTCCTGCCAGGTTTGCCCGCCGTCATAGCTGCGGAAGATAGCGCTTGGCTCGCTGCCGATGTACAAGGCCCCACCGTGCTCGTTCCGCTCGGTGGGGCTGATAGCAACCGAGAATATTCGCGGGTGAGGCGGAGGGGTGGTCAGGGTCCAGGTGCGCCCCCCGTCCACGGAGCGGTACACCCCATGCCCTATCGTTCCCGCCAGCAAATGGTTTGGATCGCCAGGGTCCCGGGTAAGGGTATGGGCATACGGCCCCTGCAACACATCTTCAACCTCCCACCGGTCAAGGTTCGTGGCCGTCGCCCATAAGATACTTCTTCCTGTCGCCACCACCAGGGAACGATCTTCCATGTTACGTCTTACCTCTTGGCTCTTAGAATTCTACGCCAAATCCTGCAAAACTCAAATCTGCGGCGGCATTTGATGAAGCCTACTCTTCCAGAGGCGCCAGCCGCCAGTCCCCGGCGTTCCAGGTAACCGCATCATAGATATGGGGCACGACGCCCTGCAATTCCAGGTTGAGGGCGTAGTAATCGGGCAGGGCCAGGAGGGGGATGACCGGCAGGTCTCGCTCAAGCTGGCGGGCCAGGTCGCACAACAGCTTCGCCCGCCGCTCGGACGGGATGGGCCCCCGCAGCCCATCGAACAGGTCGGCCAGCTCGGGATTGCGATAGCGCATAACGTTCAGCCCGGCAACCGGATCGTTGACGGTGGGGATGGCGCGCGGATCGAAGTAGTCGGCCAGATAATCGGTCGGGTCGAAGCCGAAGTAGCCATCGTCCCACAGGTCTAGCTCGAACCGGCCCCGCAATTCCAAACCGTCATCGGCCCAGGTGCCCCATAGCTCGGCCCCCTCGACGGCCTCCGTTTGCAGCTCAATGCCGACCCCGGCCAGCATTTCGGCGATGAGGTCGTGGGCGTCCGTCAGGCTGTCGCCGAACTCAACGTAGGTGTTGCTGCGCAGCGAGAGGGGTTCCCCTTCCTCCCCCGCCGGGCAGCCCCGGCACTCGCGGAGGCCGTCGTCGTCCGTATCGAGCCAACCGGCCTCGTCCAGCAGGGCCGCCGCCGCCGCCGGATTGTAACCATAGCCGTCCAGCGGGCAGGCGGAGTCCAGGCTGGCCGCCAGTTCGCTGGTTGCGGGGATGGCCCGCCCCTGGAACGCCTCCTCGATGAGCAACGGCACGTCGATGGCCTGCCGGATGGCCTGCCGCACCCGCAGGTCGGACAGGGCCGGGTGGGGCGCTCCCGGATCGGCCGTGCCATACCGGCTGAGATTGGGGACCAGGCGCAGCACCCAGCGGGCCGGGTCGGTGGCGTAGACCAGCACATCCCCGGCCTCTTCCAGCCGGCCCAGGACCGGCTCCTCCGGCCACAGGTCCAGATGGGCCTGGCCGCGCTCCAACATCCGCCGCCGGCGGCCCGGCTCGGCTTCGATGACGAACACCAACTGCGCCGCCAGGGGCCGATCCGGAATCCAATAATTGGGGTTGGGGTTGAACACCAACCGCTCGCCCGGCACCCACTCGGCCAGGGCGAAGGGGCCGGTGCTGACCGGCTCCAGGTTGCAATCCCAGCGCAGCATCTCGTCGGGCTGGCCGCAGGCGTGAGCGGGAAAGACGCCCTTCCCTTCGCCACCAAACTGAAGCAGGTAGTTGGGGAAGAACTCGCGGTAGTGAATGACGGCGGTCAGGTCATCGGGCGTGTCAATGGCCTCGATCAGGTCGACGCCGGGGGCCCAGACCCCGCTCTGCTGAAACGCCTGCCAGGTGAAGACCACATCGCGGGCGGTGAAGGGTTCCCCATCGCTCCATTTGACACCGGGCCGCAACTGCCAGGTCACGGTCAGGCCGTCTTCGCTCAGGCCGCCGTTTTCCAGGGTGGGCAGGGTCAGGGCCAGCTCCGGATAGTAGCGGCCGTCGGGTCCCAGCTCGGCCAGCGCGCCGAAGACCAACTCCCCCACCAGTTCCTCGTAGCCGGTGTTGTTGATATAGGCGTTGAAGCTGGGCGGCTCGATGGGGATGGGCACGAGAATCGCCCCGTCCACCACCTCCACGGCTTCAGCCAGCGGCGGCAAGGTTGGCGTCGGCGCCGGCGTGGACAGGAAGCCAACCTCATCCGGGGCGCAGCCGATGAGCGTGAAAAGGGCCAGGCAAACAAAGGGCACAAGTTTTGG
>JBHHXL010000264.1:0-6753 GCA_046757065.1 Anaerolineae bacterium
GCTATTTTCACAGGAGTCCGACAGTCCCTCAGTCAGATGACTTTTTCAAGGTTCTGGTTTTGTGCTCCCGTCCATTGAAGGAGAGTACTACCGCGCCCTTATCGGTGATGACCGTTTCCAAGTGAATCGGACGGGTCCAGATGGCCTGAAGATTTTCCATCGTGTCCTGGGCGTAATCGGGTCGCAAATCAATGCCTTCCCAGCGATGCCTGAGGTAAAGTTCGCCGCGATTTTTGTAGTTGGCATCTTCGACTTCAATGTATGGTTCGCCAAAGTTAGTGAGGTTGAAAAGAAGTTGGCGCTTGATGTCCTCAAAATCGCGGCTTTCAATTTCGTAGCGGTCTCTACGCTGGTTGTGGCGATAGGTGAAGAGCTTGTGCTGTTGGGCAAATTCACGGGTCAAAAAGGCGTCGATGAAGCCGATGTCGTTGTAAATGCGCCGTACCTCGAAGATTTTCTGCAAGCCCTCCCCTACCTGGCGGTCCCAATTCTTCCTGGCCAGTTGATCGTCGCAAGCCTCGTATTCGGGGCCAAAAGCTCCCCGGTTCCAACGATCCTCGATGTCTTTGAACAGCTCAAAGCCCAGCTTGTAGGGGTTGAGGCGGCCGGACGAGGTTGCCACCGTGCCCGAATGGTGATCGGCGTAGTCAATCAACTCATGATCGCGCAGGGCATAGCGGGTCATGATGTGCGAGTGCCAGTACGTGGCCCAACCTTCGTTCATGATCTTTGTCTGTCGCTGCGGGGCAAAATAATATGCTTCCTCGCGGATGATCGATAGAACATCTTGCTGCCAGGTCTCCAGGGGGGCGTGTTCCAGCAAGAAGAGCAAAACATCTTTTTCGGGGCGCGCCGGAATTTTCTTTTCCTGAGCCTTCTCCTCTGCTGCCCGCTGCTGCAAGGCATCAAGATATTCCGGCGGGTTGATGAACCTCTCCATATAGTCTTTGCTGGGCAGGCGTCCGGGGTTCTGGTCCTGGTCCTCATCTTCGATGATCTGCGCGGGCCGGCGGCGGATGCCGGGACTATGGATATCAATCAGGTTTTCCAGGGACAGGCAGCGGTCGATGAAAGCTTCGACCTCTTCCAGGCCGTACTTTTCCATATAGCGCCGAACGCGTGTGCCGTGATTAGCCATCTCGTCCAGCATACGGCGGTTGGTGTGAGCGAACCACATATTGTTTTTGAAAAAATCGGCGTGGGCGTAAACGTGGGCCATCACCAGCTTTTGATCTACCGGCAGGTTGCTGACCAGCAGATAGGCATAGCACGGATCGGTATTGATCACCATTTCATAGATGCGGTGCAAGCCCCAGGCGTAACTTTTGCCCAGGCGTTCATATTCCATACCAAAGCGCCAGTGAGGATAGCGGCTGGGAAAGCCGTCGTAGGCGGCCACCTGGTTGATCTGCCGAAAATCGAGCATGACGAAGCGCACTTCGGGGAAGTCAAGGCCAACCTTGCGGGCGTAACCCTCTACCTCTTTCTTGATTTCAAGCAAATCGGGGGACAGCGCAGTGTTAGAAACCATCATTACTTCCCCTTACCTAAGAAGGTTTTAATGGCATCGAAGATGGCCTCTTCTTCGGGAATGGAGGCCGTCACCAGGTTCTCTTGATCCTCCAACGCCTCCAAAATCCCGATGAAGCCAACATCGTAGTGGCGAACATCTACCTGGCCGTAAGCGTACAGGTTGGAGACGGGCAGCAGGTGGTCGTGGATGATCTGCAAGGCGCGCTCGTTGTCGCTGTAGAGGTTTTCTCCATCGGAGAACTGGAAGGGATAAATGTTCCAATCTTCCGGGTTATAATGGTTTTGGATAAGCTGATGGCATAATTCCAAAGCTGAAGAAATCTTGGTGCCGCCACTCTGGCGCAGATGGTAGAAAGTATGTTCATCGACCTCGGCGGCGGCGGCATCGTGGACGATGTAGCGCCGTTCGACGTTGCGGTAGTTGGCCTTGAGCCAGGTGTCGATCCAGAAGGCGGTCAAACGCACCAACCGCTTCTCCCGGTCGCCCATCGAGCCGGAAACGTCCATCATGTAGATAATGACGGCGTTCGACTGGGGTACCGGTTTCTTTACGTAAGAGCGATAGCGTTTGTCTTCTCGAACGGGGATGATAACGGGGCGGTGAGGGTCGTATGTGCCGGAGGCAAGTTGTCGCTTGAGCGCTTCGCGGTAGGTTCGCTTGAAGTGGCGTAGGGATTCCGGTCCAAAGCGGCGGATGTCGGTGTAGCGAGCGATCTCGGTGTCGATGCTTTCCTGGCCCTTGGGCTCAATGTGGGGCAGTTCCAACTCATCGGCCATGATCTGCGCCAGTTCGTCCAGCGAGATTTCCACCTCCAAAATATGCTGCCCCGGCATATCGCCGGCCTCGCCGGGGCCATCGCCAGGTTGGGGCTGGCTCAGGGGATCGCCGGGTTGGCCTTCGCCCTGCCCAACCCCGCCACTGCCCGCTTTGCCGAAGGTGAAGCGCGGCAGCTCAACCTGCGGAACGGGGATACTGACCAGGTCCTTCCCCCGCCGCCCGATCATCTCCCCGTTTGATATGTACTTTCGCAGATTTTGTTTGATCTTCCCTCGCACAATCTGGCGAAAGCGCGAGGTGTCCTGTTCAATTTTGAGAGCCATGCTCAGCTCCTTTTGAAAGTTTTATGTCTTAGATCATCCTGCACCCTACTTCCCGTGATAGCCCCCTGCACATTTGATCTCGAACTAATCGGAAGACCTGGTATCGCCGCGGGCGAAGATGCTGGCTACATAGTTGAGCACGTCGGTGGCGCAAATCTCGCAGTAGCCGTAGTTCTTGATGAGCCGCGTTTTTACGACCTCGATCTTCTCCTGTGTATCATCATCGATCACGCTACTGACCAGGCTGGTCAATTTGATGCTATCCTTCTGGTCTTCGAAGAGCTTCAACTCCAGGGCTTTGCGCAATCGCTCGTTGGAATCCCACTCGAAGCGGCGGCCTTCAATGGCCAGCGCCCCGATATAGTTCATAATCTCGCGCCGGAAGTCATCCTTGCGGTTTTCGGGAATGTTGATCTTCTCTTCGATGGAACGCATCAGGCGCTCGTCCGGTTCCTCATCCCGGCCGGTGAAGGGATTTTTGACCTTCTCCCGCTGGGTGTAGGCTTTGAGGTTGTCGATATAGTTGGCCGCCAGGCGGCGGATAGCCGACTCGTCGGCGGTGATGGCCCGCTGCACCTCGTTCTTCACGATTTCATCATACTCTTCCCGAACGACGCCCAACAACTCGCGGAAGCGTTCGCGCTCGCGCTCGTCGGTGAGGAGGGAGTGGTGTTTGAGGCCTTCTTCCAATTCGCGCAGGACCACAAAGGGGTTCATACAGCCGACCGCGCCGTGCACAACCAGTGCGTTAGACAGCTTATCCTGAATGTAGCGAGGCGAAATGCCGTTCATCCCCTCACTGCTCGCGGCGGCTTTCAGCTCGCGGACGCTATCTTCGGTGAAGCCCGGCAACGTTCGCCCATCGTAAAGTTTAAGTTTTTGTAAGAGGGTCAGGTTGGCGTGTTTCGGTTCCTCCAGGCGAGTCAGGACGGCCCACAGCGCGGCCACCTCGATGGTATGGGGGGCGATGTGCTTGCCCTCGACCCTTCTGTTGTTGAAATCGCGTTCGTAGATTTTGACTTCATCTTTGAAGCGAATGTTATAAGGCACATCGATCTTAACGGTCCGGTCGCGCAAGGCTTCCATGTATTCGTTGGCCAGCAACTTGCGGTACTCCGGCTCGTTGGTGTGGCCGATGATCACTTCGTCAATGTCCGTCTGGGCAAATTTCTTGGGTTTGATCTTGTGTTCTTGCGAGGCGGTCAGGAGGTCGTAGAGGAAGGCGACATCGAGTTTGAGCAACTCGATGAATTCGACCAGCCCCCGGTTAGCGATGTTCAGCTCGCCGTCGAAGTTAAAGGCGCGAGGGTCAGAGTCGGAACCATATTCGGCGATTTTGCGGTAGTTGATGTCGCCGGTGAGTTCGGTGGAGTCCTGGTTCTTCTCATCCTTGGGTTGAAAGGTGCCGATCCCGATCCGGTCCTGCTCCGACAGGATCAGGCGGCGGACTTTGACATGGTCCATGACCCTGGCCCAATCGCCGTCATATCGCTCCATCAAGACGCGGTAAACGTGGCGACAGGCGGGGCACAAATCGCCTTCAATGCCGACCCGGTATTCCGAGGTGTTCTTTTTATTCAGCTCCTCTATTACTTGAGGCCGGGAGGCTATCGGGATCAGGTGCAGGGGGTCCTCGTGCATTGGACAATCCATTTGCCCCTCGTCGGCCTCCCAGGTGAGGGTATACAGCGCGCCCTCATCCGTCGCCGAGTAGGCCACCAGGCCCTTTTTCAGCAGGCGGACGATGGTGCTTTTGGCGCTGCCCACCGGCCCGTGTAAGAGCAACACGCGCCGCTCGGTTCCGTAGCGGCGCGCTGCTGATTGAAACGTCTGTACCAGTTCCATCAAATAACGGTCGATGCCAAATACGGCATCTGCGCCACCGTCAATCGGATCATCGAAGAATTTATAATGGATAAGTTCGTCCCGAAACTGGGTGTACGTTTCATAGCCATATGACATAATCATGTCATACAAACGCTGGTAGGCCGTGCGGGCCACTTTCGGGTTCTTCTTGACGATGTCGAGATACTCGGCGAAGGAACCTTCCCAATGTTGTTCCCTAAATGCCTCGACGTCTTGCATACTGTTAATTAAAGTGATCAGTTGATTGTTAGTTGTAGCCATTGTTCTCACCTCTTTCGAATACATTCCGGCACTCATCTGGAACAAGCGAGGCCAACCAGTCTGATGGTCGGCCTCGTCCAAACACTAAGTTTCGTTTCAGCGATGAAGGTTTGCAATGTCCGGTTTTGATTAGCACCTAGCGAGAATGGTATTACCTCTCGAAGAATATATGTTGAATATTGGCTTCGGGAAGCAAATCACACAGTCTGTGAATATTGACCATACTTCGCGGCCATTCAGTGGTTACCCTGTTGGACCGAGGCGAAGCCGTGTCAGATAGGTATTTATAATATAGGAATGTTTACCCTTGATAACAATCGGGTATATACCTGATCCCGCTAATAAACACCTCCTTGGATAAACTGGAACCGATAAAGCGTTTGCCTTGAGATTTTGTTCAAGAACGCGCAAGGCCAACCAAACTGCTGGTCGGCCTCGTCCTAGCATTCAATTTCTGTTAGCAATGAATGTCGCTTTGTTTAGTTGTTGGGACTAATCGGGTCAATCATATCCCACCGAAACCAACCAGCCGGTAAAACGCTCTTAACGCAAAGTCGCTTCTATCTATCCCTGGATATTATACCCAAAGACAGGAAATCTCAAAATGCCTCCAGATCGACCCTTTTCAAATCTGGGTTGTGGGCCACGTGCCGCCCGCGCTTGGCCATATCTATCCATTCCCCTCCGATCTTAACCCGAACCACATCCGCCGTGAAGTCGGTGTTGGTTCCCAGGCTGTCGTCGTTGCTCATCAGGCTGGAGCCCACCCCGTAAATATCGACAGGCACGCTGAGTTCTTCGAACCAGGCAATTTTGGCCGGGTTGAAGCCGCCGCTGGCCACAATTTGCACCTGGCGGCAATAATCGGCGGCGCGGGTCAGCCACCCGGCCGGAACGTCCCAGCTCTCCCAGGCGTTGTCCAACGCCTGCCGCACCGTCCACACCAGGCGCGGGTTAACGCCGTTGTCCAGCCGCTTCTCGCCGATGGGCGGCACGCAAACATCGCGCATATTGCCGGAGGTGTCCAGCCGTACCCCGTAGAGCTGGTATTTGCGCGCCTCGGTTTTGTCTCCTCTATCCAGCGCCGCCCGGTAGCAATCGAACATCGCCTTCAGGACGGCCAGGCTGGTGCCGACCGAGTCGTTCTCAAAATCGACCAGGGCGATGCGGGGCACGTCGGGCGGTTGGGTGGCCGAGAAGGCCAGCATAGCTTCAACCGTGTCACCGAAAAAGCTGGCGATGGCCGCGTGAGCGACGGTGCCGCCGCCCAGCCCCCCCCACCAGTCGCCCTGGGCATCGGTGGAAACAAAGGAACGGACGCGCTCGCCGTGGTCCAGGTTGAACCGCTGCACGGCGATGTCATAAGCGTAACCGTCGGCGGCCTGCACTTCGTGGGCGTCAAAGCGGGCGGGGAAGAACAGCACCGGTTTGCCTCTAGCGGCCACCAGCGTGTTGTAAACGTTGGTGGCAATCCGGCTGGCCCGGGCCAGCGCGCCCAGCGTCGGCGTTTCGAGCAGCGCGAAATCACGGTAACGCCCGCGCACCCTGATCACCGGCCGCACGCGGCGCGGATCGCCGTGGTAGTGGGTGATAACCCCGTCTTCCACGGCCTCCACATCCAGTTGGTCCCAGGTTTCGACGAATTGGTCGTTTTCGTCGAAGTAGCCGGTGCAATGGCGCAACATGCTCAGGGCCTTGTCCACGCCGGCGATCAGGGCAAACGGCTTGCGCCGGGTGAACCACTGCATCTCCACCTCGATGTTGCCCGTCGCCACAACGGAGGCGTCCAGCCCCATTCCCGCCAGACGGGGGGAACTTCCGGCAAAACGATAGCCTTCCTGCGCCAGCAGGATCAGGGTGTGATTGATGTTCAGAAAATATTTGTCGGAGTACCACCCGCGCCGCATCCGCTCAATATCTAGTTTGAACACCGTATTGCTCAAGCGCCTGTTATTGAAAATTGACATCGCTAAAACTCCGTCGTCAAAAACT
>JBHHXL010000265.1:0-6736 GCA_046757065.1 Anaerolineae bacterium
CACCCTAATATGGAAAGTTACTTGCATTTTCTTAATGAGTGATGTAAACTAGCTACATTATAGCCTAGGAGTAGCCCGCCATTATGGCAGATGACGGTCGTGCTAAAGCCCTGGAAATCATGCTGGCGAATTTGCGCAAACGCTTTGGCGAAGGCGCAATCATGAAATTGGGCGAAGCGCAGCACTTAAACGTTGAGGCGATTCCGACCGGCTCTCTCTCGCTGGACATCGCTCTGGGTATCGGAGGCGTGCCACGAGGTCGCGTGGTTGAGATTTACGGGCCTGAATCGTCTGGAAAAACGACACTGTGCCAGCACATCATCGCTGAAGCCCAGAAACGGGGCGGCATTGCCGCCTTTGTGGATGTGGAACACGCCCTGGACCCGGCTTACGCTGAACGATGCGGGGTTAACGTCAACGATCTCTATGTCTCCCAGCCGGACACCGGCGAGCAGGCGCTGGAGATCGCCGAGGCCCTGGTTCGCTCCGGGGCAATTGACCTGGTGGTGGTTGACAGCGTGGCCGCCCTGGTGCCGCGCGCCGAGATCGAGGGTGAGATGGGGGACAGCCATATGGGCTTGCAAGCCCGGCTGATGAGCCAGGCCCTGCGCAAGTTGTCCGGAGCCGTGAAGCAGAGTAACACCTGTTTCATCTTCACCAACCAGTTGCGGCAGAAGATCGGGGTGATGTTCGGCAACCCGGAGACGACGACGGGGGGGATGGCCCTGCGCTTTTACGCCTCGGTGCGGCTGGACATGCGCCGTATCGAGTCGATCAAACAGAGCGGGGAGATCATCGGCAATCGCACCAAAGTTACGGTCAAGAAGAACAAGGTTGCGCCGCCGTTTAAGATCGCCCACTTCGACATTATGTACAACGAAGGCATCTCCAGAACGGGGGATGTGCTGGACATCGCCGTCGATCAGGACATTATCGACAAGCGCGGGTCTTTTTACTCCTACGGCGAAACACGTCTAGGGCAAGGGCGCGAAAATGTGAAGCGATTTCTCGCGGAAAATCAAGAAATACTGCAAGAAATCGAAAACAAAGTTCGCCAGGCATTTAACCTGCCGGTTGAAACTATAGAGGAGGTAGAACCGGCCCTGGCCTGATAGGCAAACTGAATGTGTGGCCAAGGTGTTTCCCGCTCGCGTTATTACATTCATCTTCGAGCGAGAAGCGCCGCAGCTATGAGGTCACGGGTGATCGGTTGTGGTTCGTAAGTAAGCCTTCGTCTTTAATAGAAGGCCGATTGCCGTGGCATACCTGGTTTAACTGATTGTCCCTGATTCTGAACTATGGTCGGGCCTGTGCCGGCCCGGTCATAGCCTGGCAATTACCCGTATTGAAATCTGCCCCGGTACGCTGCGGGGGCAACTGGCAAGGCTCTACAGATTTGCTTTTGGAGGTACCCAACTGAAACATTTCTTTCACAATTTGCATTCATTGTGCCAATATTAGCGCCGGTAAGTCGATCTTCAAACTGCCTCTCAAGCAGAGGTTAGGCGGAGATCTCGGCTTATGTTTCATTGGGGTATTTCCACAAGCTTAAGTAGTTGTCCAGAAATAACTTGGCCTTTTTTCAGAATGTATTTTGGGAAAAAATGCAAGGTTATTTACGGACAGTTACTAAGTGAACATCCGGGGAGCCTGTAGTAAACGACGGTCATAGCTATGACCGGTCTACAACAGTCCTATATCCTTTGCTTCATTATTGATTATAGCTTCAGGGAAGCTAAAGCTGTAAGATAATTTGAGCAAGGTAAAAGGCGGGTAGGTCCTAAACTAAATCAGGTGTCGGTTAACCTTGACCAAGGCTGCGGCGCACAGAGCGGCGCAGTTTTTGTTTTGTCCGGAGAGTTCATGAAATGGCTGGGACGATCACAGCCTTAAAGCGGCAAAAGAACAACAAAGAGCGCGTCAATGTTTATTTAGATGGCCGCTACGCCTTTGCCGTAACCGCCCTGGCGGCGGCTCATTTGCGCCAGGAGCAATTTCTGAGCGATGCCGAAATCACCGGGCTTAAAAAGAAGGATGAGCTGGAGCGGGCCTACCAGAGCGCGGTTCGTTTTCTGGGCAATCGCCCCCGCAGCCAGCAAGAGGTGTTCGATAGACTGCAACGCAAGGGGCTATTGCCGGCGGTGATCGAAACAACCATCGCCCGTCTCCTCCGCGAGAAATATCTGGATGACGTCGAGTTTGCCCGCTATTGGATCGAAAACCGCGAGCGGTTCAAGCCCCGCAGCCGGCGGGCATTGCGCTACGAATTGCGGCAGAAAGGGATCGCCGAGACCATCATCGAAGAGGCGCTGGCCGATCTGGACGAGGAGGAATCTGCCTGGCAGGCGATAGCCCAACGGCTGCATCGCTGGCAAGGGCTGGATGAAAATGACTTTCGGCAAAAAGCGGGAGGGTATCTGGCCCGGCGTGGGTTCAGCTACTCGATCATCAAGCCGGTTCTGGGCCGGGCCTGGGCGTCATTGCAGGCCGAACAACCCTAAGTAACTGTCCGGAAATAACGTTTCACTTTTTTCCAGGAAACATCCTGAAAAAAGGCCAGGTTATTTCTGGACAACCGCTAACCGTTGCCGCCTGACACGGGCTGATTGGCAATGCCGGCTAATGAGGTCAATAGATAGATAACCGGACACTCCGGATTCGCGCAGGAAAGTGAGGAATGGGAATGATTTGGATACCGATAGTTATTGGATTGGTTTGCCTGGTTGTGGGCACAATCGCCGGATATTTTGGATACCGCTACCGCAGCCACGCCAGACTGACCTCGGCTGCGGCACGCGCCAGCGAAATTATCAGCGAAGCCGAGGCCAGGAGCAAGGAAATTGAGGTTAAAGCGAAAGAAGATAGCATTAAGCTCCGCGAGGATATTGAAAAAGAAATGGCGCAGCGGCGGCGTGAGATTACCCGGCAAGAGGAACGCTTGCAAAAACGACAATCGTCGATGGACCGCCGCCTGGAAAGCTTTGAGGCCAGAGAACGCAAATTGAACAAGCGCCAGAGCATCCTCGACCGGCGGGCCAATGAGTTGGAGAAGATGCACCAGGCGCACATCGCCGAGTTAGAACGCATCGCCGATATGTCTCGTGAGGACGCCAAAGAGGAATTGCTTGAAGCGGTTAAGAAAGAAATCCGGCAGGATATGACCCGCGTGGTCCGTGAAACGGAGGCCGAAACCAAGCGAGAAGCCGACCGCCGGGCGCGGGAAATCGTCACCCTGGCTATTCAGCGCGTGGCCTCGGACCAGGTCGCGGAGACAACCGTCTCGATGGTTCCCTTGCCCAACGATGAAATGAAGGGCCGTATTATCGGACGCCAGGGCCGGAACATCCGGGCCTTTGAGCTGGCTACCGGCGTCGAAGTCATCGTCGATGATACGCCGGAGGCCATCGTTCTTACCTGCTTCGATCCCGTCCGGCGCGAAGTGGCCCGCCTGGCTATGGGCCGCTTGATCACGGACGGGCGCATTCACCCCGCCCGCATTGAGAAACTTGTGAAAAAAGCCCACGATGAGGTCGAGCAAACGATCATCGAGGAAGGGGAGCGGGCCTCCATCGAAGCCGGGGTGCCGGGCTTGCATCCTGACCTGATCAAGCTGCTGGGCCGGCTCAAATACCGGACGAGCTACGGCCAGAACCAGCATATGCACGCCGTCGAAACGGCTCACCTGGCCGGCATCATCGCCTCTGAATTGGGGGCCGATGTGCAGATCGCCAAAACCGGCGCGCTGTTACATGACATCGGCAAAGCCATCGATCACGAAGTGGAGGGGCCGCACGCCATCATCGGCGGCGACGCGGCCAGGCGATGCGGCATGCATCCCAAGGTGGTCAATTGTATTGCCAGCCATCACCACGAAGTTGAGCAGGAATGTTTGGAGGCGATTATCGTCGAGGCCGCCGACGCCATTTCCGGCGCGCGGCCTGGCGCGCGGCGCGAGAGCCTGGAGAACTACGTTAAGCGCATCAAGGCCCTGGAAGATGTGGCAACCTCGTTCAACGGCGTGGAAGAAGCCTTCGCCATCCAGGCCGGCCGCGAGATACGGATCGTCGTTAAGCCCGATGAGATCGATGATTACAAGGCCATTACGCTTTCCAAGGATATAGCCCGCCAGGTGGAAGAAAGCCTGGAATATCCCGGCCAGATCAAAGTGACCGTGATTCGAGAGACGCGCGCCGTAGATTACGCCAAGTAGCCTGGTTGGCGATCACTTAGAGTTTGCACAAATCATTCAAGACCTCGATGCTTGGCGCGACGAAGGACGAAAGACCAGCATCGTCGGTATTTGCGAGCCATTCGTCATTCGTCGCTGGTCTTTCGTCGTCTGGCTGACTGTTCTATTGGGCGGCTTCATAGGGCAGGGGAAAGGCAACCTGGAAAATGCTCCCCTCGCCCTCCAGGCTTTCAACCCAGACGCGCCCGCCGTGCGCTTCCACCAACTCTTTGACAATCGCCAACCCCATCCCCACACCGCCGGCTTCGGCGCTGAGCGGATTGTCCGCCTGGTAAAATCGCCCGAAGATGCGGCTCTGCTGGGCAGGCGGAATGCCCACGCCCGTATCGATGACGGCAATGATCAGCACCTTGGTGCGATTGTTCCCCACTCCCTCCTCCTGGAGCCAGGCCCGTAAGGCGACGCGACCGCCTTCGGGGGTAAAGCGGCAGGCGTTGGAAAGTAAATTGTCCAAAATCTGCTTGAAGCGCGTCGGGTCGGCCTGCAGGCGCGGCAGGTTGGCCGCCACCTCGAGACTCAATTCGATGTTACGCGATTCGGCCAGCGATGAAACCTGACGCATCGCTTCGTTGATGATGGACGTGGGGTCGATGATGTGAATATCGAGCCTGGTCGTATTCAGATCACGCTCGGTGGCTTCCAGGGAATTCTCAACCAGCTCGGCGATGCGGTCGGTGTTGGCCCGGATCTTCTCCAGGAAATAAACTTGCTGTTCGGACATTTCGCCGGTTGCCCCGCTGGCCATCAGCTCGGCGTAGCCCTTGACGGAGGTCAACGGATTGCGTAGCTCGCGCGAGATGGTAAACACGAAGTCTGATTTGGCCCGGTCGGCGTTAACCTCACGCGTGACATCGCGCAAAAGGGCGACAATGCCTATCGCCTCTCGCTTGTCGTTGCGAAGCGGAATCAGTTGCCCCTTCACGGCGACCCCCTCGCGCTCAAAATAGGTCGGAATTGGCTTGCTGCGCCGGCTGAAGTCCACGGCCAGCTCTTCAATCGACAGGCGCGAGTCGATATCGCCGTAGATGGTGCCGATTGGCTGGTGAAGGAGTTCGTTGCGGGTGCGCCCCAGAATTCGTTCGGCGGCCCGGTTGACTAAGATGACTCGCCCGGAGGTGTTGCTAATGACCACGCCATCGTCAATCGTTTCGACAATCGCCCTGATCTGTCGCAGCTCGTTGTCGCGCTGCCGGAGATGCGTGGTTACGGTTACCAACGTGCTCTTCAAATCCAGGCAATAGTAGCGGGATTTGAGGATGGTTGCCAGTTGCGGCGCTAAGGTCTGGCAAAGTCGTAAGTTGAAGGCCGGAATGGGCCGTTGGCTGTCCGGGTTGCCCAACAACAGGGCTCCCAGTGGACCTTCCTGAGCCAGCAGAGGTTGAATGAGCGCCGGCCCCAGGCGAGTTTCGCCCCACAGGTTGAAGAGCCCGGCCAGGCCGTTGCCCGTCTCGGCGGGCAGTATCAAGGGGCGCCGCCCCGCAATCGTATCGTTTAACAGCGGAACATCGGCCAGGGCCAGCCCGTTTTTTTCGACGATTTGCCGCTCCCCGGCCTGATCTGAACGGCGCAGGGCGGTCAAATGAAGCTGCTGCCCGGCCTTTTGATCCAGCATGAAAATTGCCGCCTGGTCCGCGCCGGTGGCGTGCACCAGCAAAGCCAGCACGTCCTCCAGCGATTGCCCCGGTTCAAAGGCGGCGCTCAAGCGTTCGGCCACCCGGCGAATGCGTTGCTGTTCCTGGCTCTGGCGGGTAGTTTGGGCGTTCAACGATTCCACTTTGCGCTGGCGAATGTCGAGGCTGAAGGCAAATTCAGTGTACAAGGTGTACAGCAGCGCCCCATTCGCCAGCAGGTTCAGAAAGCGGCCCAGTTCGGTGAGCTTAAACCAGGTCAATAGAGCCGCCACGCCCAGCACGCCGGGCACCAGGGCCCGCCCCAGATGGATCGAGCCATCCTGCCTGATGACAAAGGGCAGGCCGCCGATCAGAACGATCAAAGCCGTGGCCGGCCAGGGTATCGGCCAGGCGGGCAGCAGAACCAGCAAGGCCAGCAACACGCCGATGCCCAGCGCCAGCCCCAGATAGCGTTGCAGCAACGTTCGCCGGAGCAGGGTCGGGTTGGCCAGGGCCCACACGATGGCGATGGTAGCCAACACCTCCAGGCTGTCCAGCCTGCGCGCGGCGGCGGCGCTCTCTCGCCCGGCCGGGATCAGGGAGACGCTCAGGGCCAGGCTGCGCAAGATGACCAGCGAGATCAACGCCAGCAGCAACTGGTAGCGCGCCCGCTGGGTCTGTTCGGGAAC
Source organism: Anaerolineae bacterium (assembly GCA_046757065.1). Classification (GTDB taxonomy): domain Bacteria; phylum Chloroflexota; class Anaerolineae; order 4572-78; family JBHHXL01; genus JBHHXL01. Next base: position 6,549 of record JBHHXL010000265.1, read on the forward strand.
CGGGCGGGTGGCCAGCATCAGGGCGATGATTGCAAATACATCAAGAGCGGCCAGATAGAGATGCATAACGTCGGTTATCGGTGATTTCTGCGGGCGATGGTCGGAGACATTTCAGCGATTGAGGATGGCAATCCCGATTTACGATCGAATGGATGGGTGACAGGATCGTCCTTTCAGAGATTGGAGAT
>JBHHXL010000266.1:0-6713 GCA_046757065.1 Anaerolineae bacterium
TTAATACAACGCCTGGCTACCCCCACAGACAATCAGCTATTGTCACAGGAGCCGGACCGTCCCTGGGGGACGACAACGACAATGAAAATAGGGCGAGTTTAGCCGGCAGGAACAACGGCGGGAGAGATGCCTCCCGCCGTTTTGCTTGTCTGCGGATCGGTCTGTGGGGGTCAGGCCCGGGCCAGGCTATCCACCACCCGTTCTAAACGGACCCGGGCCTCGTCGGCGATGGGCTGCAGGGCAGGGTTGTCCACCATGCCCAGCATCACCAGAGGGTCTACAATGGAGACAACGGAGCTGCCTTCATCGCTTTCGTAGACGATCACGTTGCAGGGCAGGAGCAGCCCCAGCTCCAGTTCGTTTTGCAAGGCCCGGTGGGCCAGGCTGGGATTGCAAGCGCCCAGGATGATGTAGCGCCGGAAATCGGCGTCGAGTTTCTTCTTGAGGGTGGCTTTGACATCGATCTCGGTCAGCACCCCGAAACCTTCCTGCTGTAAGGCGGCCGTGGTTTTCTCAATGGCGTCCTCGTAGGGGATGCTCAACGTCGTCCGAAAGCCGTAATCTACGGTCATAGTTTCCTCCAGTCAGCTCTGTTTGGCTCAGTAGTTAGCGCCTGCTCGATAGGTGTCTCCGGCGTTGATGAGATTCTACGTCGGGCGGCCGCCGGAAGCAAACCCGGCTTCGGAAATTTTGGGGAGTGATTTTGCCACCAGGATGAAAGCCTGGACTGTCAAACGGGACGACAGCCACTTGACGTAAGAGTATGTGTGTGTTATGATTATGACGAGTTATTAAGTCAAGTTAGCCCAGGAAGATGCTTCTTTATCATCAGCCGAAGGAGGCCCTCATGCGAAGGTCCCCGACTCTCAAGTTTATGTTTATTAGCCTGACTGCAATCGTGGCCTTGAGCCTGGTAGGCTGCGCCCGCCAGCGCCCGGCCGGCGCGGGTGGGGACCAGGCGACGGCCCCCAGCTCCGGCGCGACAGCTACCGCCCCAGGCTCGGCGCAGGTTGCGGTTGGAGCCTCGCCCACCCAGGTTGATTTGCCCTCCGTCAGCACGGCCACGGCCACGCACACGCCGCCGCCAGGCGCCGACGCTGCCGCCGCCACGCCGACGCCCCGGGTCACGGGCCAATCCAGCCTGGACGCCCCAACCGCCACGCCCCGGCCCACCTCCAGTGTGTCAACTGCGGGGGGAACCACCCCCGCCGCTCCGGGCAGCTACGTGGTCCAACCCGGCGATAACCTGTTTGGCATCGCCCTGCGCTTTGGCACCACGGTCGAAGAGATCAAGCGGGCCAACGGCCTGACGACGAATGTCATCTATGTCGGCCAGCAATTGACCATCCCCTCCGGCTCCGGGAGCGCCCCCCCGTCCCAGGCGCCCGGCGGAACACATATCGTCCAGCCCGGTGAAAACCTGTTCCGCATCGCCTTGCGCTACGGCACCACGGTTGATCGGTTGGTGGCAGCCAACGGCATCGTCAACCCCTGGTTCATCTACGTCGGCCAGAAATTGATTATTCCCGACGGCAGCCAGCAACCGGGCCCCGGCGCTCGAACGCACGTGGTTCGACCGGGGGAGACGCTCAACACCATCGCCCTGGCCTACGGCACCACCGTGCAAGCGATTGCAGTAGCCAACAACCTGGCCAATCCCAACTTGATCTTTGTTGGCCAGACGCTTATCGTACCTTAAATGTTGCCATAGCGACCCAGCAAGCTGCCATAGCGCTTATGGCAGCTTTTTTCATTGCCTGGAGGAGGGTGCGTCCAAAATATTTGGAAAGCACAGGGAGGACTTGGGGGGACACACTCCCTTCGGTCGCACACCCCGGTCCTCCTAAAATGTCGGACACGCCCCTGGAGGAGACTCGCTTGAAACCCGAAACCGTTGTGAAGCGCCGCAGGGTATACCAGGGAAAATTGCTCAACCTCGATGTGAACGAGGTCGCTCTGGCCGATGGCACCCTGGTCAAACGGGAAATCGTCAGCACCAGAGGGGCCGTGGTCATTATTCCGCTTACCGGGGATAACCGGGTGCGTTTGGTCAGGCAGTTTCGCGCCGCCGTCGACAGGTGGGTTTATGAATTACCGGCCGGGGGCCTGGAGCCCGACGAAGACCCCGGCCTGGCCGCCCCTCGCGAATTGGCCGAGGAAACCGGGGATACCGCCGCCACCTGGCAAAAGTTGGGCGGCTTCTACCCGGCCCCCGGCATTTTGACCGAATACCTGCATCTCTACCTGGCCACAAACCTGACGCCGGGGCCGGCCAACCTGGAATTCGACGAACACATCGAAGTCATCACCCTGTCCTGGGCCGAGGCGATGGCCAAAATCAAAGCGGGCGAGATCGAAGATGCCAAGACCATCGCCGGGTTGGCGCTGGCTGCATTGCACCTCCCGCACCTGAGTATCGGCGCGGACTGAAGCACAAGGTGCGGAGGGTTTGAGCTGCCCCCTCTCCGATGCGCCATTCCCAAATTTTGCATCTGTGCTATAATATCGACTCACTCAGAGATCGAGGTAGTATTGTTGGCCCATTTACAGGGGCTGCTGCCTGACAGATACTGATAGTAAACGATTGTCCAAAAATAACCTTCCATTTTTTGCCGGACCTTTCCTGGGAAAGGTGCAAAGTTATTCGCGGACCGTTGCTACGGAATGTAGTGGCTGTTCAATTCCAGGGGTACACTCGAATCTGATCAAGCGCATCCGGTAGCGAAGTTATCTGCCGGGTATAGGGCAAGTTTTGACGGTGCGATAATTATGGAACCAATGGCGCAACAGCTCCCGCCTCTCTTTGCCGGCGATAAGGATTTGGCCCAGGTTTTGCGGGATTATGTAGCCACCGTCCGGGCGGAAACCGGCCTCAACGCCGTGATTCACGTGCGCGGCGAACGCCAGGTCCCGCGCGTGGTTAAGGAAGGGGTTTGCTGTATTGTCCGGGAAACCCTGGTCAATGTGGTTGAGCACGCCCACGCCGCCCGCGTGGCCATCGCCATCAATTACGCCGACGACGGCATTAGCCTGCGCGTTGTTGACGACGGCCAGGGCTTCCAGATGCGGCAGCCCCTGGACCCGGCCTGGCGGGGACTGCTCAAAATGACGGAATGTGCCAAAGCGTTGGGCGGCGACCTGACGATTCAGAGCAACATAGGGGAAGGCACGACTGTATCCGCCATTCTGACATTCCAGGCAATCGAGCCGTGCTTATGAAAATCACCGACGCGCATCTCAAGCAAATCTACGTCCACGCCGGGGAAACCTATCCTCATGAATGTTTTGGTTACTTGCTCGGCAGTTGGCGGGGCGGGGGACAGGTTGAGAAGGTTCGCCGGGGCACGAACCTCAACCAGGCCCGGACCGACCGCTTCGATATGGACCCCCGCGAATACGACAGGATCGAGCGGGCCGCCGACGAAGCGGGGTTATCCATTCTCGGTTTTTACCATTCGCACCCTGATTGGCCGGCCATCCCCTCTCAAACCGATATGGCCTGGGCTGCGGGTTGGCCGGAGTTTATCTATCTCATCGTCTCCGTGCACGAGGGCCGCCCGGCGCACACCGGGGTCTGGCAGTTGGCCGGGGATGAGCCGCTGCGTTTCGTGCCGGCGGCACTGGAGATTGTGGATGGCGATCAACCCTGAAGTGAGTGATGTATGACGGAAGACCTCAAACGGTACGCGCGTCAGACGATTTTCTCCGGCATTGGCGAAGCGGGCCAACGCAAGTTGCTGGCCGCGCGCGTGGTTGTGGCCGGCTGCGGGGCGACGGGCACGGTGGTTGCCAACCATCTAGCCCGGGCCGGGGTTGGGCATTTGACCGTCATCGACCGCGATTTCATCGAGTTGAACAACCTGCAACGCCAGCTCCTTTTCGACGAGCAAGACCTGGCCGACAACCTGCCCAAGGCCGTCGCCGCCGGGCGCAAACTGCGGGCCATCAACTCCGAGATCGAGGTTCAGGGCCTTGTGGCCGACATCAACGCCGAAAATGTCGAAGCGCTGATCGCCGGGGCGACCCTGGTGATGGACGGCACCGACAATTTCGAAACGCGCTATATCCTCAACGACGCCTGCCTGAAAGCCGGCATCCCCTGGATTTACAGCGGGGCTGTCAGCACCTACGGCATGAGCCAGACGATCATCCCCGGCGAGACGCCCTGCCTGCGCTGCGTGTTCAACGACGCGCCGCCGCCTGGCGCCGCGGCCACCTGCGATACGGTCGGCGTCGTCGGGCCGGTGGTCAGCGCCGTCGCCAGCATCAGCGCCACCGAGGCCATTAAATTCCTGGTCGGCCAGGGCGAGCTTAATCGAGGCATCATCTACCTCGACCTGTGGCAGAACACTTTCGACCGGTTTGAAACCGGGAGCCCCCGCCCGGATTGTCCGGCTTGTGGAGAGCATCGCTACGAGTTCTTGAACCAGGAGCGGGGGGCGCACAGTATCAGCCTGTGCGGGCGCAACGCCATCCAGATTCGGCTGCCGGGCGCGGGTTCGCTGCCGCTGGCCGATCTGGCCGAGCGGCTGCAGGCGGTGAGTCACGTCACCGCCGCCAACGACTATCTGATCCGCTTTCAAGTGGGCGACAACAGCGCCTCCTACGAGATCACCCTCTTCGCCGATAGCCGGGCCATCATCAAAGGCACCGAAGATGAAAGCGTCGCCCGGGGCCTGTACGCCAAATACATTGGAGCTTGAAAGGGAGTGATATGGCTCAAGGACGAATTCTCCTGGCCGAACCCGATCCTGATATTTCCCACATGCTTCAGCTTTACCTGGAGACGGCCGATCACGAGGTGAATATCGTTGCGAATGCCCATGAGGTTCTGCCCACGGCGCGAAGCTGGCAGCCGAATGCCCTGGTGCTGAGCAGCGAGTTTGAGGATGAAGACCCCCTCCAGCTCTGCCGGGCGCTGATCGAGGATGCCCTCACCGGTCACATTCCCATCATCTTTCTGCTGCATATTGACGACCGCCGGCTCAAGTTAAATATCCTGGAATTGGGGGTTGATGACATCATCACCAAGCCCTTCGACATTGAGGAACTGAAGCTGCGCATTGAGGCCGCCATACGGCTGGCCTCGTTACAGGTGCAGGTCTGAGGGAGATTCGGCCCATCGCGGAGTTGAGACATTGCTGATCGTGATGAAATTTGGGGGAACCTCGGTTGGGAGCGTCGAGGCGTTGCAAAATGTGGTTCAGATCCTCCGCCGCCAGCGGGAGCAGGGCCATGACGTGGTAGCGGTCGTCTCCGCTATGAACGGCGTGACCGACGCTTTGCTCAAAGCCGCCTATTGCTCGGCGGAGGGGGATGAGTCAATTGTCCACCAAACCCGGTCCAGCATCGAAACCCGGCACGCCGGGGCCCTGCGGCATTTCCTGGGCGAAACGCCGCAACGCGCCGGGGTTATGGCCGAGATCGCCGGCTTTTTGGACGAATTCGAAACATTGTGCCACAGCATCCGCGTTTTGGGCGAGTTGACCCCTCGCGCCCAAGATGTGATCGGCGGCCTGGGCGAGCGCCTCAGCGCCCGGCAGGTCGCTGCCATTTTGCGGGCGCGCGGCGTCGCCGCCGTCCCGGTTGACGCCACGCAATTGATCGTCACGGACGAGCAATACGGCGCGGCCAAGCCGCTGATCGAAGAAACGGGCCAGCAAACCTCCGCCGTTTTGACCCCGCTCCTGCGCCAGGGCCAGACCGTGGTGGTTACCGGCTTTATCGGCGCGACGCGCCAGGGCATTCCGACCACGCTGGGGCGCGGCGGCAGCGATTACTCGGCCACGATCCTGGGCCGGGCTTTGCAGGCTGACGAGATCTGGGTTTGGACCGATGTCAACGGGGTGATGACGGCTGACCCTCGGGTGGTGCCGACGGCGCATTCCATCCCCCACCTGTCCTACGTCGAGGTGGGCGAGATGGCTTACTTTGGGGCGAAGGTGTTGCACCCGCAGGCCATCCGGCCCGCCCGCCAGATGGACATTCCGGTCCGCATCCTGAACACCTTCGCCCCCGACCATCCGGGCACTTTAATCACCCGGGACGCGGTCGATGATGAGCATCCGGTTAAAGCCATTACCGCCATCAAAGATTTGAGCCTGGTGACCATCGGCGGCTCCGGGATGATGGGCATCCCCGGCGTGGCCGGGCGTACGTTCAGCGCCGTGGCTCGCACTGGCACCAGCGTGCTGATGATCAGCCAGGCTTCTTCAGAGCAATCGATCTGCTTCGTGGTGCCCACGGCCAACGTGCCGCAAGTGATCGCCGCCCTGGAAGCCGAAATGGACCGGGAGCTGGCCCGGCGAGACATCGAGCGCATTGACACGCAGGACAAGGTGGTCATCCTGGCCGTGGTCGGGGCGGGGATGAAAGGAACGCCCGGCATTAGTGGCCGCGTTTTTGGCGCGTTGGGGCAAAAACGGTTGAACGTGATCGCCATCGCCCAGGGCAGCAGCGAGTTCAACATCTCGCTGGTGGTCACCCAGGATGACGCGAACCAGGCGCTTCAGGCCATCCACGATGAATTCAAAATGGAAAGCCAGTTCAAAACTGATGGTCTATAAGTAGGATTGGCCTTGAAATTTGCCCGTGATACAATGGTAAGCGGCCTGGATGAGGCCGCTTATTTTGATGGTCGCTTTGAGTCCCAAACTGGCGGGTGTGTCCGACATTTTAGGAGGACCGGGGGGTGTGGGGGGTGTCCCCCCAAT
>JBHHXL010000267.1:0-6713 GCA_046757065.1 Anaerolineae bacterium
TAGATGATTTTGTCGTTGACCACTTCGATGTATTTATGTTAAAATAGAGGCGTCGCTTAGGATCTTCATTCGAGGCAACTTGCCGGATTGAGTTGGGTTAGACTAAAGGCCGATGGTAAGACCCTGGAGTAAGCCAACAAAGTACGGCGTCATAATCGCCGTCGTTCTTGTTTCCGTGTGGGCGATCTGGATGATCCGGCCATTGCTGGCGCCGTTGATCATCGCCGGCCTGCTGGCCTATCTCCTGAATCCCCTGGTAAACTACCTCTCCCGGCGAACGCGCCTGTCGCGGAAAATGTCGGTTAACATCGTCTTCCTGGTGATGTTAGCTATTCTGATCATCATCCCGGCCACCTTAATTCCCCGTTTGCTTGGCCAGGCCCAAACTCTCGTCGAGCAGGTGCGCCAGGGTGTCCTGGAAGCGGAGCAATTGCTGGCAGAACCGTTGGTGGTTGGCGGCTATATCCTCACCCTGGATCAAGTCTTGGATAATGTGGCTATCTCGCTCAGCGAGGAGGCGACCTCGGCCGCCGGCAGCGCCGTCTCGTTCATCCTGGGGGCGACCTCTAGCCTGGCTCTGGCCCTGGTCACGTTGGTGAGCACCTATTATTTGCTGCGCGATAGCCATCGCTTAATTGACTGGATTGTTGAGCAGGCCCCCCCCGGTTATGAGGTTCATTGCCGGTACTTGATCAGGGAGATCAACGTGGTCTGGAGCGCATTCCTGCGCGGGCAATTGCTGCTCATGGTTCTTGTGGCTCTGCTGACCTGGTTGGGAGCATTGGCGGTCGGTTTGCCCGGCGCTCTGACGTTGGGTATCCTGGCCGGGGTCCTCGATGTCGTTCCCAGTTTAGGCCCGACGCTTGCTTCGGTGCCGGCGCTGCTCGTCGCGGTGTTTCAGGGATCGACATTCCTGCCTGTTTCCAACGGCTGGTTTGCCCTGGTCGTCGCCGCCGTCTATATTGTGGTGCAGCAGATAGAAAACATCTGGCTGCGCCCGCGTATTATGAGCCATTCCCTTCATTTACACCCGGCCGTGGTCTTCGTGGGGGTGCTCAGCGCGCTCGTTCTGGTCGGTGTGCTGGGCGCATTGATCATCGTCCCGCTAATCTCCACGGCGGGTGTCTTGGGGCGCTACCTGCGGGCGATGCTTATCGATCACGATCCCTACCCGGCCCGGGGTGAATTACTCCCGACCAGCGCGCCTGCCGACCCCACCCCCCAACCTGCCGAGGAACCAACCCCGACCGCCTCGCCCGGCGTTTAGCCGGTACATCGAGCAGAAACACCTCAATTGAGATGGGGCAATACCTTGCCCAGCAATTTCTGCCTGGGCATCGCCCCCACTATTTTTCCCTCGTACTCCGCCGCCAGCTCTTCCAAAATGGGCGCAATCGCCCGGCAGGGCCCGCACCACTCAGCCCAGAAATCGGTCAGAACCGGGATGTCGGCCTTCAAGACCTCTGCATCAAAGCTGTTGTCGGTCACGGCTACAGGTTTGGACATAGGAGGCTTCCTTCCTTGATGGCTTAACGTAACTACTCAGGCAGGTCAATCCAGCCCTTGATACACGGGAGAATGGACGCTTTGCGTAGAGATCGGAGATTTTGCCTAATCTCCAATAACCAAATTCCTGCCTATGATAGGCATACGGGCCTGCTGTGTCAAGCGATTGGCACTTGTTTCCCCACTGACTGCCTGTTATAATGTCGGTTATGGCCTTATTTCCGGTTGATATGCACGCCCATACCACGGCATCCGACGGCGTCCTGACCCCCACCGAACTGGTCCAACTGGCCGCCGGGCGCGGGCTTCGCGTCCTGGGCGTGACCGATCACGACACCGTTGACGGATTGGCGGAAGCCATCTCCGCCGGTCCCACCCTTGGCCTGACCGTCGTCCCCGGCGTGGAGTTCAGCACCCGGCACGAGTACGCCAAACAGTTTGCCGGGCTGCATATCCTTGGCTATTTCATTGATCACCGGCATCCCCCTCTCGTTGAAACCCTGCGCAAAGTTCAAGAAGGTCGTCGCCGGCAAAAGATCGAGCAGATCCGGCGCTTGCAGGCGTTTGGGTTCGATATTTCGGTGGAGGAAGTCTTCAGCCGCGTCAAGGGCGTGCCGGGTCGCCCGCACATCGCCGCCGTGCTGATGGAGCGAAATCCCGGCCGGTTTGCAAGCGTGCAGCAGGTGTTCGATGAGTATCTGGGCGTCTTCAAAAAGGCCCATGTCCGGCGCGAATTTGCCCTGACCGTCGAGGAGGCCATCGTCCAGGTGAAGTCAGCCGGCGGCCTGCCGGTCCTGGCCCATCCAGGCGATTACGATGACGTGACCGATCCGGAGGCGTTGGTGCGCAACGCCCTGGCGGCCGGCATCGAGGGGCTTGAAGTGTACTACCCTTATAACCGGAAGTCGCGCTCGCAAAATCTCATCGCCTACTTCGAGCGCCTGGCGGACGAGCTGGGTCTGCTCAAAACCGGGGGCACCGATTTCCACGGGCGTCTCCACGAGACGCTTCTGCCGGGGGATATGGGGCTATCGGAGGCGCAGTACGGGCTTATCGCCGGCAACGTTGCAGGCAATCCGTCATTCGTCGATGGTCTTTCGTCGGGCGGCCAGGACGATGGTGCCCGGGATTGTACATCGCTCAATTGACTGTTCTGTTAGGCTCAGGAGGCACCGATGAAACTCGCTTTTGGCAGCGATATGGATATGCACGTGGCCCGCGTGGTGGTGGAGAAGTTGCGAGAGGATGGGCACGAGGTGGCCGTGTACGGGCCGGTGGTCGATGATGACATTTTGTGGCCGGAGGTGGCCCGGCGCGTGGCCGAGGACGTGGCCGGCGGTCGTGCTGACGAAGGCATTCTCTTTTGCTGGACGGGGACGGGCGTTAGCATCGCCGCCAACAAAGTGCCGGGCGTCCGCGCCGCGCTGTGCGACGACGCCGAAACCGCGCGTGGCGCTCGCCTGTGGAACAAGGCCAACGTCTTGTGTATGAGCTTGCGGCGCACCTCGGAGGTGGTGGCCCAGGAAATCCTGAAGCAGTGGTTTGAAACGGCCTACCGGCCCAACCCCGAGGATGATACCTGCCTGGCCCAGATCGAGGCGCTGGAAATGGCCTATCGCAAAAGCGAGGACAACAGTTAATCGCCCCGCCACTTTTGCAGAATGCGCTTCAACCACCCGGCCCGTCTCAGGCCCAGCTTGGCCAGCACCTGGCCCGGCCAGGGTTCTACCATCACCGTGCCGTCGGGGAACAAAACGGTCGGTACAGACAGGTAACCATTTGCCAGCCGCTTTAACTCTTCTTCAAAATGCGGTTCGCCCCGCATCACATCGCGCCACTCGTGCTCAATTTGGTGCCTGGCCAGAGCATCGGCCAGCAACCGGGCTTGAACGCAGTAATCGTGCCCATAAACGATGAGGCGCTCGTTGCTCTCAGATTGAATATCCATATTCACATCCACCTGATGGATTCAGTTAGTGCTTGAAAAAACCTGGCTACGGTCAGATTTGTGCCTGAAGTATAACATCGCCGCAAACCAGACGAGGCAGACGGCAATAGCCGCCGCCGTCACCAGCGACATCATCGCCGTGAAGGGGATCAACCAGATCGTCGTGACCAGCTCCAGGCCGATCAGGCTTAACAAGAAGATAATCAGATGATCCCGCTTGATCAGGGATAAGACAAAGGCCCCAAGCGGAGCGCCTAGAATCACCACGGGCAGGGCCACCAGCCAGTAGTTCCAGGCGATGCCGATGTTTTGCAAGGCAACGCCATAGATCAAAGAACCGATGATCGAGTTGATGGCCATAATGATGACCGTGGTTGGCGTACTTACCTTCTCATTGATGCCGAAGGCCAAGGTCAAAACGATGAAACATAACATATCGGTGCCGGAGCCGGTGTTGGCTGCAAAAGCCCCCCCGAAGATTCCAAAGACGAAGAATATGACCTGGTGCGGAGCGCCCCAGCCAGGGATGTCGTCCCGGGGTTGCCATTGCAAGACCCAGCGCGAAAGGGCGAGGGCCACGCCAAACGACGTCGCCACAAAGGTGAACAGGATTTTCGGATAGGGCGCGGGGATGGCCAGAAAATAAGCGCCAACGGTGATGCCAACGGCTCCGCCCAACGAAACCCACCAAATAACCCTCGGTAAGATTTTCACCCGGCGCACGAGGATGATGACGGCGGCCATCGTCATGCCAATGGCCTGAATCATCAAGCCGAAGGTGCGCGCGTCGGTCGAGGGGATGCGCAACACTTTGGTGAACACGGGGAAAGCGACGGTGGCTCCGCCCTGCGGCGTGGCCCCGGCCACAAAAGACCCCAGGGCCATCGTCACCGGCACAGACCAAAATTCCCGAAAGAGATGCCAGCGATTGAAAATCAGCATATAGCCAAGCCAGAGCGCGTAGATAACCCCTAGCAGCAACGGATAGATCCAGCGGCGCAATCGTGACGGTTGCGAGTGCGCCTGCCCTTGGGCGAGGTTTTTTGAGTTGGATAACGTCTCCTGCCTGCGGTGCATAGGTATCCCTTGTGCCAACGTTACCCCTGGCCAGAGGCATAAAATAAGTGGGACGTACTCAAATAAGGACGGTGTTATGTTAAAACTAAAGCTTCAACCCGGCGATCCAGCGCCCGATGCCACCTTGCAAACGGTAGACGGACAGACTATCTCGCTGGCAGACGCCTGGCCGGACGGGCAGCACATCCTGCTCGTTTTTCTACGGCACCTCGGCTGACTGCCCTGAAGGGAATATGCGGCGCAGTTGCGCCTGAGCTACGACGCCATCAAATCCTTAAACGCCGAAGTGCTGCTCGTTTCGTTTGGAACTGAGTATTGGGTGCGGGTCTGGCTGGAAGAAACCCAATCGCCGTTTCTTCTGTTGCTTGATCCAGATCGCGCGGCTTATCGGGCATACGGGCTGGAGCGCTCCCTCCTCCGTTCGTGGGGAGGCAAAACCATCTGGCGCTACGCCCGTTTGCTCCTTGCCGGCCGGCGCTGGCGTGGCATTCAAGGCGACTCCGGGCAACTCGGCGGCGACTTCATCATCGACGCCGGGGGCCTCATCCGGCTGGCTCGCCCCAGCCAGGACCCTACGGACCGTCCACCGGTGGCAGATTTGTTAGCCGTGCTTGAAGAACTTAATCGATAGTCTTCAGCTTAGCCACCGGCCAGAAGCGCATCAAAGGCTTCGATAACTTGATTGTAGCCCGGCCAGCCGGGCACGTTGCCCCGCAATTGGCCGTTGGCGTCAAACAGAACGAAGGTCGGCGTGCCGCGCACGCCGTACAGGCTCAACGCCCGGCGCGCCGCCGGGTCATCCACGTCAAGCCGCACAAAATTGACCTGGCCTTCGTAGGTTTTGCCTAACTCGACCATCTCCGGCGTGATCTGCTGGCAAACGTGGCACCAGTCTGCGTGGAACCATACCAGGGTCGGTTTATCTACGTTGCCACTTTCGACCTGGGCTAAAACCTCCATGTTGGTCCTGGGCCCCAGGTATTGAGTCAGCTCATCGCTTGCTTCGGCGTTATGGACATTGAGAGAGGCCCGGTTGGCGGGCGCGGCATCCAGCGAGGTTGACTCCAACTGTCCGGCGGACAGATCAGCTACCGTTTGCGGGGCCGAATGCCCTCCGCGCAGCTGCAGCACCCCAAAGCCGAGCAAGCCCACCACAACGACCACCAGCCCAATCACCAGCAGCAGATTGGGCCTGGACGCGGTTTGTTTCTTGCGGGATCGCCCTGGGGACTTTGCCCGCGAGGGAGGGGGCATCACTCCTACATTCACGCTCGAAGAAGGACTACCTTGCGTTTTTCGCGAACGCTTTGTTGAGCGCTTGCGTCGTCGCTTGGCCATTCATAAACCTCCACCATAGAGTTTTGCCCGGCAGTTGCATAAGCCTTTTGAGCATACCCATATTGACGACGGTAAGCCTTGTTTTCTTACCCCTCCGGTTGGGCAACGCAGACAGGCGCAGCCTTCATTTCTCTCCCAATGCGAGAGTTTGGCGGAGATTGCAATTGGCGTTAAAATGCACCTCCTGAAATTGAGTATCTGGCTTCCCATTCCTGCTAATAGCGTGTACAATGAGGTAACGATGAAGAAGCGAATTTTGTACGTTGAAGATAATCCCAATAATATGCTTCTCGTCAAACGCATTCTCCGGGCCGAAGGGCACGAAATGCTTGAGGCCGTAGATGGTGAAAGCGGCTGGGAACTCACCCGTCGGGAAAGGCCGGATTTTATCTTGATGGACCTCTTTATGCCTGGCATGGATGGCTTTGAGCTAACCCGCAAGATCAAAGATACACCCGACCTGAGTCACATTCCCATCGTCGTTCTCACCGCCTATGGCAGCCCTGAAACAGAAGCCAAAGCCGTAGAAGCCGGCTGCGACGGCTTTCTGCACAAACCGGCCGATATTCGGCAGATTCGGGCCGTGATACGGCAGTTTCTCGATGAGCCGGAAACGTAAGCGCCTCGATGCGAACGCTCTCGATTTTACCGTCACGTTGTGGGTGGCAGGTGGCAAGGTCATACCTGCCACCTGTTGTTTGCACCACGGATCGACGAAACGCGTTCGCTTCCCTGGCCGCAATAGATGCGCGCCTGTTGGCGTAGCCATTACCTATCCGTTCTCGGACAGGAGTCGGACAGTCCCTATGGGACGACACCAACGATGAAAATAGGAGTCCGGAAT
>JBHHXL010000268.1:0-6697 GCA_046757065.1 Anaerolineae bacterium
TTTCACGCTTCGCGTCGTTGTCGTGCCGGAGGCTCGGTTGCACTCTTGTGAACATCAAACGTTGGCTGCTGCTCCTCCCCTGCTTGCTGTTTGTCATCGCCTGCCGGCCCCCGCTGTTCGATTCCGGAGCGGGGCCGGCCGACCCCCTGGCAAATCTGCGACCCTCCCTGCAAAGCTGGGCGCGGGGAGGGCTGGCCTCCGATGAGATGTACCCCTACTACACGATCCAGGCTGCGCTGGACCGGGAGGGGACCACGCTCGACGGGCAGATGTCGTTGCGCCTGCCGCAGCCCTGGCCCGGCGACGAGGTGGTGCTGCGTCTCTACCCAAACTTTCCCCACTACGGCGGGCGGATGGTCATCACCGCCGCCCGGCTTACAGGGCAGAACCTGCCCGTCACCACCGCTGCCGGAGGGACGGTCGCCCGCCTGGGCCTTCCCCCCGGAGACGAACCTGCCGGGCCGTTGACGGTGGAGATCACCTTTATAGTCAGCCTGCCCCAATCTGACCGGGCGTACACCCTGTTCGGCTGGCGCGATCAAATCCTCAGCCTGCCGGGGTTCTATCCGGCGCTGGCCGTGCCAGATGAAAGGAGCTGGGTCGTGGATACCCCGCCCCTCCACGCCGACGCCCTGTTCGGCCAGGCGGCGCTCTACGAGCTTTTCCTGACCGGGCCGGGCGATTTAACCCTGGCCGCTTCCGGCAACGTTCTATCGAAAACCGAAAACGGCGATGGAACCCAAACCTGGCACGTGGCCGGCGGACCGCTGCGAGACCTGACCCTGGTACTGGGGCCATTCCAGACCTTGAGCGAGCCGGCCGCCGGAGCCACCGTCACCGCCTTCTACCTGGAGGGCGATCAGGCCGCGGCCCAGGCCGCCTTGAGCCACGCTGCCGCCGCCTTGCGCCTGTACAGCGACAGCTACGGGCCTTATCCCTACACCGAGCTGGACGTTGTCGAAGCCCCCCTTACCTTCCGGGGAATGGAGTATAGCGGCCTGGTTTTGCTGGGGCGCGATCTGTATGACGCGCAGCGCGAGCACCTGACCTTCCTGGCCGCCCACGAGGTGGCCCACCAATGGTGGTACGGCCTGGTGGGCAGCAACCCCTATCGTCATCCCTGGCTGGACGAGGGGTTGGCCGAGTACAGCGCCTTCAACTACTACCGGGGCGTTTTCGGCCAGGCGGCGGCGGAGGCGTTGCTCAGCCGGCGCTGGCAGGTCCCCTACGAAACGGGTCTCCGGGGAGGGCTGGCAGGCCCGGTGGACCGCCCGGCCTCGTTTTTTGATGAATCGAATTACGAGTTGCTGGTTTACGCCAGGGCCGCGCTCTTCTTCGACGCCCTCCGGGCCGCGTTGGGCGAGGAGATGTTTCGGACTGTGCTGCAAACCTACGTTTCCGAAAACCGTTACGGCATCGTCACCCCGCAGACGCTGCTGGAGACGGCCGAGGGCCTGTCCGGGCAGGACCTCGGTCCACTGGTGACAGAATGGTTGCGTTAGGAGAACCGATGAGACGTTCAGGCTACTGGGTTTCAACTTTGCTGCTCCTGGTCGTTGCGGCCTGCGCCCGCCAGGTAACCGATCCGACGGCGACGGCCCCAAACCCGACGAGCGCACCGACGCTTCAGCCCGCCGCTACGCCGACTCGCCCTGCCGAAACGGCCACCGCCCCGCCGGTTGAGACCGGTGCGCCCGCCGCTTTCCCCACGCCGGAGGTTGACTTCAATGATTTGAGCCTCCAGCAGGCGGCGATGCGCCCCGAGTTCGCGGCAGACGTTGCCGCCGTGGCCGAGGCCGGCGCGTCTCGTTACTTCATCGACGTGGCCCTGGACCCGGCCCCGGCCGGCGGGCCGCAGATCGAGGGCGTGGTCCGGGTGCGCTACACCAACACCGAGGCGGAGCCGCTCGAGGCGGTCTACTTTCGCCTCTACCCCAATCTGCCCGCCCTTGGCGGGGAGATGATCGTCGAGGGGGTGATGGTCGATGGCGCGCCGGTCGAAACTTCCCTGGAGTCCCAGGACTCGGCGCTGCGAGTCCCTCTGCCGCAGCCGCTGCCTCCGGGCCAGGTCGCCGACATTTCCCTGCGCTATCGCACCACCGTGCCGACCGATACCTCGGCCGGGTACGGGGTGTATGTCTACTTTGACGGCGTCTTTGCCCTGGCCGGCTTCTATCCGGCAATTGCCGTTTATGACGACGAGGGCTGGAACATCGAGGTCGCCCCGCCCTGGGGCGACGTGACCTACCTGGACACCTCGCTGTATCACCTGCGCTTCACCCTGCCGGATGACCAGGTCGTCGTTACCTCCGGCTCGATGGTGGCGAGGGTTGACAACGGCGACGGCACGCGCACCATCGAGGCCGTTAGCGGGCCGATGCGCGACTTTTACCTGGCGATGAGCCCGGACTACGCTGTTCTGAGCGAAACCGTCGATGGCGTGACCGTGAGCAGCTATTACCTGCCCGGTCACGAGGTGGGCGCCCGCCAGGCCTTGCAGGTTTCCGTCGATTCGCTGCGCCTGTTCAACGACAGATTCGGGACCTATCCCTACGCCGAGCTGGATGTGGCGGCCACGCCGACCACCGCCGGTGGGGTCGAGTATCCCGGCGTCATCGTCATTGCCGGCGGCCTCTACGCCGACGGCGGCAACTTCTTCAAGCACGTCGCCGCCCACGAGGTGGCCCACCAGTGGTGGTACGGCCTGGTCGGCAACGATCAGGTCGATGACCCCTGGCTGGACGAGGCCCTGACCAATTACAGCGCCTACCTCTACTGGCAGGAATTTGAGAGCGAAGAAGCGGCTGCTCTGGTTCGGGGCAGTCTTTTTGACCGGGCCTACGCTGCCGCCCAGTCCAGCGATCGAGACCGGGGCGTGGCCGGCCCCGTGGCCAGCTTCAACGGCGAAACGTACGGCCTGATCGTCTACGGCAAAGGGCCGCTCTATTTCGATGCGCTGCGCGGCCAGGTGGGCGACGAGCTCTTTTTTGCCATCTTGCAGGCTTACTTCGCCCGCTTCCGGTACGGGGTGGCCACCCCGGAAGGCTGGCAGGAGGTGGTAGCCGAGGTGGCCGGCGAGCCGGAAAGCGAACTGTACGATTTCTGGATTTTGGGGCGGGAGTAGATACTCTTTTGAGTATGATCTCAGGGAGACTCCTGATAGAAATGCGGGAAGGGGTATGCTATACTGGCGATGTTGCGGGCTGAAGGCCAGTCCTGTCGGCCTGCAAGATTCTCATCTTTTCGGGAGATACATCGTATGCAAACCGAACAGCTCCCCAACCCGGCCCAAGGCGTGTCGGGGCAGGATTTAGACCGGTTGAAGCTGTGGGTCGCCGAGCGCCTGGAGACATCGCTGTCGCCCAACATCAAGCTGGAGCGAACCCAGGAGGTGCTGGGGCTGATTTACGAGCGCTTCAAGCTGCTGTGCCAGCACGCCAACATCCGTCTGGCCCCCGACCAGCAGAAATCGTTTTTCAACGACGTGGTCAATGAAATCCTGGGCTTCGGGCCGCTGGAGACCTTGTTGCAAGACGACAGCATCAGCGAGGTCATGGTCAACGGCCCCCGCCAGGTTTACGTTGAACGAGAGGGCAAAATCAGCCTGGCCGAGGCAAGGTTTGTGGACGACGATCACGTCATCCGCGTCATCAACAAAATCGTCGAGCCCCTGGGCCGTTTCGTTGACAAAAGCTATCCGATGGTCGATGCCCGCCTGCCCGATGGCTCGCGGGTCAACGCCATCGTTCCGCCCTGCGCCATCGACGGCCCTTCGATCACCATCCGCAAGTTTTCGCGGGAGCCGTTGAAAATCCAGGACCTGATCAATTATGAATCGCTGACGCCGGAAATCGCCACGTTTTTGGAAGCCTGCGTCGTCTCGAAGCTGAACATCGTCGTCTCGGGCGGAACCGGCTCCGGCAAAACGACGTTTTTGAATGTTCTCTCCTCTTTTATCCCCGAAGAGGACCGGATCGTGACCATCGAGGACTCGGCGGAGCTGCAACTGCAACAGCCGCACGTGGTCCGGCTGGAGACCAAGAACGCCGAGCCGGACGGCACGGGGCGGGTCACCATCCGCGATCTGGTCATCAACTCGCTGCGCATGCGCCCGGAGCGGATCGTCGTCGGCGAGTGTCGCGGCGGCGAGGCGCTCGATATGTTGCAGGCGATGAACACCGGCCACGACGGCAGCCTGACCACCGTCCACGCCAATTCCCCCCGCGATACCATCACCCGCCTGGAAACGCTGGTGCTGATGGCCGGTATGGACCTGCCGCTGCGGGTCGTCCGCCAGCAGATCGCCTCGGCGGTGGATTTGATCGTGCAGCAGGCTCGCCTGCGCGACGGCTCGCGCAAGGTCACCAACGTCACCGAGGTCATCGGCCTGGAGGGGGAAACGGTCGTTTTGCAGGACATCTTCAAGTTTGTGGATAAGGGCCAGGACAACGGGCGGGTCCAGGGCGAGTTTCAGGCGGGCGGCCTGCGGCCCACCTTCACCCCGCGCCTGAAGGCCCACGGCTTCGACCTGCCGGGCACGCTGTTTATGAAGTAACGGCGGCTCTCTTGACATCTCCCAGCGATTGAGGTACGCTGGTTTTACGTGACCGGTGTTAGAGGAAGAAGCCTATGACCGAGCGCCTGTACTACGATCAGCCCTACCTGACCCAATTTGAGGCCGCCGTCGTCGAACGGACGGAATTCGAGGGCAAACCGGCGGTGGTCCTCGACCGGACGGCCTTTTACCCCCTGGGCGGGGGCCAGCCGCCGGACCGGGGTCTGCTCAACGGCGTGCCGGTCGTGGATGCCATCGCCCGCCCGGAGGACGGGGCGGTGTTGCACGTCCTCGGCGGGGAGTTGCGCGAGGAGGCGGTTCGGGGCGAGATCGATTGGGAACGGCGCTTCGATCATATGCAGCAGCACAGCGGCCAGCACATCCTCTCCCAGGCCTGCCTGCAAATCGCCAAAGCCGAGACCGTCGGCTTTCACCTCAGCCGGACTTACGCCACCATCGACGTTAACGCCTCTGCCCTGACCGACGAGGCCCTCCACCGGGCGGAGGCGTTGGCCAACCAGATCATCTTCGAAGATCGCCGCATCAGCGCCCGCTTTGTCGATCCGGCGGATTTAGACGGCATCCCTCTACGCCGCCCGCCGCAGGTGTCGGGCCCGGTGCGGGTGGTTGAGGTCCACGATTTCGACTGGTCCGCCTGCGGCGGGACCCACGTCGCCAGCGCCGGGGTCGTTGGCCTGATTAAAATCATCAAGACCGAGCGGCGCAACCAGCAGACGCGCCTGACCTTTTTGTGCGGGGGGCGGGCTCTGGCTCATTACGCGGACCTGAACGCGATGGCCCGCGACCTGGCCGGCGCGCTCAGCGTGGCCGTGGAGGATTTGCCCGAAGCGGTGGCCCGCCTGCAAAACGACCTGCGCGACATCCGCAAGGAGCGGGACCGCCTGCAGGAGTTGCTGCTGGACCACGAGGCCGTCTCGCTGCTGACCGGGGCCGAAACGGTCCACGGCGTGTCGGTGGTGCGGCGTCATTTCAAGGAGCGGGACCTGGAGCAGGTTCGCCGCCTGGCCACGCGCATCGCGGCCCAGCCGGGACACGTGGCTTTGCTGGGCGTGATCGCGGGCAAGGGCCAGCTCGTCTTCGCCCGCTCACGCGACGTGAACCTCGATTTGCGCCCGGTTCTGCAAGCGGCCTGCCGGCTGATCGGCGGCGGCGGCGGCGGCGGTCCCGACCTGGCCCAGGGGGGCGGCCCGGACGGCGACCAGGTGCCGGCTGCCCTGGAAGCGGCGGAGGCGCTCCTGCGCCGCCGGATTGCAGGCGCTGAGGATGCATGAGCCCGCCCGACTCCCCTGACTTCGAGGCCATTGCCCGCTACTACGATTTGATCTACGCCGGCCAGGTCGATGATCTGCCGCTGTGGTTGCATCTGGCCGGGGCGGTTGAAGGGTCGCTGCTGGAGATCGGCTGCGGCACGGGGCGGGTGTTGCTGCCGCTGGCCGACGCCGGCCATTCGATCACCGGCCTGGACCTGGCGGAGACGGCCCTGGCTGCGGCCCGGGCCAAAATCGAGGCGGCGGGTCTGGCCGGGCGGGCATCGGTCGTCAAAGCCGATATGCGCCAGTTCAATTTGCCCCGGCAAGATTTCGCCCTGGCCCTGCTTCCGACGAATACCTTCATGCACTGCCTGGCCACCGCCGAGCAGTTGGCCTGCCTGCGGGCCATCCGGAGTCATCTGCGGCCCGGCGGCCAGGTGGCGATCGATCTCTTCCACCCCCATCCGGCCCACCTGCTGGAGGCGGACGGGCGCTTGCATTTCGAGGGTGACCTGGTCGACGAGGCAGCGGGCCGGCGGGCGCAGTGGTTCACCAGCCAGCGGGCTTTTATCGATCGCCAGGTCCAGGAGGTGACCTTTTTGCTGGACGAGGTGGATCAGGCGGGCCTCGTGCGGCGAACGGCGTTACACTTCCCGTTGCGCTACGTCCATCGCTACGAAATGGAGCATTTGCTGGACCGCAGCGGCTTCGCGGTCGAGCAAATCTATGGGGATTACGACCGCTCGCCGTTCGCGGCGGACAGCCCCAGGATGATTGTTTTGGCGAGCAAGGTGGCGTTGGCTTGATAATCAATGACAATGATTTGATACTTGTTTGACGGCGCGGTATAATCACCGCTGATACGTTATGA
>JBHHXL010000269.1:0-6638 GCA_046757065.1 Anaerolineae bacterium
AAGTGCGTCGCACCTAAAATTTGGGACGCACCCGTTAAAAGCGAACTGAGGTTAATACTTTGACAGGCCGCTAGAAACGCCTATAATACGTTCTGTTCGAGGCGAATCAAATAGCCCTCCGGGAGCTTGGATAAACCAGGCTGAGAGGGGCTCTTGCCGCAGGCTGTGAGCCCGACCGTCGAACCTGATCCGGATAATGCCGGCGGAGGAAGAGAGATTTCCGAAGACAAAAGCTACCCTCCGCCGGGGGTGGCTTTTTTGATGCCCCAGGAGTTGCAGCTTATGACCCGCGCCGTCATCTTCGCCAATGGCCTGTTAACCGAGCCGATGGCCGTGCGCCGCCACATTGCCCCCGACGATTTCATCATCTGCGCCAACGGCGGCACGCGGCACGCTGCCTCGCTGGGGCTGCAACCCGATCTCATCGTCGGCGACCTGGACTCCCTGCCGGCGGACCTGTTGGCGGAGCTGCGCGGGCGCGGGGTGCGGGTGCAGGCTCATCCGGCCCGCAAAGATCAAACCGACCTGGAACTGGCCTTGCAGGCCGCCGCCGCCGCCGGCGTGGACGAGGCCGTGATCGTCACCGCGCTGGGTGGGCGGCTGGATCAGATGCTGGCCAACATTTTGCTCCTGACTCGCCCGGAGTGGTCGGCGTTGGCCTTGAGCCTGGTCGATGGCCGGCAGCGGGCCACGCTCTTGCGCGGCCCGGGCGGCCTGACCGTGCCCGGCGCGCCCGGCGATACGCTGTCTTTGATCCCGCTCACAGAACGGGCGTCGGGCATCGCCCTCACCGGCGTTGAGTGGCCGCTCGACGGGGCCTCGATCTCGCTGGGCTCGACGCTGACCATCAGCAACGCCCTCACGCGCCCGGCGGCCACGGTCCGGATCGAACGGGGGCTGGTCCTGGTGGTGCACATTCCGTTAACCGATTCCAATGGAGGTGGATGATGAAAAAATTGCTGTTCACACTCGTCATCGCGACGGTAACATCGCTCGCCGGCTGTGGCCCGGCACCAACGCCGGCGGGCCCGCAGACGGTGATCCTGATGTCGCACGATAGCTTTAACGTCAGCGAGGAGGTGGTGGCCGCTTTCGAATCGGCCAACAACGCCAAAATCGAATTCCTCAAGTCAGGCGACGCGGGCGCAGCCCTGAACCAGGCCATCCTGGCCAAAGAAAATCCCCTGGCCGATGTGTTTTTCGGCGTGGATAACACCTTTTTCAGCCGGGCCATCGAGGCCGGCATCTTTGTAGCCTACAACTCCCCCCTGCTGGCCAATATTCCCGACTCGCTGGAACTCGACCCCGAACACCGTCTGTTGCCCGTCGATTACGGCGATGTCTGCCTGAACTACGACAAAACCTGGTTTGCCGAAAAAGGGCTGGCCCCGCCGGCCGGGCTGGAGGACCTGGTCAAGCCCGACTACGCCGGCCTGACGGTCGTTGAGAACCCGGCCACCTCGTCGCCCGGCCTGGCCTTTCTGCTGGCTACGGTCGGCCACTTCGGGGAGGAGGGCTATCTCCAATACTGGCAGGATTTGCGGGCCAACGACGTCCTGGTCACCGACGGCTGGGAGGACGCTTATTGGGGCCAGTTCAGCGCCGCTTCCGACGGCGAGCGGCCTATCGTCGTCAGCTACGCCAGCAGCCCCCCGGCTGAGGTTTACTTCGCCGAGGAGCCGCTGGATGAAGCGCCCACCGCCAGCGTTTTGGGCGATGGCGCTTGCTTCCGCCAGATCGAATTCATCGGGGTCCTGAAGGGGGCTAAAAACCCGGACCTGGCCCGCAAGCTGGTGGACTTTATGCTCGACCGGCAGTTCCAGGAGGACATCCCCTTGCAGATGTTCGTGTTCCCGGCCAACGAAACGGCGGCTCTGCCGGAGGTCTTTGTCAAATACGCGGACATCCCCGACGCCCCGGCCGTGGTCGCCCCCGACGCCATCGCGGCCCAACGGGAGGCCTGGATCGAGTCCTGGACGGAGACGGTGCTGCGGTGAGGGCCCGGCGCGCGGTCCCTTCTTTGTCGATCGGGCGGGCTGGCCGGCGGGCTTTTCCCCCGGCCAGCCGTTTTTTGCGCCCGGCGCTGGCGGCGCTGCCGCTCGTCTTCCTGGCCGTTTTCTACTTCTACCCGCTGGCCAGCATCTTCCGCCTGAGCCTGGCCCCCGAAGGCGCCCTCGACCTGGGCGCGCTGCGCAAGCTGGCCGGCAGCGGCTACTACCTGCGCACCCTGTGGTTTACGACCTGGCAGGCGGCGGTCTCCACAATCCTGACCCTGGGGCTGGCCCTGCCGGCAACCTACGTTTTCGCCCGCTATCGCTTTCCGGGCAAGGGCCTGTTGCAGGCTTTCACCACCATCCCCTTTGTCCTGCCGACCGTGGTCGTGGCCGCCGCCTTTGGGGCGCTGTTGGGGCCGAGGGGGCTGCTCAACGGATGGCTGGTAGCCGCGTTCGATCTGCCCCAGGCCCCGGTTCGCCTGCAGCACACCGTCTGGCTCATTTTGATGGCCCACGTCTTTTACAACTACACGGTCGTCCTGCGCCTGGTCGGCGGCTTCTGGGCCAACCTGGCCCCGGCCCTGCCTGAGGCGGCCCGCATGCTGGGCGCTTCGCCCTGGCGCACCTTCTGGGGCGTCACCTTTCCCTTGCTGCGCCCGGCCCTTCTGGCAGCGGGGCTGCTGGTTTTCATCTTCTCCTTTACCAGCTTCGGGGTGGTGTTGATCCTGGGCGGCCCCCGGTACGCCACCCTGGAGGTGGAAATCTACCGCCAGGCGGTCAACCTCTTCAACCTGCCCCTGGCCGCGGCCCTGTCGCTGGTGCAAATTTTGTTCACCTTCGGCCTGATGTGGGCCTACACCAGCCTCCAACGGCGCACCAGCCTGCCCCTCGATTTGAAATCGCGGCGGAGCGCCCAGCGCCGGCCGGGGCCCGGACGGGAGCGGGCGTGGGTGGCCGGCAACATCCTGCTGATGGTCGCGATGCTGGGCGCGCCGCTGCTGGCCCTGGTCTGGCGCTCGCTCAGTACGGGGGGCGGGATTTCCCTGGCCTACTACGCCGCCCTGTTCGAGAACCGGACCCGGTCCGTCTTTTTCGTCCCCCCCATCGAGGCGGTCGGCAATTCGGTCGGCTTTGCAGCGGCGACGGTCGGCCTGGCCCTGATCCTGGGGCTGGCCGCAGCCAACCTGCTGGCCGCCCGCGCCAACCGCCTGGCCGCCCTGCTGGACCCCATTTTTATGCTGCCTCTGGCCACCTCGGCCGTGACGCTGGGCTTTGGCTTCATCATCGCCCTCGATAAGCCGCCGCTGAACCTGCGCACCTCGCTGGTTCTGGTGCCCATCGCCCACACGCTGGTGGCCTTTCCCTTCGTGGTCCGCAGCCTGCTGCCGGCCCTGCGCAGCATCAACCCCCGCCTGCGGGAGGCGGCCTCGCTGCTGGGGGCCTCGCCCTGGCGCGTCTGGCGGGAGGTCGATCTGCCCATCGTTGGCCGGGCGCTATTGGTCGGCGCCGTCTTCGCCTTCACCGTCAGTCTGGGCGAGTTCGGGGCGACCGTCTTTGTGGCCCGGCCCCAAACGCCGACGATGCCCCTGGCCATCTTTCGCTTCCTGGGCCAGCCCGGCCCCCTCAACTACGGCCAGGCCCTGGCTATGAGCAGCCTGTTGATGTTGCTGACCGCCGCCGGCTTTCTGGCCATCGAGCGCCTGCGGGTGGGGGAGGTCGGGGAGTTTTAGCGGTATTCTTGCCTTCCGCGCGGGCCGTGGCATAATACCGGCTATGGCCCGATCCAGAGTTTCATCGATCTTCCTGCTGGCGCTGTTGGCCCTCGCTGCCTGCACCGTCGATGCCGCCCGCCGCCCGGAGGCCAGACCGACCGGCGACCCGGTCGTGCTGGCGGTGACCCGGCCTGTCACGCCCGACCCGCCGCCGGGCCCGACCCCCACGCCCTCGCCCTCGGCGACGCCAACCCCCAGCCCGACCCCGACCATCACCCCGACGCCGACCCCCAGCCCAACGCCGACGCCCACGCCGCTGCCCAGCGAGCGCCTGGCCCAGGCCCACCGCGCTTTCCGCTACGGGGATTTTGGGGCGGCCCGGTTTGACTTTGCGGCGCTGCTGAGCGACCCCGGCGCTGCTGACGGCGAAAAGCCCCCGGCGCTCTACTGGCGCGGGCGCAGCGAGCTGGCCCTGGCCGACTTCAATACGGCGGCAGCATCCTTCGCCCAGTTTTTGGAAGCGTACCCCGATCACCCCCTGGCCCGCCCGGCCCAATTCAATCGGGGCCGCGCTCTGGAAGGGCTGGGCCAGTACGCCGAGGCCATTGCCGCCTACCAGGCTACCCTGATCGAGGCCGATCCCATCGCGGCCTACCTGTACGAGCGCATCGGCGATGCGGCGCTGCTGGCCGGGGATTACGAAACGGCCCGCGACGCCTACCGGGCCGGGGTGGCCGCAGCCCCCGACCGTGGCTTCGAGGTCCATTTGCGGGAGGGGGTGGCCCAGGCCGAGCTGGCTCTGGAAAACTACCAGGCCGCCCTCGACCAATACGATGCCATCCTGGACGTGGCCCGCATCGATGCCTACCGGGCCAAAATCGTGCGCCTGGCCGGCGAGGCGCACCTGGCCGCCGGGTCCCCGGAGGCCGCTCACGCCCGGTTCCTGGAGGCGGTCAACCAGTACCCGACCGCCATCGATAGCTTTCTGGCCCTGGTGGCCCTGGTCAACGCCGGCGTCGAGGTCGATGAGTACCAGCGCGGCCTGGTCGATTATCACGCCGGGTCCTACCAGGCGGCGGTTGACGCCTTCTACCGCTACCTGGAGGCCAACGAGGAGCACTCCGCGGAGCCCCACTGGTACGCCGGCCTGGCCTGGCGCAGGCTGGGCGGCTTCGAGCAGGCGTTGGCCGAATTTCAGAAGATCATCGACACCCACCCCGAAAGCGACCGCTGGCATGAAGCCCAGCTGGAGCTGGCCCGGACCGAAGCGCGGGCGGGCGATGTCGGCCAGGCCCGGCAAACTTACCGCCGTTTCGCCCAGGATTTTCCCGACCATCCCCTGGCCCCGGAGGCGTTGTGGCGAGCGGCGCTGCTGGCCCTGAACGGCGATGATCTGCCGGGCGCCGCCGATGGTCTGCGCGACCTGGTGGCCCGTTACCCGGACAGCGATCTGGCCGACAACGCCCTCCACTGGGCCGCCTTCGCCGCCTATATGCAGGCCGACTACGAGGCCGCCCAATCCGCCTGGCAAACGTTGCTCGAAAACTACCCGGCCAGCGACTTCGCCCGGCGGGCCAGCTTCTGGCAGGCCAAATCCCTGCTGGCTCTGGACCGCCGCGACGAAGCCGAGGCGCTCCTCTCGCAATTAGCCTCGCACGCTTTCAGCTACTACGCCCTGCGCGCCCAGGATCTGCTGGCCGGCGTCGATCCAAACTTCGCCGCGCCCCTGGAGTTGCCGCAGGACCCCGGCCAGGGGCAGGCCGAGGCCGAAGCCTGGCTGGCAAGCTGGCTGGGTCTAACGGAGGACGCCAATCTTGCCCGGCTTGACCGTCAAATCCAGGCCGACCCGGCCTTTGTGCGCGGCGAGGCGTTGTTAGCCCTGGGCCTGCGCGAGGAGGCGCTGTCCGAGTTCGAGACGGTCAAAGACCGCTGGCGCGATAACGGCCTGGCGATGTACCAGCTTTCCCTGGCCTTCCGGGAGCGGGGCCTGCCGCGCCTGAGCATCCTGGCCGCGAATGAGGTACTGCGTCTCTCTCCGGCGGTCAATCTGGAGCAGGTGCCGCGCTTCTTGCAACGGCTGATGTATCCCACCGATTTCGGCGACCTGGTGCTGGCCGAGGCCGAGGCCTTCGACGTGGACCCGGCTATGGTCTTCGCCCTGATCCGCCAGGAGAGCCTCTTCGAGCCCTCGGCCCAATCCTTCGCCGACGCCCGCGGCCTGATGCAGGTTGTGCCTGACACGGGCGATTACGTGGCCGGGCGCCTGGCCTGGGACGATTACTCGCACGAGCAATTGTGGCTGCCGAATCTCAACATCAAGTTCGGAACCTGGTATTTGAGCCTGCAACTCGATATTTTTGAGGGCAACGAGTTCGCCTCGCTGGCGGCCTACAACGCCGGGCCGGGCAACGTCCTGAACTGGATCGAGGTCTCGGATGACCTGGACCTGTTCGTCGAGGCCATCCCCCTGGCCGAACCGCGCCTTTACATCCGCCGCGTTTACCTCAACGTATCGGCCTACCGGGCCATCTACGCGCCCTCCGGCGGGTCGTAGTCTGGCCGGACATTTTGCAGCGAAAGGACAGGTAACAGGTAACAGGTAGCAGGTTTGGTGGGCCTTTTGCTACGTGCTACCTGCTACGCTCCGGTTGCAGGGTCAGTATTTCGACCCTGCTGGTACTAAGTTTCTATTGATTCATTATTGCTTTCCAGGTAAAATACAGGCAGTGAAGTTGCCATCATCGCCAAACTGATTGCAAACTGAATACGCTCACGGTAAAGCTAAAACCTGACGCTTCGTCCTGCGGCGAGGCTGAATCAGGAATGGCAAGACCCGGTTTCTATCCAAGAGGTAGAGGCCGGGTCTTTTTAATTAAGGGGCATGTAATTACTCAGGCTGATATAGGTGCGACGCACTTGATGTGCATCGTAA
>JBHHXL010000270.1:0-6619 GCA_046757065.1 Anaerolineae bacterium
ACTCCGCCAGCACGCGCCGGCTAATCACCATCCGCAAAATCTCGCTGGTGCCCTCGCCGATGGTCAGCAGCCGTTGGTCGCGGTAGATACGCTCGACCGGAAACTCGGCGCTGTAGCCGTAGCCGCCATGAATCTGGATGGCCTTGAAGGCGGCGCGTTCCGCCACTTCGCTGGCCAGGAGTTTGCCCATCGCCGCCGCCTTGGAGAAATCCTGCCCCTGGTCCTTGAGCCAGGCCGCCCGGTAAACCATCAACCGCGCCGCCTCGATCTCGGTGCTCATATCGGCCAGCATCCACTGGATGGCCTGGTGCTGGCTGAGGGGCTGCCCAAACGTTTCGCGCTGTTTGGCGTAGCTCAGGGCCTCGTCCAGGGCGGCCTGGGCCAGGCCCACGGCCATGGCCCCAATGCCGATGCGCCCCCCATCCAGGGTGGCCAGGGCCTGGTGTAGCCCCCGCCCCGGCTCGCCGAGCAGGTTCTCCCTCGGAACGCGCACGTTCTCGAAGGTCAGCATATGGGTCGGGGAACCCTTGAGGCCCATCTTTTTCTCCGGGAGGTGGATGGTCAGGCCCGGCGCATCGGCCGGCACGATGATCAGGTTGAAGCCCCGTGAGCCCTGTTCCCGATCGGTACGGCACAGGGTGACGATGATGGGGGCCAGGCTGGGGTTGGTGATCCAGGCTTTGCTCCCGTTGATCACCCACTCGTCGCCGGCGGGGATGGCCGAGGTTTGCACGCCGCCGGACAGGTCGCTGCCGCCGCCCGGCTCGGTCAGGGCCAGCGCGCCCAGCACGTCGCCGGACATCAACCCCGGCAGGTAGCGGGCCTTTTGCTCCGCCGAGCCGAAGGCCACCAGCGGGCTGAGGCACAGGCCGTTGTGGGCTGCCACCGACAGGGCCGTGCTGCCGCAGGCCCGCCCCATCTCTTCAAGGGCAATGGCGGAGCTGATCGTATCCAGGCCCGGGCCGCCGTCCTCCTCGGAGACGGGCAGACCCAGCAGCCCCAGCGGGGCCATCTTTTTGATGACGTCCAGCGGCAGCCGGGCTTCATAGTCGGTTTGGGCGGCCCGGGGCTTCAATTCATTCTGACAGAAATCGTGGACGACCTGCTGCCACATCTGTTGTTCCGGGTTGAGTTGA
The DNA here is from genome assembly GCA_046757065.1 of Anaerolineae bacterium. Lineage (GTDB taxonomy): Bacteria > Chloroflexota > Anaerolineae > 4572-78 > JBHHXL01 > JBHHXL01. The sequence goes on from JBHHXL010000270.1 coordinate 1,137, forward strand.
AAATCCACGTTGGGTCTCCTTGGTTATATACGGGAGTAGGGAGTAGGGACGCGAAGCGGAAAGTAAGCCTTCCTGCTCCCTTCCTAGCGCAACCCCAGCTCGTTACGGGCGATGACCATACGTTGAATCTCGCTGGTCCCTTCATAGATTTCGGTGATTTTGGCGTCGCGGAAATAGCGTTCGACCGGCAGTTCCTTGCTGTAGCCCATCCCGCCGTGAATCTGGACCGCCTGGTGGGCGCAGAACATAGCCGTTTCGCTGGCGTAGAGCTTGGCGATAGAAGCCTCGGTAGTGTAGCGACCGCCGTTCTTCTCGGCGGCCTCCTTGGCCAGCGCGGCCTGGTAGATGAGCAGCCGCGAAGCCTCGAGGCGGCATTTCATATCGGCCAGCTTCCACTGGATGCCCTGGAACTGGCCGATGGGGCCGCCAAATGCCTGTCGCTCGCGGGCGTAGCCCAGGCTGGCCTCGTAGGCGGCTTCGGCGATGCCCAGGGCCTGGGCGGCGATGCCGATCCGCCCGGCGTCGAGGACGAGCATGGCGATTTTGAAGCCCTGGCCTTCCTCCCCCAGCCGGTTCTCGACCGGGCAGCGGTAATCCTCAAGGTGGATTTCGCTGGTGGCGCTGGCCCGGATGCCCAGCTTGTCTTCGGTGCGGCCGGGGTGAAAGCCCGGCTTATCGGTTTCGATGATGAAGGCGGTGATACCCCGGTGGCCGCGGTCGGGGTCGGTCATAGTGAATAGGACAACGAAATCCGCCGCCGGGGCGCTGGTGACCCAGCTCTTGGTGCCGTTGATCCGGTAATGGTCCCCCTCCCGGACGGCCCGGCTGCGCATCGTGGCCGCGTCAGAGCCGGACATCGGCTCCGTCAGCGAGTAAGCGCCGATCTTTTGCCCGCTGGCGACGGGCGCTACGTATTTCTGCTTTTGCTCCTCGCTGCCTATGTGGATGATGCCGTGGCAGAAGAGGGAGTTGTTGACCGACATAATGGTTCCGTGGGCGGCATCGGCTTTGCTGATCTCCTCCATAGCCAGCACGTAGGAAATCGTATCCAGGCCGGCCCCGCTGTACTCCTCCGGCACCTCGATGCCCATAAAGCCAAGCTGGCCCATCTTTTGCACGGTTTCATAGGGGAATTCGCCCGTCTGGTCGTAGTGCGCCGCGACTTTGACGATTTCCTTCTGGGCGAAGTCTCGCGCCGCATCGCGGATCATTTGCTGCTCTTCGTTGAGTTGCAAGTCCATAGTTAGCGCCTCCGTTTGTCGGTAGGGGGTAGGGGAGCGAGCGCCGAGGGCTCAAACAGGTGAAAGCCTGTTAAAAACTGACGTTATTGATAAAACCGTTGAGTAACGGACCAAATCTTGCCTCTTTTTTGAGCAAATTGCCGATATGAGTGTAGACTTATTCTAACGGGATTGGACTTTGAGGCAAATTGAGGCTTGTACTTGTTATCTTGATTTTACCCAATGTGTGATTTGAGATCACCGAGTACTAGCCTAGTGTTTGACAACAAGCCACTGGTGTGCTATTCATATGTACAGGAGGCGTATTTTCGATGAAGATTGCCTGGACAGTTTTATTTTTGACGATGAGTTTATTTGTAGCCTGCGGGCCGGCGGCCCAGCCTGAGGCCAGGGATGCCGAAGCCCAAACGTTGCCTTCCTCACAGACCGGCGCGGTCGGCGCTGAAACCTCACCCATCCCCACCCCAACCGGACAAGTCGCCGTGGTTTCTCTTGATTCCCCGCTGGCTACGCCTCCATCCGAAGTGGTGATCCCGGATGACTTTGAAGTGCAATGGAACCCGGACCCGAGCGCGCTGGTTGTCTCGGCCACCTTCTGTTGCGGGTTTGCGCCCGAACTGGTGCCGCTAAACTATATCCCCGACGCGCTCATCTGGGGCGATGGTCGAATACTGTGGGTAGAGCGGAACGATCTCGGCCAGCGGCGGGTACTGCAAGGCCAGCTTACTCTGGAGCAAATGGCCGGCCTGCTGCAACGGGCCGTCGAGGCCGGTTTCTTCGGCTGGCAGGACCTCTACGCCAACCAGGGCGTAGCCGATGCGGCCGACCAGTGTTTGTCGATCACGGTTGGTAGCCAGACCAAGAGGGTCTGCGAGTACTTCGGGGGCGCGCCCCCGGCCTTTCATGCGCTCTATGATTACCTGGCCGCCGGGGCAGAGGTTAACGGCGTCGATTACGTACCGCCGCGTGGCTACCTGACCGCCTACCCGCTCGACGCCACCGGCAATCCGCCCCCTCTATTTGACTCGGAATGGCCTTCGGACTCGCTGGGCTTTTCGTTGGGCGAGGCGCTGGATGGCGTCTGGGTTGAGGGCGAAATCCTACAAGCGGCCTGGGCCGTGGTTAATAATAATTCGTGGGGGAATATCGTTCAAGAGGGGGATGCCTACTATCAAATCTCCATCCAGGTTCCCGGCCTGAGCCTGGTGGAGCCGCCGGCGCAGTAATCGCCCCTGGCACGCCGATCTCGCGCGTTCGCTCCAGAGTGCCGCAACCTTTCAATCGGGTTTGACCTTGCGCCGGGCCCAAGTATAATTCCGGCGAGGTTGAGAGGTTTATGACGGATGACAATGGGCCCACGCGGCAATCGGATATTCGCTCGACAACAGACCCGATCCCCGAGGAATGGGAATCCAACATCGCCCCTCAAGGTTACGAACCGGAGATGGTCGATGACATCGCCGATATGGAACCCCCGGCCCGGCAACGGCGGAGCGCCATCCGCTGGGGGATCGCTACCGTTCTGCTGATCTTCGCCACCTTCTTTTTCTGCATTCCGCGCAACGCCGAGCGGCCCAACGACGAGCCCGCCCCCTTTAACCTCGACCAGCGGCCCAGGCCCCCGGCCGATGTGTTCTTGAAAGACCTTCCCCCTCAAACCGTTGGCGATTTCAACCTGGTCCTCTCGCGCGAAAACCAATTCTTCGAAAGACCATACGTTGGCGCACGTGGGATGGTAACGGTTTACCGCGATGCGAACGGCGAGTCGGTGCAGGTTCTGCTCATCGACGCCAGGTCCGACATCAACGCTCGCCGCTTTTTGAGGGGGCTGAAAGAACTGTTGCAACAAGACGATCAGGCCGAAATCCGCGATCGCATCTGGTTGGATTACAGCTTCGTAGAGTGGTTCGCCCCAACCCAGGGCGAACAGCCCTATGGCCTGGCCTGGAACAACCGCAATTATTACATCCTGGTCTCCGCGGCCTCACTGGAAGCGCTGGAGGGCGTTGCCGCCGCGTATCCGTACTAATTGACAGATTAGAACAAATGTGCTATACTTGGGCCTGGAATCCCTATCCTGCCTGCCTGAATCCACGGTAGCAGGCGCTCAGATCCACCTAAATAGGAGGTCCAAATGTTAGTACCGGTTCTATCTGTCAAGAGCGTCGAAGAAGCGCTCGCCTACTACACGGAGGTGTTGGGTTTTGAAGAAGGCTTCCGCTTCCCCGGCCCCGACGGCACGGTAATCCACGCCTATGCGACGTGGCGGGACATTGAGTTTATGTTTGGCCTCGCCGCAGATGCTTCCCCCGCATCGTGCCGGGGCGTTGATTTCTACATCCAGGCCGACGCCGACATCGACGCCTACTACGAGCAGTTGAAAGGCAAAAACGTCACCATCGTCGAAGATCTCAGAGATCAGTTTTGGGGGGACCGCACCTTCAGCATCGAGGACCTGAACGGCTACCGGCTTACCTTCGCCAAAACGGTCCGCCAGGTTACGCCGGAGGAGATGACCGAGGCGCTGAAGCAGATGGCCTGAGGGGCCTGGCAGGGGAAGGCTATGAAAATCACTCGCGCAATCCAAATTAACGCGCCTCTCGACCGGGTCTTTGCCCTGGTCGATGACGAGGAGAAACTCAAGCTGTGGATGGACGGCCTTGAGGAAACCAGGTATCTCTCCGAACCCGACCCGCAAAACCCCATCGGCGCCAAATTCAAACAGCGTATCCGGGAGGGCGGCCGCCTGACCGAATATGATGGCGAGGTGACGGCCTACGATAAACCGCATCACCTGGGGGTGCGCATCGGCAACAACCAATTCGGGATGCAGGTTGATTATCGATTTGCCGCCACCGCAGACGGAACCCGCCTCGACTACTCGGCCGAGATGGTCCATCAAACCTGGTTTGCCCGTCTGATGGGCGCCCTGTTTGGCTGGTTAACCAACCGTATCCTCGATAAACAGATGCGCAGGTTGAAGGAATTGGCTGAGGGCGAGGAGCATCTGGAGGGGGATTAAATCCACCGTGGGTAACGATTTGGTGCTGGAATACCAGCCGGTAACTCCTGAACGCTGGCCTGACCTTGAAACCTTGTTCGGGGAGAACGGCGCTTACGGCAATTGTTGGTGCATGTGGTGGCGCTTGAAGCGGGCCGAATTCGACCGGCAATCGGGCCGGGAAAAAAAGCAAGCCCTCAAGGCCATTGTCGACTCCGGTGAAATTCCGGGGCTGCTGGCTTATGCCGGGGGACAGCCTATCGCCTGGTGCTCCGTTGCGCCACGGCAGGCGTTTCCGGTTTTGGACCGGTCCTGGGTTTTGAAACGGGTGGACGAGCAGCCCGTCTGGTCGATTGTTTGTTTCTTTGTGGCCAGGCCCTACCGGAGCCGGGGGCTTTTGATCAAACTCCTGGAAGCCGCCGTCGACTACGCCAAAGCCCAGGGCGCTCAAATCGTTGAAGGCTACCCCATCGAACCGAAGGTATCCGGTCTGTCCGGCTCCGATGGCTTTACCGGGGTGGTATCGGTGTTTCGCCAGGCTGGATTTGTGGAAGTGCTGCGGCGCTCGGAGAGCCGGCCGATCATGCGATACGTTGTCGGCGAGGCCGGTTAATTGCTGAGCCTGTCCCCTACCCTGGCCCGCCGCCTGGCCATCGCCCGCCAGCGGCTGGCCGGGCCGCGTCCGCCGGCCAACGCCGCCAGTATCCTGGATGCCGCGCGTGACCTGGGCTGCCTGCAACTCGATCCAATCAGCGTCGTCGCCCGTAGCCACTTGCTCGTGCTGTGGAGCCGCTTTGGGGTTTACGACCCGGCGCACCTGGAAAATCTCCTCTGGCGGGAACGCCGGCTTTTCGAATACTGGGCCCACGTAGCTTCCATTGTGCTGACCGAGGACTACCCCATTCACCAGGGGCGGATGCGCGATTACGCCAGCGGCGATGCGCCCTGGGAGCAACGAACGCGGGCCTGGGTCCAGGCCAACGACGCCCTGCGGCAGCGCATCCTGGCCAGGCTGCGGGAGGCAGGTCCGATGCTGGCCAGGGATTTCAAGGACAAGACCGAGGTTGGCTGGATTTCCGGGGGCTGGACCACGGGCCGCAATGTCAACCAGATGCTCGATTATCTGTGGGCGCGGGGCGAGATCATGGTTGCCGGACGCTCCGGCCTGCAAAAGCTGTGGGACCTGAGCGAACGCTGCCTGCCCGATTGGACCCCTCGCCAGACGCTTTCCGAGTGCGAGA
>JBHHXL010000271.1:0-6616 GCA_046757065.1 Anaerolineae bacterium
CTGAGCCTGCCGAAGGGTGTTTGGTAACTATAGGTTCATTTACGCCTTGATGTACCAGTGGCCAGACTCAAACTAAATTCCTACAATCTTTCAACCGGCTTACAACCAACTCCCGTTAACATTGGCAAGTAAGACGATATTTAGCCCTGATAACGGGAGTTTCAGTTACGTGGCCAACCAGATTAAGACCCTTCGCCTCAACCCTTTTCTGCCGCCGGCAGATACCTTCCCCCAAACCAGCGCCCAAGAGGATTGGCTTTTCCGCCTGATGATGTTCTTCCAGCAAGCGGCGGCCTGGCCGGCCTGGAAGACCGCCGGGAGCCTATTGGCCGGGGCCGGGCTGACCTTCAGCCTGTGGCAGATGGCCGCGCCGGGGACCGGGGCCGCAGCCGCTCTAGGTTTGCTGGTCTTCGCCCTGGCCGACTGGCTGCTACTGGCCTGGTTGCCCCGCGCCGGGCGCTCCTACGGACCGGTCGCGCCCCAACTGATGATTATGCTCATCCCGCGCCTGCTGGTGGCTGGCGGCGGAGCGACGCTGGCGCATCTGGCGGGCCCTGCCTGGGGTCTGATGGCTTTCATCGGCCTGGAACTGGCCGGCAGCCTGGCCTACGTCTGGGGCCTGGCCGTTGAGCCGCAGCGCCTGTCGCTGAACGAAATCCGCCTGACCTCACCTCACCTGCCGGCCGGGGCCAAACCTATCCGCCTGCTGCATTTGAGCGACCTGCATCTTGAGCGCCTGACCCGCCGCGAGGAACGCCTGCTGGAACTGGTCGAGGCCGCCCGCCCGGACCTGATCGCCATCACCGGCGATTACCTCAACGCTTCTTACCGCCGCGACCCGGAGGCCATCTCGCAGGTGCGTCAGCTCCTGTCGCGCCTCAAAGCGCCGTATGGCGTCTACGCCGTCCTGGGCACACCCGTCATCGACGTCGAAGACGTGGCCCCCCACCATTTCAACGGCAGCGGCATCCGCCTGCTGCGCCGGGACGTGCTCGATCTGGATTTGGGCCAGGGTCGCCGGCTGTCCCTGCTGGGCCTGGATTGCAGCCACGATCCACCGCAAGACGAGCGCGCGCTGGGCCAGTTAGCCCGCGTCACCCTCGAGGATGCCCCTCGCGTTCTCCTCTACCACTCGCCGGAGCTGATGCCCGTCGCCCCCCGCAACGGGGTTGATCTGTACCTGTGCGGCCACACCCACGGCGGCCAGGTCCGCCTGCCAGGCTACGGAGCCCTATTCACCAGCGCGACCACCGGCAAGCGCTACGAAATGGGCCGCTACGACGAGGGCGGGACCACCCTCTACGTCAGCCGGGGCCTCGGCCTGGAGGGGTTCAGCATGCCCCGCCTGCGCCTGTTCTGCCCGCCGGAGATCACGTTGGTGACGATAGAAAGGCGTTGACCGTACCGATACAACTTGTTAACTCTCGGAAACTTTGCTAGAATCCAAAGGTAGAAATCCTTTCGTGGTCAGGGAGGTTATGGTGACAGCAAAACAGAAATTTACCGCAAACAGGCGCCGCCTTTTTTACCAAGGCTTGCTCCATTCGGCCATATCGGGGATGGTCATTGGGCTGATCGTTGCGCTGTACCCGACATTGACCATTGAAGCCATCGAATATCCTTCCCCTAACGCAATTACTCCTCGCCCACCAGGCCCTTTTTCTTTGAACCAACACCTGCCTGAAGGTCTTTCGACAAACGACTGGATGGCCATTCAACAACAGCTCGTGTTCACTAGCGAGGTAGCCAAACTTACTGCCAACGACGCTGCTGCCGGCGATCAATTTGGCTACTTTGTAGCCGTCAGTGGTGACACAGCCGTTGTTGGAGCCCCTAAGAACGATGATCAGGGCGAATTGACAGGCTCAGCCTACGTTTTTGAGCGGGATTACGGCGGGACCGACAATTGGGGCCAGGTCAAGAAACTCGTCGCCGCTGACGCTACAGCTTTTGACTGGTTCGGTTTCTCGGTGGCGATCAGCGGGGATACCGTCGTCGTCGGAGCATTTGGAGACAACGTTGGAAACCTTATCAGTCCAGGTTCAGCCTACGTTTTTGAGCGGGATTACGGCGGGACCGACAATTGGGGCCAGGTCAAGAAACTAAATGCCAGTGGCCCTGAGGCTCACGACGGTTTTGGATACTCTGTAGCCATCAGCAATGACATCGTCGCCATAGGAGTACCAGATGACAGTCATTTGGGAACCAGCGCCGCTGGCTCAGTCCACATCTTTGAGCGGAACCAGGGCGGAGTTGACAATTGGGGCCCGGTCAAAGTTCTGATCGCGGATGACGCTGCGAAATTTGCCAAGCTTGGTTGGTCTGTAGCTATCAGTGGAGATACCGTGATCGCCGGGGCATATAGAGACAGCGATACGTGCCCTCCTGTTTCATTTTGCGACGAATCAGGTGCAGCCTACATCTTCGAGCGAAACCAGGGTGGAGTCAATAATTGGGGCCAGGTAGTTAAGTTAACCTCTGATGACATCGCCCCTGGGGATCGGTTCGGTTGGTCCGTAGGCATCAGTGGAAACTTTGCTGTAGTTGGGGCACCTGCCGATCAGGATAGGGGGACCGATACCGGTTCCGTTTACATCTTTGAGCGGGATCACGGTGGGGCTGACAATTGGGGCCAAGTAAAAAAACTGATAGCGAACGACGCCGCGATGTACGACATTTTTGGCTACGCTTTGTCAATCGCTGAAAACTCGGTTGTGGTCGGGGCCTGGGGGAAAAGCGATGCAGGCAGTAGCTCGGGGGCAGCATACGTTTTTCAGCAGGGCGAGGCTGGAGTTGACGACTGGAACCAAGTGGCAAAGCTGACCGCCAGCGATGCCGCGGCCGGTGACGTATTCGGTTGGTCCGTTGCCATTAGCAACAACACCGCCGTAATTGGGGCGCCCTACGACGCTGATGATGGTAGCGATTCCGGTTCGGCCTACGTATTTCAAGTGACACAGCTACAGTCCGATCTGGCTATTGCCAAAACGACCAGCCCTACTACAACCATCCTTGGCCAACCCCTTACCTATACCCTGAGTTTCAGTAATAGTGGTACGTATACCGCTACAGGCGTTGTCATCACGGATGTTATGTCCGTCAGCGTTACCGTCAATACCGTTACCAGTAGTGGTGTGACCATCACCGACACCGGTATTAGCCCGGCCTATGTATGGCAGGTACAGGATTTGCCCCCGAGCAGTAGCGGTATCATTACGATCACCGGCGTAGTTACCCAAATCATTAGTGGGACCATCATCAATACAGCAAACATCGGGGCAAATGCTATCGATGCCAATCCAAATAACAACTCTGCCACCGTCGAAACGATCATTACCTCGCCAAACGAACCCGAACGAAATAAGATTTTTCTGCCGTTGTTGTTGAAAGACTAAACTGCTGCAATCGTGCCTGCAAGTAGATATGTGGTACACAGCAGGACCCTCACCTGATGATATTTGCGCTTCAAACGCATCCTCCCCCACTTATTGCATACTTCCAAACTGGTGTATAATCTCAACAGCGACCGTGCCAGCGCCCGTAACCGGAGGTGCGACGATGGAAAAATTCGAACTCAGCGACCGCAAAGCGCCGCCCCAGGGGAAAATCACCTTTGAGGAATTTCTGGCCTGGGCCGACGAGGATACGCACGCCGAATGGGAGGATGGAGAGGTTGTCATGGTATCCCCAGCATCAAGACGCCATCAGGAACTGGTTCTCTGGTTATCCAAGGTTTTGGGTTTTTATATTGAAGAACGTGATCTTGGTTGGTTAACAAATGTCCCATTTCTCATCCAATTACACGCCACCCGGCAAGGGCGCGAACCGGATCTTCTCTTCCTCAAAACCGAAAATATGCATCGGCTGCAGGAAACTTATCTGGACGGCCCGGCCGATCTGGTCATCGAAGTTGTTTCGCCGGAGAGCGTCAGCCGTGACCGGGGCAGCAAGTTCGTGGAGTACGAAAGCGAGGGCATTCCCGAATACTGGCTGCTCGATCCTACCCGGCAGCAGGCTGAATTCTACCGATTGGGTGGTGACAATCGTTATCGTCTCTACCCGCCGGATGAGGAAGGCGTTTACCACAGCCTGAGTATTTCCGGCTTTTGGTTGAAAGCCGAGTGGCTATGGCAGGATCCGTTGCCAAAAACCCGGCAGGTCTGGCGCCAACTGGGCATCCTGGAGGGCTAGACTGAGCATCCGCCGCCTGCCGCCCGAGGTTTCCGCCCTGATCGCCGCCGGGGAGGTGGTCGAGCGACCGGCCTCGCTGGTCAAGGAACTGCTCGAAAACGCGCTCGATGCGGGGGCGAAGGCGATCAGCGTCGAGCTACGCCAGGGCGGGCTGGACCTCATCCGCGTCAGCGACGACGGCCACGGCCTGAATCGAGCGGACGCCCGCCTGGCCCCGCAGCGGTTCACCACCAGCAAAGTCGCCGCCGCCGCCGATCTCAACGCCATTCGCACCCTCGGCTTTCGGGGCGAGGCGCTGCACAGCATCGCCGCCGTCGGGCGGCTGGAAATCCTCACCCGCCAGGATGGAGAGATCGAAGGCAGCCGGGTGACCGCCTCCGGCGAGGCGATTGACGCCAGCCCTGCCGCCAGCCCGGTCGGGACGCAGGTCACGGTCAGCCACCTCTTCGCCGCCACCCCCGCCCGCCGGAAATTCCTTAAATCGCCGCTCCGTGAAAGCGAGTTGAGCCAGCAGGTGGTCGCCCGCTACGCCCTGGCCTATCCCCAGGTCGCCTTCCGCCTCATCGCCGACGGCCGGGAGCGGCTGGCCCTGCCGCCCGGCTCGGCGTTGGAGCGGGTGGGGGCCATCCTGGGCCGGGAGGTGGCGGGCGAAATGCTGGGGCTGGATTGGGCGGCGCTCGACCTGCGGGTGCGCGGGTTTATCAGCCGCCCCAGCCTGGCCCGCAGCCGGCGCAGCGGCCAATACTTCTTCGTCAACGGGCGGCCCATCCGGGCCGGCCTGCTGGCCGTGATGCTGGAACGGCCTTACGCCGGCCTGTTGCCGCCCGGACGCTTTCCCCTGGCCGTGATCCACATTGAAATCGAACCCGGTTTCGTCGATGTCAACGCCCACCCGCAAAAGGCCGAGGTCCGTTTCAGCCAGGAGCGCTCGGTTTACGGCGCGGTCAGCCAGGCCGTGACCCAGGCCCTGCTCGAATTTCCGCGCCGGCCCGCCGGGGGCTTCGAGGCCTTCGCCTGGCCCTTCGCCGGCGTCGAGGGGGCGGCCGCCATCCGGGAGAGCCGGGCCGGCTACGAAGCGGGCGGCCTGCGCCCCCTGGCCCAACTGCAACACACCTACATCCTGGCCCAGTCCGCCGAGGGGCTGGTCATCATCGATCAACACGCCGCCCACGAGCAAATCCTATACCAGCAACTTCAGCTTTCGACCGGGGCCCAGGCCCTGTCCCCCCCGGTTCAGTGGCAGGTGACCGCCCGCGAAGCGGAGGCGCTGGCGGCCAGTCTGCCCCTCTTTTCGCGGCTCGGCTTTGAAATTGAGCCGTTTGGGGGCCAGACCTTTTGGGTGCGGGCCCTGCCGGCCGCGCTGGCCGCGCACCTCGACCGCCAGGTGACCTACGCCTCGACTCCCGACGCCCGCAGCTTGCTGACCACGCTGCTGGAAGAGTTGCAACGCCACCGCCGGGCCGCGGACGATGAGCGCCTGGACCGCCTGGCCCAGAAGGCGGCCTGCGCCAGCGCCTTGAAAGCCGGCGATGCGCTGACGATGGACCAGATGCAGCAACTTCTGGCCGGCCTGGCCGAAGCCTGGTCCCCGGCGGTCTGCCCCCACGGGCGGCCGGCCTTCGTCACCCTCAGCCTCGAGGAGCTGGAACGGCGCTTCGGGCGGCGTTGAGACTGGGGGTTGACATTCTACGGGCCGTAGCCTAGAATCTACCGGCAACGCTGCAAGTTATTATTTCGGAACAACGACTGACCCGCACGCCAATTGCCAGCCGGAAAAGGACAGTGCCCAAACCGCCACCCAACCCAACTTCCGAGATCACCCTCGATCCCCCGGGGCGTATGCGCTATGCGGCCCGGCTCATATCCAACATCCTCAGCCCGCCCATCGTCGGCGGGGCGCTGGTGGTTGGCCTGAGCCTGCACGCCCTCGACGGCCCGCGCGAAGCCCTGAAATGGATTTCCATCGCCCTCCTGGTGACTGGCTTGCCGCCGTTGCTGTATATCCGCTACCTGGTCCGCACCGGCTACCTGGTCGATATTCATATGCCCGACCGGGACCGGCGCATCAAACCCCTGATCGCCACGATCACCTGGTTCTTTTGCGCCCTGCTGTTGCTTTACGCCTGGCACGCTCCCCAGGTGATCATCCTGCTGCTGGCCGCGACCATTTTCCAGATGGCGCTCCTGGTTGCCATCACCCTGCTGTGGAAGATCAGCTTTCACAGCGCGGCGATTGCCTCGGCGGCGACGGTCGCCGTTCTGCTGGAGAGTCCTTCGGCCTGGGCTGTGATCAGCCTGGTTCCGCTGGTGGCCTGGGCCCGCGTGCGCCTCAATCGCCACACGCCGTGGCAGGTGATTTTAGGTTGCCTGGCCGGCATCCTGGTCTCAAGCGTGGCCTTCCTCTTTGTTGCGCCCTACCTCTTCC
>JBHHXL010000272.1:0-6596 GCA_046757065.1 Anaerolineae bacterium
TGTACCACTGCTTGGGCAAATCGCTCTCATTCAACACATACTTCGTCTGGCTCATTTGCTTCTCCTTTCCTTAAACATAGAGTTGTTTGCACACCCAGGATTCGTGGCAGAGGGGGCGCTGTTCAGGAGCCCGTAGTATAGATCAATTTAGGCTGTGCGCAAAGTGGGTGGTTGGGCCGTTTGCTTGCCCTCTCACCGGCTCTGGACTATAATTTCCGAGACACAGTGGATCCAAAGAGGTTAGCCGGTGAGCTTCGAGTTGGTTTTATTTATCCTGCGGATTGTGGCGGTCGTCCTCCTTTACGCGTTTCTGGGACTGGCCGTTTATCTCCTGTGGCAAAGCCTGACCGTTCCGGCCGAACCCGCTTCGGAAACCGCCGGCCGCTGGCGGCTCCTCGGCCACGACCCGGCCTCGGAGAACGGACAGACGGTGGCCTACCCCCTGCGCCCGGTAACCACCCTGGGCCGCAGCCCCGAAAACACGATCGTGCTTGAGGACGAATCGGCCTCGCCGAGCCACGCCCAGTTGCGGCGCTACAACGGGGCCTGGTGGCTGGAAGACCTGGGTAGCCATAGTGGCACCTTGCTCAACGGTCTGCCCGTCTCCCGGCCAACCCCGCTGGCCCCGGGCGATGTCATCGGCATCGGCCGGGTGCGCTTGAAACTCGATGCAACACATTCTCCCCCCACCGCTGAGGAGACGCCGTCGCTATCGTGAAAATTTCATTGATCCCCTGGGAAATCATCTGGCTCATCGTGATATTGGCTATCCTCATCCTTGGCCTGTGGGCTTTGCTCCGGCGCTGGTTGCAGGGCCGCATCTCCCTCCGCTTGAAAGCCATCCTGGCCGGCCTGGGCCTGACCCTCATCCTGATCCCGCTTGCTTTGCGCCTGTTCGGCTACCAGTTCCGGCTCGATACTTCAAACACCACGATCACCGCCCCGGACCACGCCAAACCTCAGTTGCGCACACACATTTACTTACAGCCGCCCGGCCAGGTTTATGACACCGCCCTGGAGGCGGTCAAAGGCATCAGAACCTGGGGCTTTCCCTGGACGATCACCTACCTGGATCGTGATGAAACGGGAGGGGTGATCAAGGCTGATGTTCACCTGTTCTTCCTGACCGACGACATCTTTCTATTCGTTCGCCGGTTTCCCGACGGGACCCACGTCAACATTCACAGCCAATCCCGACTAGCAGTGGGCGACCTGGGCGAAAACGACCGGCACGCGGTCCAATTCTTCCGGGCATTGGAGGCCACCCTGGGGCCCCCGGCTGGGCCTTGATGTTTCCGCTTTAGGCCCTCTTTGGTGTATAATGCGGGCCGGTAACGAAGCGGGGTCGGACAGCCTATGAGCCTTCAAGATTGCATCTCATACATCACCTTTGCGCGCGAAGAGTTGCTCAGGCAGATCGAGGGGCTATCAGAGGAGAGCCTGGCCAACACGCCCGTGGTGGTAGAGCCTCCACCCGGCGGTCCGACGGCGGCGGCTGGCGACGAGGGTCGGCCAGGCTGGTATCTGACCCAGGACATCGCCGAGATTTTCAAGACCCGGGATATGACGGTCAAAGATATTTTGGCGCATATTGCGGCCTGGGAAGTGCGGATGGCGGAGATAGTGCCCTTGATGCTGGCCGACAGGGCCGATGAAATCCCGGCAGTCGAGGTGGCCGTTTTTACGCGCAAGGCCATCGCCGAACGCCGGACTCGTTCCTGCGCCGAAATCCTGGTCGAGCTGGATGTCGCCCGTTCCACCCTGCTTGAGATTTTGACGGCGGCGGGCGACATGGCCGTGGCTAAACGGCGGACGCGAGGTGGCCGCACTTTTACCATCCAAAGCTACCTGGTCGATGTTATGGCCGAGCACGATCGCATTCACGCCCAGCAAATCCAGCTTTGGCGCGAGGCAAACGGTTTGTGACGAGGCGTTCGGTGCTATGACCTTCAAGGCGCGTGTATTTACCCCCGACTATTTGCTGGGCGGGGAAATGAAAGTGTCCGAAGCGCTGATTGGCGAGTTGAACAATCCCAACAGGCGGACCGTCAGCCTGCACCAGGCCCAGGTCACGACCCTCGATCCGCAGGCGACATTGCCGGCTCTTACCCTGGCCGCGGTGGTCCTGCCCAAGCGCACGATTGTCGGCATCGATCTGTCGGACCCCCCGGCCCGGTCTGCGGTGCGGCTGCCGCCGCGTTTGGAGTTGGTTGTGCTTTACACGTCTCGCTTCATTATTCAGGCGCAACTATGCCTCCAGGGTGATATGCCGGTCGGCCACGTCTTTAACGTGCTGGGCGGCGACTTCTTCCCGGTGACCCGGGCCCACATCCATCCGATACGGCCCACCCGTCCCTTTGAACCGGTTCAGGCGGCGCTGTTGATGCTGAACAAGGGGTGGATCGATTTCTATCACCAACGATAGCCACAAGGAGCAATTATGGATGATGCGTTGAAATCCAGGCTGGACGACCATCTGGTTCTGGCTCAGATCAAGATGACCGAATCGCTGGCTAAAGGCGAATGCGAGGTAACATCCAACTACGTCCGGCACTTCACCGGGTCTGGCATCCCCAGCTTCAACTTTTTCGTTCCGCTCAATGCCAACGGCCTGACCGACGACATCCTGGCCGACACCTCGGCCTTTTACCTGTCCCGAAAAGTGATTTACGCCATTGCTCTGGACGAGCATCGCCTGCCCGGAGGCGAGACCTATCTCAACGAGCGCCGCTACCAGGCCCTGCCCCCCCAGCCGACGATGGTCTTGCCGGAGGTGCCCACCAAGTTTCAGGCGGACCCCGGCTTTGGCGTCGAGCGCATCGGCACCGTGGCCTCGCTTTCCGCGTTTTACACCCTGATCCACCGCGTTTTTGATTTCCCGCTGGATGAGATGCGGCGGCTCTTCCCGGTCGTCCAGCTCAAGGACGACGCCATCCGTCACTACCTGGCCTTTTACGACGACCGCCCGGTAGCCACCGGGACCGCCATCTGCCTGGGGGATATTGTCAGTATCTGGAATATGTGCACGTTGGACAATTACCGCCGGCAGGGGATCGCCAGCGGTCTGCTCCACCATATGCTGTGCGAGGCCGCCGAGAGCGGTTGCCGGCATAGCATCCTCTACTCAACAGCGATGGGATACTCCCTTTACGATCACGTCGGCTACCAGCTTTATTCCCAACGACGATGGTTTTTGCCGCCAAACGTTGAGTGAGGGCGAGATAGACAAGTGGACACCATTCTAACCCTGGTCCGCCACGGCCAGACGGAAGCAAATCTGTCCGGGCTGTGGCAGGGAGCGACCGATGGCCTGCTAACGGCGCGAGGGCAGGCCCAGGCGCGGCAGGTAGCCGATTATCTGGCCCGGCTGGAGGCCGAGGTGGCCGCGCTGTACACCAGCCCTCTCCGCCGGGCGCACGACACCGCCACGGCCATCGGTCAGGCCCTGGGGCTGCCCCCGCAGCTCGAGCCCGACCTGGCCGAGTATAATTTGGGCGATTGGGAGGGCCAGACCTTCGAGGCGCTGCGCGACACCTTTCGCCTGTGGGAGCGCACCCGGCAGGACCCGGACTTCGCCCCTCCCGGCGGCGAGTCCCCCCGCCAGGTGGTGACCCGGATCGTGGCCGCCTTGCGGCGCATCGCCGCAGCGCACCCCGGCCGGCGGGTGGTCGTGGTGAGCCACGGCGGCGCGTTGTCGCTGGGCCTGGCGCTGCTGGTGGGCAACGATCCGCTGGCCTGGGCCGACTATCGCCTGGATAATTGCGCTGTGAGCGAGCTGGTTTTATCGCCCCGGCCCCATCTGCTGACGTTCAACGAAACATCGCATCTGGATGGGGTGGGCGGTTGACGAAGGATGAAGGATGAAGGATGAAGGAGGAGCCCACGATGAACGACACCAACATCGAACAAGACCCAACCCTGGAAGGGGATATTTCGGTTGAAGGTGGCGGGGTGAACGACCTGCGGGCCAACAACGTTTCCCTGCAAAGGGGCGGCGCGCGGGACGTGCGGGCCAATGAGGTTCACATCACCCAGGGCGGCGCGCAGGAGGTGAAGGCGACCTCGGTTGTGGTCCGGCAGGGTGGCTTGCAGAACGTTGAGGCGGATACGGTGACCGTGCGCCAGGGAGGGATCGTCCAGGCTAAAGCCAACAACGTCTCGCTGACGCAGGGCGGCATCGTCCTGGCCCAGGTAGACCGGGCCAACGTCACCGCCGGGCAGGTCGGCCTGGCTTACGCCCGCGACTCGCTGAACCTGGATCAGAGCATCGCCAGGGTCGTGGTTTCCGGCGGAGACGTCACCCTGGAACAGAGCGGCGCGGGCCTGCTGGCCGCCCGCCGGGTCAAGGTCGAGAACAGCGGCGCGCTGATCGTCCTGGCCGGCCGGGTGGACGGCCAGATCAACGCCGTCTTTGGGCCCGCAGCCGGGGCGCTCTTTGGCGCTGTCTTCGGGCTGGTGGTGGCCTTGTTGCTGCGCCTGCGCCGGCGCGAGGGTTGAAAGGGGGCGCGATGAACCCGGCAATGCTCAATATCCTGAAACCGGTTTTGCTGCGGCTGCTGGCCCGCCTGGTGGCCCAGGCCCTCAACCAGCGCCGGGAGGGCGCGCGCCAGCGCCTGTTTCAACAGTGGCTGGAGGAACGGCGCGCCGCAATGCCAGAGGCCGCGCCCGCTGGCGATCAGGCTGACCTCGAAAGCCCATTGGAATCCCAACCGCCCCCTGCCGGAGAGCCGAACCTGCTGCTGTGGGGGCTGTTGGGGGGATTGGCCGGCGGCGTGATCGGTTTTGTCGCCGCGAATTTGATCGTCCGCGAAGAGGTGTGAGGTGTACCTGGTCACCACTCAGCAGATGCAGGCCGCCGAGAAGGCCGCCGATGCCGCCGGGCTGAGCTACGAGACGATGATGGAAAATGCCGGGCGGGCCGTAGCCGGGGCGATTGAGGCCGCCTTTGGCGCCTCGGGGATGCGGGTGCTGGTTCTGGTGGGGCCGGGCAACAACGGCGGCGATGGCCTGGTGGCCGCCCGCTACCTGGCCGATGCGGGCGCCTCGGTGGCGGCCTACGTCTGGAAGCGGGACGTTGAGGGCGACAAGAACTGGTGGCTGGCCCGGGAGCGAGGCGTGGAAACGGTCTGGTTCGAGGAGGATGCCGGGCGGGTGCGGCTGGCCCGGCTCATCGACGGGGCGGCCATCATCGTCGATGCCTTGCTCGGCACAGGCGTCTCCCGCCCCATCGAGGGCGCGCTGGCGGACCTGCTGGCGCACGCTCGCGAGGCCATCAACGACCGGCGCGCGCCGCAATCGCCGCTGCTGGCGGACCCCGCCGAGCCGCCGCCCGATGGCGAGATGGGTCCGGCGCTGGTGGCCCTGGATGTGCCTTCTGGGCTGAACAGCGACACCGGCGCGCTCGATCCCTACACCCTGCCGGCCGACCTGACGGTGACGCTGGCCGCGCCCAAGTTGGGACACGTCCTCCTGCCCGGCGCGGAATTTGTCGGGCGCTTGCTCGTGGCCGACATCGGCATCGCCGGCGAGCATTTCCCCGAGGTCGAATTGCGCCTGGCCGAGCCGGCGCTGGTGGCCGGCTGGCTGCCGGACCGGCCGGCCAGCGCCCACAAGGGCACGTTTGGCAAGGCGCTGATCGCCGCCGGCTCGGCCAACTACACCGGTGCGGCTTACCTGGCCGCCGCCGCTGCCACCCGCGTCGGCGCGGGCCTGGTCACCCTGGCCCTGCCTGAGCCGCTGCACCCCATCGTCGCCGCTCGCCTGGCCGAGGCCACCTATTTGCTGCTGCCGCACGATATGGGGGTTATTGCCCCCGACGCGGTCGGGCTGCTGCGCGAGAAGGCGGGCAACTACACCGCCCTGCTGCTGGGGCCGGGTCTGGGCCAGGAGAAACCGACGGCGGAGTTTCTCCACAGCTTTTTAGCCCAGGGTGAGGGCGGCAAGAGCGGCGAACGGCGCGCCGGATTCCGGGTGGGGGGCGATGCCCCCGCCGCCGGACCGGGCGAACGCGGCCTGCCTCCGCTGGTGATCGACGCCGACGGGCTGAATTTGTTGGCGCGCCAGGAACAATGGTGGGCCAGCTTGCCCGGCGAGTGCATCCTCACCCCGCACCCCGGCGAGATGGCCCGCCTGATGGGGGGCAAAGTGCGGGCGGTGGAGGCCGATCGTCTGGGTGTGGCCCGGCAGTCGGCCCGGACCTGGGGGCAAACCGTCGTTCTGAAAGGGGCGCACACCGTCGTGGCCGCGCCCGACGGCCGGGTGGTGGTGATGCCCTTCGCCAACCCCGCTCTGGCCACGGCCGGCTCCGGGGACGTGCTGGCCGGAGCCATTGTTGGCCTGCGGGCGCAGGGTCTGCCCCCCTTCGAGGCGGCGGCGGCGGGCGCTTATCTGCACGGCCTGGCCGGCGAGATAGCCCGGGCCGAGTTGGGCCAGGCCGGCGTGGTGGCCGGCGACCTGGTCGGGTTGCTGCCTCTGGCCATTCGAGAGGTGCTGGGCGGATAAGTGACATTTCGGGCCAAGGTCTGGCTAACAGATCGCTCAACTCAGTTGAAATTTTGTAGTTCTAAGAGGCTGTCTGAAAAGTATTTGACGGGGCA
>JBHHXL010000273.1:0-6595 GCA_046757065.1 Anaerolineae bacterium
ACGGCTATTTTGCCGACACCCAATCCCCCCGCGTCCTGGCCGAGGAATTCCTGCTGATCCCCAACAAGGGGGGCATCGCCGCCTGGGCGCCCTCCAGTTACGCCTTTCCCAGCGTCAACTCGCCGATTACGGAGGAACTCTTCCGGGCGCTCTTCGTCGATAACGATTTGATCCTCGGTTCGGCGGCCACCACCGCCAGGCTGACCGCCTATCTGGCCAACAGCCATCTGCCGCTGGGCCTGTTTGAAGTCTTTACCTATTTCGGCGACCCGGCGGTGAAGCTCAACCTGCCCGCCACCCTGGAGTTGAGCGGGCAAGATTCCCCCGATCCGGTTGTGATGGGAGAGTCAATCACCTACTCGTTGGCCTACACCGTCTCCGGGGCCGAGGAAGCGCCCGGCCTGACCCTGGCCAACACCCTGCCCGATCACGTTACTTACCAATCCGCCTCGCCGCCGCCGTCGACGGTCGACGGCCAGGTTCTGACCTGGAACCTGGGGAACGTCCCCGGCAGCCCCCCCAGCAGCGGCCTGGTTGAGATCACCGCCCGCCTCAACACCTCCGGCCTGGCTCATAACCAGCAGGTGATCAACCAGGCCGGCCTGACCGATTACTTCGGTGGGAATGGCTCGCTCCAGATGAAGACCGCCGCCCTGGATGCGCCGATCGCGGGCCTCGCGGCGGGCCACGACGGGCCCACGTTCCTGGGTTCGCAGACCACTTTCACGGCCTCCACCCAGGCCGGCAGCAACGTTGTCTACCACTGGGACTTTGGCGATGGCTCATCCGGGGGGCAGGGGGCATCTGTGCAACACACTTATGTTGCCACCGGCACGTATGTCGCGCAGGTCACGGCGACCAACGGCGCGGGAAGCGATAGCGCGACCACCACGCTAAAAATCCGGGACATCCCCCCCGTGGCCGGTTTCACCTCGTCCGCGCCCGATAAGATCGGGCAGACCAGCGCGTTTGAGAGTACCTCCAGCGGCACCAACCTGGTTTACACCTGGGATTTTGGCGATGGCTCGCCGCCGGTCAGCGGCCAGAGCCCGGAGGTGTCCCACACCTATCCCCTGACCGGCAGCTATACCGCCATCCTGACGGCGACCAACAGCGAGGGCAGCAGCACCTTCTCCGGCACGATCGATATTTTGCAAAGCGTGATTCCACCCCTGGCCGGCTTTACCAGCAGCAGCCCTACCCCCCTCTTTCAAATGACCGTCTTCACCAACACCAGCCGGGACGGCGGCGAAGACCCCGAAGGTTTGACCTACCTGTGGGATTTCGGGGACGGCTCGCCCGGCAGTTATGAGCCGCACCCCGGCCACCTCTACGCCAATACCGGCGCTTACGTCGTCTCGCTGACCATCGGCAACAGCGCCGGAGAAGATGTGTTCAGCGACACGGTGAACATCACCGCCGCCCCCCACACCCTTCTCTTGCCCGTCATCGTCAAAGGCAGCTCGCCCTAATAGACGAAACAATTAGAGTTGTTCCCTTTTAAGCAATAGCAAGTGACCGGCACTTGAACATTCGTTAAAGAGGCTCTTTTTCTTCATAATGAAGCTGGAAATGTCCCCAAAAGTGCCGGTCACTTCAACGCCGTTTATTCGGGAACACAAAAAACTATGCCACATGGCATATAGGCCGTATCCAGAATGGTTGGGAAAAATCGGCCATTCGTGCTAGGAAAAATATGCTATCTGCCACTCGACACCGCCGACGAAATTTCATATACTTATCTTAAGTTCCGGTTTACCAGTGAAACAAAAAAAGAGCTGACCTTAACAGGCCAGCTCATCGAGTCCAGGTCAACGCCACTCTCAGCACGTTTAGGACCAGTAAACGGCTGAACGCGAGCGGGCTGAACTCTTGCTGCACAGCCCGGCGTCGCTCTGCGTTTGACCAGGCAAGTTCATTCTACCCACAAATGGACGATAAGTCAACTCCGAGCGAAGACGATAGCTTGCACGGCCAATTGTTGACCGTGAGCGAAGTGGCCGCCTATCTGCGGGTCAGCCGCGTGACCGTCTGGCGGTGGTGCCAGCGGGGGGTTATCCCCGCTTTTCAGATCGGCCGCACCTGGCGCATCCGGCGCGCGGATCTGCTCCAGCTCGAAACTCGTCCTTTTGGCAAGGATGACACCATCCCCCCCTCTTAACATTCTCAAGATCACAGAAGAAAAGTGGGTAGAGTCCATATTGCAGCAGGAAGGAGGAAAGCTTGCTTCGAGATTGTCAATCGCCTTCCTGGATAAGGAACTACGCGATTGTCCAAAAACAACTTTCAATTTTTTGCAGGATGTTTTTGGGAAAAGGGCAAGGTTATTCGCGGACAGTTACTACGCAAACGGGTAGGAGATGATCAGATTGCAACAAAAGTCCGGCTGAGGGGGGTCGTCACGAGCCTGACGGCTCAACTCCGGCGCGAAGGAGAATAGAGGAGCCGGCACGCCTACGTGTGGCACGCATCACAGCCGGTGCGTGGGGGTGCCCCACTCCTCGCGGATTCTATTTTTAGAAGAGGAGGAAGCAATGAAGACGAAGTATTTATGGATACCAGCCCTGGCAATCCTGGTGCTGGCCGTAGCTACTGGTTCTCTTAGCGCGGCGGTAGGAGGAATGACCATCGGCGGTTGTATTTATACCGGCGACGGTTCGGTGACCTACACCCCGGTCGGACCGGAGATAGAGGCGACCTGGAGCACGACTTACGCGGGCGCCGCACCCATTACCGACGCCCAGGTGATGGTGCAGAACCAGCACTCCGGTGGGGCGTTTGTTACCTATGGCACTATGGGTGTCGGGGGCGCCAATTGCTGGGAGGCCACGATACCTGACACCGACGCCGACGGAACCCCCGACGTAACCGACCTGATCGTCATGTTCGCCGCCCCGGGCCATGACACCACCAGCCGGGAGTTTACCTGGGATGCCGCTTTAGGCGAGTTTGTGCATCCTACCGGGCCTGATGTTGGAGCCGGCGCTCTTGTTCAGGGCACATCACGGCTTGCAACCGGTCCCCAGGACGCCTACCTGCCGCCGCTTATCGATGCTAATGGCGATGGTTTGGCTGAAGAGCTGCCCACGGCCAACCTGCTCCATTACGTCTTCTACGACAATTTCGTCAACGGGGCCGATAACGGCCCCATCATCGATCCGCCCCTGAACGGCGTGACCGTGAGCGTGGTCGACGAGGACGGCACGGTCGTGGCTACCCAGAAGACCGGGGAGCTGGCCTTTAGCCAGGGCGGTTTCACAACGGTGGACGGGCTTACCATGTTGGGCGAAATGGCCTACGGCTATGTCTACTTCAGCGGCCTGCCGGGGGGCAAAGAGTACCTTGTCTATTCAAACCCGGAAACGGTGACCCAGGCGGATAACCCCCATTTTACCTTAAAGGTGGATCACACAGGCGATGCCTGTTCCACAGATGTATACGGTTATGGTAATACAGATTGCAACTGGTATCAGACCTACACCGAGGAGGGCGGGCACGGATGGGAAGCTTACGCCTGGCCGGGCTGGCCCGGCACCGAGGCCGGCGGCTATGCCACCTGGCACGGCTTCATCGAGAAGGTGGGCAATGATGTCGGCGGCAACCCGACGCTCGTTGGCTCTATCAGCGGGGCCGTCGTAGACGCCGACGGCAACGACCCGGAAGAGCCCTTCAGCGTGCTTATTGGCGGCCGGACACCACCGACCAACGCCCGTTTTGAGGACGGGACGTGGTGGGATGCTACTCGTAGCGCCGCAGGGTGGGGTGGAACCCCTAATCCTACGCCGCTCACAACGGACGTCATACCCAACGCCAGGATACCCGACGTGATCGTGGCCCTCTATACGGCCGGGGGGGATATTCCCCAACTGGTGGCGACCACTGAGGCTACGGGAATTTCGCCGCCCGGTCATTACAACAGCCCGTCAGGGACAGAGTTCACCTTTACCAACGTCCCGCCCGGGCAGTACGAGATATTCACTATGGACCGGGACCTGGTCAATGTGCCCATGATGGGTAACGGCGTAACCGTAAACCCGGGCAATAACTCAGCAATCACGATTTTGATGCCGCGCTTTGCCGGGCGGCACATGGGCTTTGTGGAGAATAACGGCAGTTTTGTGGCCGGGGCGAAGGTGAAGACCTTCTTCAAGGCCGGCACAACCAAACATACGGCCACCACCAATGCCAACGGCTGGTTCCTCAATGACATGCTGCCGGAGACCGGCTCCATGGGCCACGTCTACGTGGACATCCCGGACGGGGCCACCTATCGCGGCAAGATCGTCACCGAGGAGTTCCGGAGATACGACCCGGCCGACCCGGCCGCGGACGCCGCCGGCTTCACTTATGTAGACGCAACCCACAACGCGATGAGCCGCGCCGTCCAGTGGTGGACCCTCAACTACTTTGTGGACATCCAGGTCGAGGACATCCCGGCCGGGGTGGGTAACCTCCTGGGCGTGGTATTCAACGACCATCTCAATATGGTTACCAGGACAGGTAACGGCGTCTGGGATGAATCCGAGGATAGACTCTGGCAGGGCGAAACCGTCGAGCTCTATCCGGCAAGTGGCGGCGTGTGCGATACATTAGCAACACCCCTCACGGCGACCACCGGAAAATTCAGCAAGGCGGACGCCGGAGCTATGGGCTGGGCCCAGCCATACACCTACCCGCCCAATGAGATCGGCGGCGTCTTTGGCGACCCTGTCACATTTGATGGCACTACTCCGGCCCCGGCCGTCGGCTTCTACGAGTTCAGGGACCTGGCTCCCGGGGAGTACTGCGTGAGGGTCGTACCGAGCGCAGGTTTCCAGGTTTCTGACGCAGATGTTGGGCCGGACGGCTTTGAGCATGTGACCGTGAGCGGCGGCCTGAACAGCCGGGTTGACCTGGGCCTGAACACCACACCTCCAGGCTCCACCTGGGGCGTAAAGCTGGCCGGTGAGATGGAAGGCGGCATGTGGAGTGGCAACGGAGACCTCGACCCGAATCCGCTGAGCCTGCTCTTTGATGAAGCATCGGCTATCGTCGGCTCTCCGGTCGCCGTTTACGACCACTACAACTACTTCCTGGGGGTCATGTACCAGGGCGATCCCTGGTGCCACGCGGCCAACAACGCCGTTTACCCCCCTGGCAGTGGCGGGTTCGCCTGTTCATCGACAACGGCCCTGGAGCAGAAACCCGAAGCGGAACGGCGTTTTGCCCCTGGCGTGCACCGTTTCAACGGTAACGATTCTGCCTTCCTGCATCCAACCTGGGATCCGACCTTACAAGGCTACAATCCGAACTTCGATCAGATGGAGCTGGGTTACGCTTTCCCCCAGGGAGGGTACAAGTTCGAGGCGGCCTGGACGCCGCTGACGCCATTAGGTGGTAACGGCGTGACCGCGGACATGTGCGCTATCAGCCTGGTCGCGACGACCTTCACATCTGAGCCGTGGGGCGCCGATGTCACCATCAAGGTATCAGATGGATATATGATGCTGGCGAATGCCCAGGTCATGGCGAACGTTGATGGCCAGGGCAAGAAGTGCGAGGGAACCAATGGCGCCGGCGAGTGCACCATCAACTTCGAGAAGTTTGAGGGCGCTGGAGCAAGTGTCACCTTCAACGTGGACACCATTACGGTCAAGAACCAGCCCTGGTATGTGTATAACCCGAACCCCGGAGGCCCGCTGGCGGGCGCCTGCCGGACCAGCCTTGTCATCGACGAGCCGGGCGCGCCGCCACCCCCGCCGCCACCCCCGCCGCCTCCTCCAGCGCCACAGTGTTCGGATGGGATAGACAACGATGGAGACGGCCTCATCGACTTCGGGAGTGATCCGGGCTGTGTATCGGCTACAGATGATAACGAGGCCGACGATCCACCACCACCGCCGGCGCCACAGTGTTCGGATGGGATAGACAACGATGGAGACGGCCTCATCGACTTCCCGGCTGACGCAGGCTGTGTGGATGCTGCGGATAATGATGAGACGGACCCGCCGCCGCCGCCGCCGCCACAATGCAGTGATGGCATAGACAACGATGGCGACACGCTCATAGACATGGCCGATCCGGGCTGTGCAACCATCACGGACAACGATGAGACCGACCCGGTTGGTGGTCCCGGCGCTACCAGCGTACACGTAGACGATCTGACTGGCTGGGCAACCTACAAAGAAGGCAAGCTGATAGGCAACTTCACAGTAACCATCTTTGATGACTTAGGCGCTCTGGTTGATGGCGCTACGGTCAACCTTTCATACACCTGGATCAAAGAGGGTCAGCCAAAAACAAAGCCTATGAGCTGTGTTACGGATGCAAGTGGAACGTGTACGGGCAAGACCAAAGAAATGGAAAACACAACATCCGTTGAGATTACCGTGAATGGTGTGACCGATCCGGCACTGATCTATCATCCACAAGACAACGTGATCACGACCATTACCGTGCCATAAGCGGTCCAAAACAACCGGCAAGCAACCCCGGCTCGTCTCCGGGCGAGCCGGGGCTGTTGCCCCAAGCAGCACTGAAACGCTACCAAATAAAAAAAGGATGTAACTATTCAGGTGACTGGCACTTTGGGCTTAAAAAGCGTGGATTTGACGGG
>JBHHXL010000274.1:0-6567 GCA_046757065.1 Anaerolineae bacterium
CTATTTTCAAGGGAGGGTAACGCCCTACAACGTACTCATCCGCTTTGACAAAACGCTCCCTCACCCTTACCATAACGTAAGTGAATTGAAACTTGCTGAAAAGGATTACCTTATGAGTAATGCCAACACTTTGGAGATTTCTCAAGACATATTAGATTCGGCTCGTTTAACTGTGCCTGAACTGAAGGTAGAAATAGCCGTGTTCTTGTACACCCAGGGACGTCTTTCCATTGGCAAGGCCCGTGAGCTGGCCGAAATGTCCTTGTGGGAGTTTCGCCAGTTGCTCGCCTCTCGTCGCATCTCTCCTCACTACGATGAGGCTGATCTGGAAGAAGATGTGGCTACGTTACGACGACTGGGACGGCTATGATCGTTGTCAGCAACACCTCACCGCTGACGAGTCTGGCTGCCATCGAGCAGTTCAGCCTCTTGAAACGATTGTATTCCGAGATACATATTGCCGAAGCGGTTTGGGAGGAGTTAAACGCCGGCGGCAGGCATTGGCCTGGGCGCGATGAGGTTGCTGCCGCTGCCTGGATTCAGCGTCACCCCACGCAGAATCGGATATGGTGACCCCCTGGCAAATTCCACCTCCGGTTGCTATCCCTGCCGCCCTCCTCGATTGGCTCGGCGATCCCCTCCTGGCCGAACTGCTGGCCCGGCGCGGTTTGACCACGGTTGACGAGGCCCGCGCCTTCCTGGACCCCGACCATTACGAACCCGCTCCCGCCGAGGCCCTGCCCGGACTGGCCGTTGCCGTCGAGCGCCTGGGCCAGGCCCTCGACCGGGGCCAGCAAATCTGCGTCTGGGGCGACTTCGACGTGGACGGCCAGACTGCAACCACGCTGCTGGTGAGCACCTTGCAAGACCTGGGCGGGGCCAACGTTCGCTACTACATCCCCGACCGGTTGACCGAGTCGCACGGCATCAAGCTGCCCGCCTTGCAACGCCAGATAGAGCGGGGGCTGGACCTGCTCCTGACCTGCGACACGGGCATCACCGCCGTTGACGCGGTTGAGGTTGCCCGCGCCGCCGGCGTCGAGGTCATCATCACCGACCATCACGACCTGGGCGATACGCTGCCCGCCGCCGCCGCCGTCATCAACCCCAAGCGCCTGGCCGCCGCCCATCCGCTGCGCGAACTGCCCGGTGTGGGTGTGGCCTACAAACTCAGCCAAGCCCTCTACGCGGCCCAGGCCATCCGGCCCGGCGGCGACGAGGCCGAGAAACACCTCGATCTGGTGGCGCTGGGCATTGTGGCCGATGTGGCCGTCCAAACCGGCGACACGCGCTACCTGCTGCAACGCGGGCTGCAACAACTGCGCCGCTCACGCCGGGCCGGGCTGCTGGCCCTGCTGGCGATGTCCAACCTGCGCCAGGAGGCGTTGACCGAGGAGCACATCGGCTTCTGGCTGGGGCCGCGCCTGAACGCGCTGGGCCGCCTGGGCGACGCCAACCAGGCCGTGGAACTGCTGACCACGGAAGACCCCGCCCGCGCTCGCATCCTGGCCGCACAACTGGACGCCCTCAACGAGCGCCGTAAGCTGCTGGTGGACCGGGTGCTGGCCCAGGCCCTGAGCCAGGTAGAAGAGACCCCCTCCCTGGCCGATTACCAGGCCCTGGTCCTGGCCGGGCAAACCTGGCACGTCGGCGTCATCGGCCTGGCCGCCGGTCGCCTGGCCGAGCATTTTAACAAACCGGTCGTGCTCATCGCCGCCGGGCCGGATGGCCTGGGGCGCGGCTCGGCCCGCTCGGTGGCCGGCTGCGACATTCACCGGGCGCTCCAAACCCAGGCTCACCTGTTGCGAAGCTTCGGCGGGCATCCGCTGGCGGCGGGCCTGTCCCTGCCGCTAGAGCACCTGGCCCGCTTCCGGCAGGGGTTGTCGGCGGCGCTGGCCGGCTGCGCTCCCGAGGCGGAACGAACTCTGTCCATCGACGCCACCGTCTCGCTGGCCGAGATCACGCCGGAATTTGCGGCCCGCTTGAGCCGCCTGGCCCCCTTCGGCCCCGGCAACCCGACGGTCAGGCTGGCGGCCACGGACCTGACTCTCGTCGGCGAGCGCCTTTTTGGCCGGGGGCGGAACCACCGGCGGCTGCGCCTGGCCGACCCGGCGGGGGTGGAAACCGAGGTGATCTGGTGGGGGAGCGCGGGCCAACGCCTGCCGTCCGGCCCCTTCGACCTGGCCTTCACCGTCCGCCAGGCCGAACCCGCCGGGGTTCAACTGGAATGGCTGGCCGCCCGCGAGCGGCAGCCGGTCTCGGTCCACCCCCAGATCAAGGTCATCGATTTGCGCCGGGCAGCCAATCCCCTCCCGGCCCTGGAGTCCATCTTGCCCCAGGCCCAGGTCTGGCTGGAGGGAGAGACCGTCCCCGGCCTGGCCGGGCTGACTCGAAGCGGGCTGTCCAGCACGGCCAGCCTGGTCGTCTGGACCGCCCCGCCCGGGGCCGACGTCCTGCGCCAGGTTCTGGCGGTAACGCAGCCGGCCCACCTCTACCTCGTCGCCCGGCCGTCGGCGCTGGATCAACCCGACCCCTTTCTACAACGCCTGCTGGGGCTGATCAAATACAGCCTGGCCCACCACGATGGCCGCCTGGACCTCGAGGGCCTGGCCGGGGCGATGGCTCACCGCATCCCCACCGTTGAGCTGGCTTTGCGCTGGCTGGTTTGCCGGGGTTCCCTGCGCCTCCTATCCAACGACGAAACCTCCTGGCGGGTCGAGGCCGCCAATTCGCCCGCGCAGGATTGCGCTGCGCTAGAGGCCGCGCTGCATTCGGCCCTGGCCGAAACCGCCGCCTATCGCGAATTTATGCAGCAAGCCGCCCCCGGCGTGTGGCGGCAACCGCACCATACGAAGGGGTGAGGCTTGCTCTCCCGTATACCAGGGGCCGGATTGACCTGCCTGGGCACTCACAAATTTAAGATTTATTTAACTTGGTGCGCTGGACAAATTTCTGAAATTGTGTATAATATGGCAGGGGAATTGCGGCTTGCACCCATTTCCCCTCAAGGGAGGTAACTATGCGCCGTCAAGGCTCAGGTTATCTCACTGATCAAGTAAGTAAAGCCACTTGTCTTCCCCTCCCTGACCCGGCAGGTGGCTTTACGCTCGGCGGTAACTCCAGTCCCCTGACCAGGAGTTACTACCGAGTAATAAATGGTAAAGCCACTTGTTTTTCCCCTCCCTGACCCGGCAAGTGGCTTTACCCTCCCCCTCTTTTTCCCAACGATTGCTTTTTTGACGAATTTATTGCTTTTGGTTATGATCCTGGTCATACCGGCGCAAGAGGTCCCCAAACAATGAGGCAGAATGTTTTCGACACATTGAAAGAGCGTGGCTTCCTCGCCCAGACCAGCGATGAAGCCACCATCCGGCGCTGGCTGGGTGAAGAGCAGATCACCTTTTACATCGGATACGACTGCACGGCGACCAGCCTCCACGTTGGGCATCTGGTGCCAATCATGTCGATGATGCACCTGCAACGGGCCGGCCACCGGCCGGTGGCCCTGGTCGGAGGCGGCACGACAATGGTCGGCGACCCCAGCGGGCGGACCGAAATGCGCCAACTCATCACCGAGGATACGATCCGGGGTTACGCCCAACGCATTCACGCCCAATTGAACCATTACCTCAACTTTGAGGAGGGGCAGGCCATCAACGTCAACAACGCCGACTGGCTCCTGGACCTGAACTACATCGATTTTCTACGCGAAATCGGGCGGCACTTCAGTGTCAACCGCATGCTCACCGCCGAAGCCTACAAACAGCGCCTGGAGCGCGGCCTGTCGTTCATTGAGTTTAACTACCAGCTTCTGCAAGCCTACGACTTTCTCCACCTGTTCCGCACCTACAACTGCACGATGCAAATGGGGGGCGATGACCAGTGGAGCAACCTCCTGGCGGGGGCCGATCTCATCCGGCGGGTGGAGGGCCAGGAAGCGCAGGTGATGACCTATCCTTTGCTGACCACCTCTAGCGGAGCCAAGATGGGCAAAACCGCCGCCGGGGCTGTCTGGCTCGACGCCGAGTTGCTCAGCCCTTACGACTTTTACCAGTACTGGATCAATTGCGATGACCGGGATGTGGAGAAACTCTTAAAGATATTCACCTTCCTGCCGCTCGACGAGATCGCTCGCCTGGGCGCGCTCCAAGGGGCGGAGATCCGCCAGGCCAAGCGCGTCCTGGCCTTTGAAGCCACCCGGATCACCCACGGCCAGGAAGCAGCGCAAGAGGCTCAGGCCGCCGCCGAAGCGGCTTTTCGCAGCGGTGCGGGTGCGGATGCCAGCGGCCTGCCCACAACCCGCATCCCCCTCAACCGTTTGCGACAGGGTTTGCGCGTGGTAGATGTCTTTGCCGAAGTGGGATTGGCCCGGTCGCGGAACGAAGCCCGCCGTCTGCTAAAGCAGGGCGGAGTCTACGTCAACGACCGGCGTGTGCAGGACGCGGAGGGGTTCCTGACCGAGAGCGACATCGCCGGCGACGGCATTATGCTCCGGGCCGGCAAGAAGAAATACCACTTTCTGGCTATCACCGGCTCCTGACTCCTGACGGAAAGGCCGGGTAGCCATCAAACTTCAAATGCCTGACCCCGCTCCGGGACATCGACGCGGGGCAGCCCCCGCTCTCTAAGCGCGTCCGCCAGGGCCAGACTGCTCTTCTCCTCGCCGTGGACCAGGAAAACCCGTTGCGGATCGCCCTGCTGCCGCCCGGATTCGAGCCAGTTCAGCAAGCCGTTGCGGTCGGCGTGGGCGGAGTAGCCCTCCACCCGCACCACATCGGCCCGCACCCGATAATCTCCGCCAAGAATAGGCACTATGTCCCGACCGTCCAGAATTTTACGACCCAAGGTGTGTTCGGCCTGGTAGCCCACAAAGAGGATCGTGTTACGCCGGTCCTCGATGTTGTTTTTGAGGTGGTGCAAAATGCGACCGGCCTCGCACATCCCCGAGGCGCTGATGATGATGGCCGGCTCCTCCAGATCGTTGAGTTGCTTGGAGACGTTCACATCGCGCACGTAGCGCAGGCGGCCAAAGCCAAAGGGGTCATCGTGTTCGTCTTGCAGCATAAAATCCTGCATCTCGTCGTCGTAACACTCGGGGTGCAGCCGGAATATCTCGGTGATGTTGACGGCCAGCGGGCTGTCAACAAAAATGTCCAGGGAGGGGATTCTGTTGTCTTCGGTAAGTTGGTGCAGGGCATAAACCAGCTCCTGGGTGCGCCCCACGGCGAAAGCAGGAATGATCACCTTGCCGCGGCGTTGGTGCGTATCGCTAACCACCTGGCGCAACGCTTCCCGCGCCTCGCCCGAAGATGCGTGGTAGCGCAGGCCGTAGGTGCTTTCCATGATCACCACATCGGCCTCCTGCACCGGCTGGGGGTCGCGTAGGATGGGCAGGTTCTTGCGCCCAATATCGCCGCTAAAGACCAGGCGCTTGTCCCGACCCGCATCGTCGATGTCTAAAACGGTGACGGCCGACCCTAAAATGTGGCCGGCATCGCGAAAATGAACTTCTACCCCCGGCAGGGGTGAAAAGGGGCGTCCGTATTCAACCGATTGGAACTGCTCCATCGCCGCCAGGGCATCATCCTGGGTGTACAGCGGCTCGAAGAGTCGCTTCCCCTGCCGACGGCGGCGCTTATTGACATATTTCACGTCGCTTTCCTGAATGTGGGCCGAGTCGCGCAGCATCGCTGCCGCCAGATCGCGCGTGGCCGAGGTGCACCAGATGGTTCCTCTAAAGCCATTCTTGACCAGGCTGGGGATGTTGCCGGAGTGATCGGTGTGGGCGTGCGACAGGATCAGGGCGTCAATCTCCGCCGCGTCAAAGGGAAGCCGGCGGTTGATCTCGTAGGCTTCTTTGCGCCGGCCCTGGTACAGGCCGCAATCCAGCAAGAGCTGATGGTTGTTCACCTTCAACAGGTGCATCGAACCGGTGACGGTGCGCGCCGCGCCCCAGAATTGTAATTCCATACTTGCCTCCTCCACCTGTCGTTAGGCAAGTTTACCACGCTCCGCCGCCTGCGGCAAGGACAGGCTGGGGTGCGGGCGCGTCGCACCCATGTCACTTGACAACAAATCGTTTTATGTTATGCTAGGGATGGCAGAAGTGAAGGAGAGCAACTATGACCCGGCAACAGATGCTAATCCTGGCAATCCTTTTCTTCCTCGTTGTGCTGATTATGGGCTGTCTTTGCCTGGTGGCCTTTGAGCGGGTGGTGATCTAACCCTCCCCGGCCAAGGCCGCTCAAACGCATCGACTGCTCGCCACGCCTATCTGGCCGGCGCAAACGAAGAGACGTGCTTGAGACCCGGCGGTCTTGCACGCCTCTTTTTTGTGGGCCGGCACTGCGTTTACTCAGGCCTGAGCAACAGCGTGCCCTCCGCATTGGCCTCGGCAGCGGCCCGCGTCGTCGTAGGGCGGCAAAAGCTGCCGGGCAGCTTCCTGCCCCAGAGTGGTTGGAATTTTTCCCAATCGTCCCATCGCCGCACCCTTATTGGGGCTGGTTAAGCGGTCAACGGGTTACCGGTTAACCGGTTAACTGGTTTCTGGTTTACCGAAATGTTTTG
>JBHHXL010000275.1:0-6550 GCA_046757065.1 Anaerolineae bacterium
TGTGCAATCCAGGATGCTTCAACCGATAGGGTAACCCATTTTCGTCAAGGAATGGATTTGCCTTGCCAAAAGACTTCTCGAAACAAAAACCTCGAAACAGAGGCCGCTTAGATGACGAATCCCCTATTTAGGGCCAATCTAGCCGTGCTTTTGAGCTATCGCCTACCGCTTCTTCCCTGAGACCGAAGCGGCAATAAAAGAGTGGGCGGTACAAGACTTGAACTTGTGACCTCCACGATGTCAACGTGGCGCTCTAGCCAACTGAGCTAACCGCCCAAGTGCGCCTATTATACCATTCACTCCGCAAATGGCAAGTTTTACCCTCCCGAGATCACAGATAGGGTATCTATAGATGGGCCAATGACGTAGTTTTCGCGGCCTGAATGAGAGAGTCCAGGTCTATCGTTTCGGTGGCGACGGCCACGCCCAAAGCCAATACCAGGCAGGCACAAAGAGCGGCCAAACAGCCACAACCGATCAGCAGCCAGCGCCGGGTGTCGCTGCCCCGAGGGGTAAGCTCCTGGGCGGCCGGCCCGGTCGTGACGGGGGCCGGCTGGCCGGAGCTTACAGGCGAGGTATGGGGCAGGGTCGCATCGCTGATTTGAAATAGAATGATGGTTTGGCCCAGGCGAATGGAATCGCCATTCTGCAAGGAGTGAGGAGCGGTAATCTCAACACCGTTGACGAAGACGCCATTGGTGCTGCCCAAATCACGCACGACAAAAGCATCGGCCTGCCAGTTAATTTGCAAATGGCGGCGCGAGACCTCAGGGTCCTGGACGACGATGTCTACGCCTTCCTCCCGACCGACCACAATCTGGTCTTTGTTCAGGGGAAATGTGATTCCGGCCTGAGTTCCCTGCCGCACAATAAGGCGGGCTGAAGGGCGTCCTGTGCCCATCGCCGTTGCCTGGTCGTCATAGGCCATACTCAGTCTCCTTCCGGTTCATTGGTTTGCGTCTGCCCGCAGCTCTGCGCGTTCGCCTACGGACTTGGTTCTTCTTGCGGGCAGGCGAGCGTATCCGCCGTCACCGGGTTGCTTCGCTCCGATTCTATGCTCTGGTTCACAGCCACGACGTACAAATTGTAGCTGTCGCCGCAGCTCAAACCGGTCAAGATGGCAGCCACGGTATTTGCCCCGAACGAGGCCAGCGGGCTGTCGGGCTGCGCCGCGTCATAAAGCCGGTAACCCGACTCAATGTCGCTATTGTCTTGCCAGGATACTGTCAGGCTCGTGGTCAAAACCTCGGTGACGGTCAAATTGGTGGGCGCCTCCGGCTTCTTGATGACATTGATGGTGATTTGAAGGCTCTCTTCCGTGTCATCGTTCTTGACCACCCGCAGGGTGTAAGTCGTCGTTTCGATCGGGCACACTTCCCGCGAACCTTCGCCAACCACACCCTCCTCGTCCAGGAACACAGCCTTGACATTTTGCACATTCCAGGTCAGGGTGGCGCAATCGCCCTCGCCGATGGTTTCGGCGCTGGCGGTAAAACTGATGCTCGATTCGGGTGGAAGCGTGGCCGTGGCGGTCGGCGTCTCGAGGGTGCCCGGCGTACCGGTGGGCGTGGAGGTCGCAGTTGCAGTCGAGGTCGCAGTCGGCGTTTGGCTGGCCGTAGCAGTTGGCTCGGCGGTTGCGGTGGGGGTCGGCTCTAACGGCGTGGGGGTACCGGTCGGCACCGGCGTCGGCGTCTCGATGATGGGAACCAGGGCCGGGTTGTCGGCGGGCGCAAAGCGAGCTGCAATCCAGGCCCGTCCCCCCGGTCCATCGGGGAAAACGATCTGCCACCACGTCCCCTCGGCGTTCTTGCCGACAATATCCACCGTCTCCCCTGCCTCAAGCAGGCCAACGACCGAATAGCCGGTTCCGGGGCCAAGCCGGACGTTTAAGTCGGTCGTCACCTGGCCCTGGGGCGTGCCCGCCGGTGAGGCTGTTGGCGTATCGCTGGGGAGGGGCGTGGAAGTGGGTCCGGAAGCAGTCCCAAGGGCGATGATGTTGACCGTGGTCGGCGCTGAGGATACATCGTTGACGTTGTAAGCCCGTACTTCCAGGGTGTAGGTGCCGTCGGCAGTGGGGCTCCAGGGCAGGGAAGCGGCAAAGGGAGTTTGTCCGCCCTCCACCGGGCTGAGGGCTTCAGTGACCTTCTGCCCGCCTACCCACAACTCCATACGGGTGATGCCAAAGCTATCCGTGGCCGTGGCTTGAACGGTGACGGTCTCTCCAACCTGCAAGGTGCTCCCCGTAACCGGGGAGGTGATGACCACCACCGGCACGCTTGGCGATGCCGCCGGGCGACGAGCCTGTAGAATCAGCGCCGTCAGTCCCGCCAGGGCCAAAATCACCAGCACCAGAATCACCAGCCCACCGACCAGCCACCAGGTCCGGCTATCCTCTTGCGCTGCGGGCCTGTCCTGGGGCGCGTAGCCTGGTTTTGAGGGCAACGGAGGCCAGGCCCCCGCGTCCGGCTCTCGCTGGGCCGGAACCCCCACCGTCCGGGGCGCGGGAAAGCCCGTAATCTCGAAAACAGAGCGGCCGATGGTGAACACCTCGGTCGGTTGCAGGACGTGCGGCTCGGTGATAAGTCGCCCGTTGACCATCGTGCCGTTGGTGCTGCCCAGGTCTTCCAGAACAACCTGATCGCCGCGTCGAGTTAGCCGGGCGTGTATCCGCGACACCTGAACGTCATCGAGGGCAATATCATTGTCCGGCGCTCGGCCAATCGTTAAGCTGTCGCGCAAGAATGGAAAGCCCTTCCCGGCCAGCGGCCCGGCGTGGACTTCCAGACGAAGGCGGGCGCTGGACGCGGGGGGCAAGGTTTCTTGCTCCGGGTCGGAAGGGGGCGGATAATCCGTCATTCAGCCTCTTCTCCTGGAAAGGTCACTCCCTCATCTGCCCCCATTATAATCGAGATATTCCCCAATTATCAAATGCCGGTCGGGATTATCAAGGAACGCGAATATTAACCTCAAGCGGCGGGCCGAACAACACCCCCGCCGGACTCTGCAAACGCCAGATGCCCGTATAGTCGCCCGCTGTGGCTGGCGCTTCCAACCGGAGCGGCGACAAATCGACCGTTTGCCCGACGGCGACATTGGGCAGCGACAGGGTCTGCCCGCCCATGCGGTTGCCGCCCTCGAAGACCAGCTTATAAAGCGCGTTCCAGTGACAACTGCCGCTATTGGTGACGCGCCAGGTTTTCAGGAAGCTGGCCCCCGGCGCAACTTGAGAGCCGGGCGGAATAGTCACGTGGGCCACAAACTGAGCCTTATCGTTGCAGCTTCCGGGGACGACGGTCGGGGTGGGGGTTCTGGTGGGCGTAGGCGTGATGGTGGGGGTGCTAGTTGTGGTGGGGGTGCGGGTCGGTGAGGGCGGTAGCGGCGTGGTCCTGGGGATGCGGGTGGGGGTGCGGGTCGCTGCCGGCGTTGGCGTGTAGGTCGGGCCGGCCTCCGCAACGACGATCAGGGTCGCTTCCTGGCGGGGGGCGTCCTCGCGCCGGTTGATGACCTGGATCGTATGATTGCCGGGCCGGTCGGGAACCCACGGGTGGCGGGCTATGAAACGACTTTGGGGGAAGGGCGGGCGCACCGGAGAATTTTGAAGCTGCTGCCCGTTCACGTAGAACTCCACCCTGCCCACGCCGCCGGGATCGTCGGCAACGGTCACAATCTCGAACTGCTGGCCTACCGGAATCGTTGTCCCGGGGGCCGGCTCCAGTTCAATTTGCATTGCCGGGACGGGCGGACTCTGGGAGCGGCCAAGCGCGGGCAAAGCGCACCCCCCGAATACCAGTCCCCCCAGCAATAATGCCGGCCCGAAAATCCAAGGCAAACCCCAGCGACGGCTCATAAAATCTCCTCACGCCATCTCAGCCGGTCTAAGAGGCTGTCTGAAAAGTATTTGGGGCAAGGTGACCGGCACTTTTGCGATTAACTTCGTGAAATTCGGCCCTATTCTGCCCTGGGTTTGAACGTTTTTAAGTGCCGGTCACCTGAAACCCGACTTTTCAGACCGTCTCTAACGGCAACAGATGATTACGTAAACTATTATAACATAAAGTCAGACATTTGGTAAGTGTTTCTGCGGCTGGGGGCCTTCACGCGGGCAGAATGAAGCTAAACTCCGTCCCCTGGCCGGCCTGGCTGTGAACCCAGATGCGGCCGTGATGGGCCTCGATCACGCCCTTGACAACGGCCAGGCCGAGGCCGGCCCCGCCCGTTTCCCGGCTCCTGCTTTTCTCGCCGCGATAAAACTGCTCGAAAACGTAGGGCAAATCCTCGGGCTGAATGCCTTCGCCGTTGTCGATCACATCAACCTGGACACCGCCATCTATCTGCCGGATTTTGAGCGCAACCCGCCCTCCGGACGGGGTGTGGCGGATGGCGTTCTGAACCAGATTGAAGAGGGCACGTTGAATTTTACCCGACTCGGCCTTGACGACGGGCGTCCCTGCGTCAAATTCAGCCTGCAATGAAACCCCTTTGGCCGCTGCCTGAGCCTGCATCGATTGGACCGTGTCGGACACCAGATCGTTCAGGTTAACCGCCTCCCGGCGAAGCTGGACCTGCCCGGCTTCAAGCTGGGATAACTCGAAGAGGTCATCGATCAGTCCCGATAAATTTTCAATTTGGGAATGGATGGTGGTGTAGTAACGCCGGACGGTGGCCTGCTCCTCGACCACGCCATCGGCCAGAGCCTCGATCATAGCCCGGATGGAGGTTAGCGGGGTGCGCAGATCGTGGCTGACGGCGGCGATCAGGTTGCGCCGGGCCTCTTCCAGCTCGCGCTGCCTGGCGAAAGATCGCTCCAGTTCACCGGCCATCGTGTTAAAGGCTTCGGCCACGTCGGCCAATTCGTCGGCTTCGGCCAGCCGGACCCGCGTCGATAAATCGCCCATCGCAATCCGCTGAGCGCCTTTTTGCAGCAAACGCAAGGAGCGGGCCATACGCGCCGCCAATAGATAACCAAACGAAATGGATAGGATACCGGCAAAGATCAACAAGAGGCTGAGCAACAGGAAGTCGTGGTTGGAGAGGAACATCAACTGCGAGGTAACGTAGATGTTGATGATGGCAATCGTCACCCCCAGGCCGTAGGCCAGCAGCATCTTCTGGCGGATGCTGCCCAACCAACGCCAGCCGGCGATAAAGATGAGGTAGCCGGCCACCAACGAGGGCAAACTCGAGGTTACCAGGAAAAGAAACAACGCCCTCAGGTCTGGCATCGGGGCCTGCATGACATAATAGCCTATGCCCAGCGCCGCCAGAAAAGCCCCGCCCAGGCCCACCAGGGTCGGCCATACCTCTTTCCAGTCAAGGCGAGTGTTCATAGAGCCTCTCGATGTTAAGCCAGAATTGTTACAGGTTTCTTGCCGGCCCGTCCTTAGCGCACCCCGAAATTGTGCGGTGTCCGTTCGTCGTTGCGGTCAGTGGCCGGGGGCGGCTCGGGGGAGAGGGCGGAGATTTCGGCCCGGAGTTCGGGCGTCATATCGATCTCGAGGGCCTTGAGCGAGCCCTCCAATTGGGCCAGGTTGCGCGCCCCGATGATTGGCGCGGTCACCGCCGGATGGCTGCCCACCCAGGCCACGCCCAGGGCGGCCGGCTCGAAGCCTCGTTGCCGGGCGAACTCGCTGAAAC
Organism: Anaerolineae bacterium; assembly: GCA_046757065.1. Lineage (GTDB taxonomy): Bacteria > Chloroflexota > Anaerolineae > 4572-78 > JBHHXL01 > JBHHXL01. The sequence continues at coordinate 5,635 of JBHHXL010000275.1, forward strand.
GTTGGGCCACCTCGTACATCCACTCCGCGCCGTAGCGAGTCTGGTAGACCTTGTTCTCAATCAAGCGCCCGGTTTCGGGTTTGCGTAGGGGGCCATATTTACCCGTCAGCAGGCCGCCGCCAAGCGGGCTATAGGGGATGACGCCCAGATTTTCGGCCAGGGCCATCGGCAAAATCTCAACTTCGGCCTGGCGCTTGACCAGGTTGTACATCGGCTGGATACACGCAAAGCGCGACCAGCCCTCTATGGCGGAGATGCCCAGCGCCCTGGCCACCTGCCAGGCGGCGAAGTTGCTGGCCCCCGGATAGAGGATTTTACCCTGGCGCACCAGGTCATCCAAAACGCGCAGGGTTTCCTCGAGGGGGGTGCGGTTGTCGAAGCGGTGGATGAAGTACAGATCGATGTAGTCGGTCTTGAGCCGCTTCAGGCTGGCCTCGACGGCGGCCTTTATGTGCTTACGGGTGGCTCCTCCGGCATTGACATCATCGCCCATCGGGAAGTAAACCTTGCTGGTGATGATCACCTCGTCGCGGCAACCGGCGATGAGTTGCCCCAAAACCTCTTCGGAGCGCCCACCCTGGTAGACGTTGGCGCAGTCGAAGAAGTTAATACCCACCTCCCGGCAGCGGTGGAACATCGTCGCCGACATCTCCTCATCGGCGTCGCCGCCGAAAACCATCGTGCCAAAACAAAGGGGCGATACCTTCACGCCGGTGTTGCCCAAAAACCTGTACTCCATCAAAGCCACCTCCTTAAGCATTGAAAAGGCCGTTACCGGAGATGGTACATCAAACCGAACGATTAGGGAAACCTTCTCAGGGGCCGAAGGCTTTGAAACCTTCAGCCGCTGCTCTCACTGAAACGCACCCCAAGCGGATCGCAGGTTGCGTTTCATACTATCTGTGGTATATTTATA
>JBHHXL010000276.1:0-6519 GCA_046757065.1 Anaerolineae bacterium
TTCAACTCCTCGTCTAATTCCCGGTCCTTGTATTCCCGGCCCTGGCCAGGCGTGGGGTCTTTGACCAGCCCGTAAGCCTGACGGCCTTCGTGATCCTCCGGTAGATACTCGGTGATCGGCAATCCTTCCTCGTTCACAAACAGTAAGCAGTGACAATATTTATACTTCTTCATCTCGTTGCAGGCGCACATCCAGCGCCGTTGTTTGGCTTCGGCCTCTTTATCGGGATAAAAGTTGCAGGGGCAGAGCGGGCGACCCAGAGTATCCATATGGTGGGCCAGGCCCAGCACCACTCCCTCCGTGATCGACTCGTCCGGATGAAGCTGCGTGCCCGTTTTCGCGGCGTATTTCCTGGCGTAATTCCACATACGCTGCATATTCTTTTCGCTAGGCTGGTCCATAACCGTTCCTCCGGTGATGTTCATCGTTGGTTAGATTTTATCACAAGGGAGTGGTAATTACGAAATTTCGGAAGCCGGAAATTTCCTGCATCCCGCCGGGGCAGATATAATTATGAAGGTTGCCTGTTGTTCTCAGCCGAGCTACGGAGGGAAATGTATGAAGGCTGCCTTTGCCAGTTCATTCAAAGTTGCTGTAGGGCCTGGCCTGGCTTTGCTGCTTGGCCTGGCCTCGTTTTTTGCCCTGGCCGTTGGGGCCAACGGAGCTTCGTCCGGCACGCGCGCGGCGCTGGCCGGAACGCTCCCCAACGGCGTGGCCGCCGGGGACGTGACGCAAACGGCGGCCATCCTGTGGACCCGAGGCGCGACGGCCGGCAATGTCTTGTTTGAGTACTCAACCGTCCCGGCGACCACCGGCGTTCTGACGGCCACGGCGACCGTCACCGACCTGATGCAGCCGGTCAAAGTGGCCCTGACCGGGCTGAGCCCCGGCACTCGCTACGTCTACACTGCAACGGATGCGGGGGGCGCGTCGGCGGCGGGTCGATTTCGCACGGCAGCCCAGGCCGGTATCCGGTCCGGCCTGCGGTTTGGCGTATCGGGCGACTCAGGGGGGCACCTGGCCCCGCACCCGGCTATCGCCAACGCCGACGAGCGAGACCTCGATTTCTTCATCCAACTGGGCGACACGATCTACGCCGATGTCCCATCGGCGGCAGTGCCTTTGACTCAGGCGACGAGCCTGGAGGAGTTCAGCCTTAAACACAACGAAATCTATTCAGCCCATCTGGGCCTGAACACCTGGGCCGACCTGCGCGCTTCGACCTCGATCCTGGCGATGATTGACGACCACGAAGTGACCAACGATTTCGCCGGGGGGGCCGATGCCTCGACCGACAGCCGCTTCGCCGAAACGAGCGGCTTCATCAATGAAGCCCAGCTTTACCGCAACGGGCTGCAAACGTTCCAGGCATATATGCCCGTTCGGGACGAGTATTACGGCAACACCGGCGATCCGCGCACGGCCAACAAGCGCAAACTCTATCGCTTCAATACCTATGGGGGTGACGCGGCCCTCTTCCTGTTGGACACCCGCTCCTTCCGGGACGAGCCGCTGCCCGAGCCGGCCAGCTTGCTTGAGTTGCCCGCTTTTCTGGCAAACTCCTTGAATGACACCAGCCGCACCTTTTTGGGGGCGCAGCAACTGGCCGACCTTAAGGCAGACCTGTTGCAGGCCCAGGCGAGTGGCGTGACCTGGAAATTCATCGTGCTCTCCGGCCCGATCCAAAACTTTGGCGTCGCTGGCGCTGCCGACCGCTACGAAGGCTACGCCGCGGAACGGACCGACTTACTGCGGTTTATCAGAGAGAACGGCATCGACAATGTGGTCTTTATCGCCGCCAGCCTGCACGGTACCATCGTCAATAACCTGACCTACCAGGAAACTTATCCGGGGACTCAAATCTCGACGGGGGCTTTTGAGGTCATTGCCGGGCCCGTGGCGATCTACCCCCCGTTTGGTCCGGCGGTGGCTACGTTGGCAGAGGCGCTGGGCCTGATCACGCCTACCGAAAAAGCGGACTACGACTCCCGCTCCAGGGCGGGCAAGGATGAGTTTATCAGGCAATTGCTCGATGATGAGGTGTTGGCTCCGTTGGGTTATGATACAACCGGCTTGCAAGGCTCGAAGATTGACGCCACCCTTTTGCAGGGGGGGTATGTCTCCGTCCACGCCTATGGCTGGACCGAGTTTGAGATCGGCCAAAGTAGCCAGGTTCTGACCGTCACCACGTACGGCATCGACATCTATTCGGAAAACGACCTGGCGAACAACCCCGGCGACATCATCACCCGCACCCCGGCCATCGTCAGCCAATTCTCCGTGACGCCAAAACCCAAGACGATCTATTTGCCCCTGGCGGTCAAGAATTAACCGCCGGCTAAAACTCACTTGCCCTTTTCGGGGGGCTGAAGTAAAATCCACTGGTTACAGGAAGTATGTGCTGCGCGACGAGGAGGTTATGGTTATGCCCATTCCTTACGAAGAGCTACGCCAGCGCCTGGAAGCGCGGCGGGCGCGTATGCTGGAAGAAATAGATCATATTGATTTGCGTACCAAAAACAGCCTGGGCTATACCAACCATCAGGCCGACGATGCCACCTATGCCGAAGAGCAGGCCACGAATATGGCTTTGAAACAGAACGTGGAACGCTTACTGGAACAAGTGGATGACGCGCTTCAGCGTCTTGATGAGGGGACTTATGGCATTTGCGTTCGTTGCGGGGCAGAGATCGATCCCGCCCGGTTAAAGGCGTTGCCTTACGCACCGTTGTGCCTGGATTGCCAGCGGCGTCAAGATCTAAATCTCTGAAGTGGGGGACGAACCCTTGCCATCTGAAAACCACCGCCGATCAAGCCGGCCGCCGTTGACGAGCATTATCAGGGATTTTGCCGGGTTGGCGTTGATTGTTGTCCTCATCTTGGGGCTTGATCAGGCCAGCAAATTTCTGGTTGTCACGAATTTAGAACCCTCCGAATCTTGGGCGCCTATTCCCGCCCTGTCGCGCATTCTAAAAGTCACCTATATTTTTAATAGCGGCGCTGCCTTTGGCCTGTTTCAAAACAGCAGCAATATCTTTATCGTCATCGCCTTCTTGGTGGCGATTGGCATTGTTGTTTACTATGGGGTCGGCATTTTTGTCTACCATAGCTTTTTGGTGCCGGGGTTTTGGATCATCCGTCTCAGCCTGGGTCTGCAATTGGGGGGCGCTCTGGGCAATATGATCGACCGCCTTCGCTTCCAGGAGGGGGTGGTCGACTTTGTCGATATCGGTTTCTGGCCTATTTTCAACGTGGCCGATGTCTCCATCGTGGCCGGTGTGGTGTTGCTGGCCTACACGCTTTGGACGGAGGAACCGGAAGATGCCTCGCCGCCCGAAAACATTTCGTCCACGATGGCAGAGGCCGATTGAAGAATAGCGACGTGGCCACAGAGCAAGAGATCACGCTGCAACCTGATCGGTCGGGGGAACGCCTCGACCACTTCCTCGTCCGGTCATTACCTCACCTTTCGCGCAACCAAATTCAGCAACTTATCAAAGCGGGCCTGGTCGATGTGGAGCACGGGCGGGCCAGGGCGGGTGGTCCGGTGCGTCAGGGAGAGAAGGTGGTTGTCCATCTGCCGCCGCCGGCCAGGCCCCAGACCCTACGCCCGCAGTCGATCCCCCTGGATGTCCTGTTCGAAGACGAGGCTCTGGCCGTGGTCAACAAGCCGCCCGGCATGGTTGTGCACCCTGGTCCGGGACATCAGCAGGATACGCTGGCCAATGCCCTGTTGGACCGTTACCCTGAGCTGGCCGGGCAGGGCAGCGGGCGGCCCGGAATCGTGCACCGGCTGGACAAGGACACCTCCGGCCTGATCGTCGTCGCCCGCACGCCGGCGGCGATGTTGCATTTGAAGGCCCAGTTCAAGAACCGGACGGTCGAAAAGACCTATCTGGCCCTGGTGCAGGGCCAGCCCGAGTCCCCCAGCGGCCTGATCGACGTGCCGATTGGCCGCCATCCCCGGCGGCGCAAGTTGATGGCCCCCACCCCCGACGGCAAGCCCGCCCGCACCCACTACACTGTGGTCGAAGGCTTCCCGGATTTCAGCCTGCTCTCGGTCCGCCCGGAAACGGGCCGGACGCACCAGATTCGCGTTCACTTGAGCTGGTTGGGCTATCCGGTCGTTGGGGATAAGCTGTACGGCCCACGCAGAAGCCCCCTGGCAGCCGGGCGGCAACTGCTGCACGCCTGGCGCTTGAAGCTGACCCATCCCGCCTCCGAAGCGCCCCTGACTTTCGAAGCGCCCCTGCCGCCTGACTTCGCGGAGATTTTGGAGGGCTTGCGGCAGGGCAGGTTGGGATAGCAATCCGCCCGCATCAACTAATGAAAGTTTGACAAATCCCTGAACTGTGATATAGTGTGATTAGAACGTTTGTTCTTGGGTAAAGGTAGAAATAGCGGAGCCAGATGCAGCCGTATTGAGGGCTTTAGCCCTTTGCGGCGGGTAAGGGCTGAAGCCCTCAATACAAAGCCCGGCTACCCTTGCAGGCAATCAGCTATCTTCAGGGGAGCCCGGCCCCCTGAGCCTGTCGAAGGGGCGTTGGCTTCGACAAGACTTCAGCGGAGCTCAGTTTTGTAGGACAAGCTAACAGCTTGTCCCACCGCCGGACAAACTAACACGCTTCGCGTGTCCTACAAGCTTTATTTTCAGAGGAGCGTAATTGTGCGCGAAGTCAAAATTGCCCTGGTCCAAATGGCCCCGCGTCTGGGCGAGGTCGGGGAAAACCTGGCCCGAATGGCGAAATATGTGGAAGAAATCAGCCTGGAGCAGCGGGTCGATTTGATCCTCTTTCCGGAGCTGGCCACCACCGGCTATGAGAACGGCGTGCGCTTCACCGACCTGGCCGAGAAGGTTCCCGGCCACGCCGTGAATCTAATGGCCCAGCAGGCCCGGGAGTTCAACACCCACATCGTTTTTGGGATGCCGGTCAAGGAAAAGGTGGAGAGCATCATTTACGACGCGCTGGTGATGATCGGCCCCGACGGCGATGTGATGGGCGATTACCGCAAGCTTCACCCGCGCGGCGAGGAGCGGCTGGCCTTCCGGCCCGGTTTTAAGCTGGATGTGTTCCCCACGGCCTTTGGCAACGTGGGCCTGGTGGTGGGCTGGGACCTGGCTTTCCCCGAAGTGACGCGCGTGCTGGCTTTGGAGGGCGCGGAGTTGCTGTGCGTCGGGGCCAGCTTCGAGCGGCCCTACGTGGAGGATTGGGAAACCTACCTCAGCGCCCGCGCCCTGGAGAACTCTGTCTTTGTGGCGGCGGCCAACCGCGTCGGCGAGGACCCCGGCTACGATTTCTTCGGGCGCAGCGCCATCCGTGGCCCGCGCGGCGAGGAGCACGCTTCCCTGGATGACGACGTCGAAGGCTACGTCGTCGGCACGGTGGACCTGGACGACGTGCGCAAGTACCGCGAGGAGTTTCAGTTGTTCCAAATCCGGCAGCCAACGGCCTACCGCATGGTGGTCAAGCGGTATTGACCAGACTCGGTAGATCCAAATTGTAGCACAAACTGTTAGTTTGTGCGGGTCAAACTAACAGTTTGACCTACATTACAAGCACAAATTTGGATCCACTGAAACTCGGTAGATCCAATTTTTGGGTAGCAGGGGCATCCCTATGCCTCTGCGGGCGGGCATAGCGCGCAGCGTGCCCTGGCTACCGTTTCGCACCAGAAACTAACTAAGTAACTGGGGGGAAAGTAGAGGCGCAAGGCATTGCGCCCCTACGGCCTGGCTTGCGCCGCCGCCCGCAACGCCCGGATGTTGGCGCTGACCGCCGCCCGCTCGTTGAACACCGCCGACCCCGCCACCAACACCGAGGCCCCGGCCCGGACCACACCGGCGGCGGTATCAGGGTTAATGCCGCCGTCTACTTCCAGCTCAACCTGGGCCAGACCGCCTTCATCCAGCATCCGGCGCAGGCGGGCGATCTTGGACAGGCTGGCCGGGATGAACTGCTGGCCGCCGAAACCGGGATTGACGCTCATCACCAGGGCCAGGTCTACGTCAGGCAGGATTTCCTCCAGGGCGCTCAAGGGCGTGGCCGGGTTGAGGGCCACGCCGGGCCGGACGTCCAGGGCGCGGATGGCCTGCACCGCGCGGTGCAGGTGGGCCACCGCCTCGACGTGGACGGTCAACACGTCGGCCCCGGCCCGGGCGAAGTCGGCCAGGTAGCGGCCGGGCTGCTCGATCATCAGGTGCACGTCCAGCACCGCCTCGAACTCGTCGGCCAGGGGGCGCAGGGCTTCGACCACCAGGGGGCCGATGCTGATGTTCGGCACGAAATGGCCGTCCATCACGTCCACGTGAATCCAGGTCACGCCCGCCGCCAGCGCCTCGCCCACCTGCTCTCCCAGGCGGCTGAAGTCGGCGGCCAGAATCGACGGGGCAATTTTCATCGGTGATGCTCCTCTGAAGATACCCCACCCCAACCCCTCCCCGCTAGCGGGGAGGGGCTAGGGGAGGGGTGAATCTTTCACGCTCCCGGTGGTGTGCCGGAGGCTCATGATAACTCCTGT
>JBHHXL010000277.1:0-6517 GCA_046757065.1 Anaerolineae bacterium
AGGTTCTCGACGAATGTCTCCAATTGGATTTCGAGATGGTCGGAACTGGTCATATTCTCTTCAAACTCGCTCACAAAGTAAGGGATGTTTTCCTCATCCAGGGCGAAGGTGTAAGCCACCTGCTCTTCCAGGCCCGGCTCGCACATTTTGGCCGCAGTGATGATGGCGGCCTCGGCCCCGGCTGACTTGATGCGCTCCAACAGCATCATCTCCTTGGGTTTGCGTAGATCGTGCTGGACCGGACTATACGAAGACTTCTCCAGGTACGCCTCGGCCAGGTTCAGAAGCGGGTCCCCTTCCAGCGGCACGTCTTCCAAAATCCAGCGCAGGCCGATGAGTAGATCGTCATCAACCACGTAGCAGGAGCGAGCGATGGTGCGGATCATGTCCAGCGGGGGCTGCTCGCAGAAGCCGCCCTCAAAGACAACCCGGATCTTATCTTGCTGCTTGGTGGTTCGTGCTTTGATCATCGGCAAAGCCGCGCGCAGTATTTCGTTGTGCTCTTCGCGGGGGAGAACCCCGCCCACGGCCAGCAAGGCATAGGCTTCGTCGGCGGAGATCAGCCAGGGGCTGTCGCGCTTGATGGCATACAGCTCGCGCAGAAGCGCCCGGTTCTCGTTGAAGACGGCCAGCGACTGCCGCAAATCGTCGTCCGTCACCTGCCGGCCGGCAATGTCCTCGACGTTCCGCTTGAGCCGCTCGTATTCACCCCGCAGGTATTGCGCGGCGTGGCCGGAGTTGGCGTTCTGGGGCAGGTAGAGGATCTGGCAGGGGTAGGAGAAGTTGCGCCCCCAGACCGCCCCCAGGTTGCGGGCGGCATCGCAGATGGGATGGGTGACGAACATCTCCAGTTCAACCCGTTTGCTCAAGGCCAATTCCAACGAAGTTTTCAGAATCGAACACAGGTACGAACCAAAACGCGAGTCGGCTTGCATAGCCTCAACCGGCGCGCCCCGGATTTTCATGGGGAGCATCCCGGCGGCGTGAACGATCTCTTCCGGGAAGTAGACCTGAAAGTGACCAACGACCTTCCCCCCGGCGTCGCGCCAACGGCGCACTGTCGGATAATCCATGTCTTCCAGCAACTCCCGGCATTGGTACAGCACCTCGTCCAGGGGCTGACCTTGCCATTCTGGAAACACGACTTCTGTCATTTTGAGCTCCTTTCTAGACGCAGGTCATTTTGCCTGAGTTGTTTCTGCCGGGTCCTTGACTTCATCCGCCCCGTTAAGAGAAGCTCCACAAACCCCGCAGTAGTTGAACTCGGCGGGGATGCCGGTGGCCCCGCAGGCGGGGCAGTTCTGGGCGTAAGGCCCCCACTTGAACTCGCTCGATTTGCCGGCGGCGGCCAGTTCCCGCAGCTTGACGTAATCGGCGGGCCGCTTCTCGACGAAGGCTTGCATCCCTTCCAGCGGCTCCCAGGACGAATAATGGATCGAGAGCCAATCGCGGGCGTGGCCGATGGTCTGGTGCCAGGCGAAATCCTTCCAGAAATTCACGTTTTGCTTGGTGTAGCGGGTGCATTCGGGGAACTTGCGGATGAGCTTCTCGACCAGCTCGGCCACGGCTTCGTCCAGCTTGCTCAGATCGATGGCGTAGCCGTCCTCTTCCTTCTGGGCCTTCTTAATCTGCCCCGGCGTGGCCCGCTCGATAAACTGCCCATCTTTGGTTACCGAGGGCGCGACCCGGTTGACCAGCCCCCACTCCAAAGCCTGGTAGGCCGGGATGCGCTCGTTCAGCATCAGAATCTCGCGCGCCCGCCGGTCGCCGACGGTGATGGGCAGCCACTGCGTCGAACCGCCACAGGCCACGCTGCCGACGTTGGTCCCCACCTGGGCGATGAAGGCGTGTTCGGCAATGACCGACAGGTCGCAGGCCAGCTGGCTTTCGTTGCCCCCGCCGACGGCCATCCCGTTCAGGCGGGCGATGACCGGCTTGCCGGTGTTGACGATGCTTTCGATGTAGGCTTTGAACAGGCCCATATATTTCCAATAATCGCGGGGGGTCTGGGTGTAATTCGCCTCGTACTCTTTGACATCGCCGCCGGTGCAAAAGGCCCGGCTGCCGGCCCCGGTGTAAACGACGACCGCCACCTGGTCATCGAAGCTGGCGTCCCGGAAGGCGGTAGCCAGCTCCTCCAGGGCCAGGGTGCTGTAGGCGTTGTAGTTGAAAGGCCGGTTGAGGGTTATCCGCGCCACCCAATCGCCCTTTTCGTACAGGATGTCCTGGAATCCAAACTCGTCAGCCGGTTTGGTCTTGAAATAACGCATGCGCTTACCTCCTGGGAATGTCATTGACTTTGGATCGTCATTTGCCGGTTTGCTTCGACATTCGACCGGACCGTTGCCGCCGGGACCCCCCTGCCTGCCCGGTCTACTTATGTCATATTTTGCGGTATCGTCACAAAAGTGACATATGTAAGGGGACAAAAACGCTTTTAACTCTCGATTCGTATTAAGTAGTTGTCCAGAAATAACTTGGCGTTTTTGCAGGGTGTTTCTTGGGGAAAAGTGAAAAGTTATTTACGGACAGTTACTAAGTGATGCGATTATAGCAGCTAAACGGGTTTCGGTTTAGTGACAAATGTCATCAAATACCCATGACATATGTCATATAAGGCGCTACCACTCAGCCGCTCGGTTCGGTGGACAGGACCACGTCCACGAATTCGTTGGCTTTGGGGGCCAGCAGGGCAGCGTAGGATTGAAACAGATGGATGGCCTCATAGCCCAGCCAGTCGTCCGGCAGCAGATCGGAAGGGAGGTTAGGATCGACGTACGGAAACGAGCGATACTCGTGGACCAGCAGAAAGCGCCGCACGAACGCCTGGCGCGCGCTGGCGGAGTTATTGTTGACCTGGTTGGTGTAATGCTGCCAGGCCGCCCGGTGGCGGTCGATAAACTCCTGGTAGGCCGAGTGCAATTGATCCAGGTTCCAGCAACGCTCGACCAGGTCACGCGGGTCGGAAAGCCCGAGATACTCGCCCGAAAATACATCCACCTGGTCTGAAATCTTGAGCCGCTCGGTCACCTGCCTCACCTCCCGCCGTAAATCGCGCGGCGAAATCCACACCGCGGACCCAAGGCGGCCAAAGCCCAACCAGATCAACCGCTGCCTCAGTCGATTGCGCAAGTGGCGTTGGTCCTCGGAAATGGAGTAAGTCAGGATGTGCCAGCAGCCATCCCACGGCTCCTGGCGGGGATGGTAAATGCGTCGCCTGCCGTCGGCCAGGAGCGATTCGGTCTTGGGGGTGATGGCGTAGAAACTGTGCCGCCCCTCGCGCCGGCTGCGCAGCCAGCCCTTACGCATCATCCGAGACAGGGTCGAGCGGACGGCCTGGGGGCTGATGTTTAAGACCCCCATCAGCTCGATAATGTGCCCGATCCAGGCTTCGTCTCCCCGGGGGGCGATGTAATCGCCGTATAGCGTAAAGATCAGATCTTGTGTCCGGTAACCCATTCGCTCGCAGGTTCTTTCAAAGATGGTGACGGCTTGACCGTCAGGCCGCATTCCTTAGGACGAAGGACGAAAGGATGGATAGTACAAAGGACCATTCGTCCTTCGTCATTCGTCTTTCGACTCTTGCTATCCAGCCACCGGCTTCACCTCGGCCAGGTGAATCAGCACGCCGAAGGAATCTTTGGGATGAATGAAGGCTTCGCGCCAGTAAGCGCCCTCGAAGGTCACCCCCTCGGCGTAGGTATGGCGGTAGGCAATGCGCCCGCCCCGCGCCTCGACCTCGGCGATGGCCGCGTCCAGGTCATCGACTTCAAAGGTGATGTGATGCACCCCCTGCCCCTTGCTGGCGATAAAGCGCGCCACCGGGCTGTCATCGCGGATGGCCTGCAGCAGCTCCATCTTGCTGGTTCCAATGTCAAAGGGCCGGTAGCGGATGCCCATATCTTCGATGGTCTCCTCCGGCTGAAACCTGGCCCCGAACACCCCCTCAAAGTATTCCTGGGCCCGGTCCAGGTCTTCGACGGCCAGAGCCACCCGCTGCACGTATTTTACAAAGCTCATAGTTCTCCCTTCGTCCTCCAAATCCCGTTAGCATTCCAGGGCGGGGACAAACTGTTAGTTTGTCCTACATTTTCTGCGCCCACAATGCCAAAATGAGAATTGCCGTCTGTTATCTATCCTCTGTTGTCTGCCCTCTGCTGTCTGTCATCTGCTGTCTGCCTGCTCCAATGCATCCAGGGCGCGCAACACCTTTTCGGCGGTGATGGGCAGGCTGTTGATGCGCACGCCGACCGCATTGTAGATGGCGTTGGCGATGGCCGCGGCCACGGGATTGCCGCCCATCTCGCCCACCCCCTTGGCCCCGAACGGCCCTTCGGGGTCCTCGGTTTCAACGATGATGGTTTCGATCTCCGGCATATCCATCGACGTCGCCAGGCGGTAATCGTGGAAGTTGGGGTTGAGGATGCGCCCCTCTTCCATCTGGATTTCTTCGAGCAAGGCATAGCCCAGGCCCATATGAATCCCCCCCTCGACCTGGCCCTCGACGTACATCGGGTTGATGGCCCGGCCCACGTCGTGGGCGGCTACGATGCGCAGCACCCGCACCTGGCCCGTCTCGACATCGACCTCGACCTCCGCCGCGTGAGCGCCAAAGCCATAGGCCGCCGAGATGTTGCCCTTGTAGGTATCCTTATCGACCAGGCGCGTGTCGGGGTCGTACCAGCCCTGGCCCAGGACGACCTCGCCGCCCTGGCGGAAATGCATTTTGCGTACCACCCTATCGAGCGACAGCGACTTATCGGGCGCGTCTTTGACGACGACCGCCCGCTCTTTCATTTCCAGCTTATCGACGGGCACGTCTAACAGGGCGGCGGCGTAGGCCAGAATCTGCGATTTGGCGTCCTGGGCGGCCAGCCAGGCCGCCTTTCCGGCGATGAAGGTTGTCCGGCTGGCGTGGGTGCCCACGTCCCACAGCTTGATGTTGGTATCGTCGTTGACCACATCCACATCCCTCACGTCAACGCCGAGCACCTCGGCCACCACCTGGGCCAGCACCACGTCCGACCCCTGCCCGATCTCCGTTGCGCCGGTGACCAGCGTCACCCGCCCGAAGTCATCCACCTTGACCGTGGCCCCACAACCGTCGGAGCGATAGATGCGCGCCCCGCCGCCGACGTTGAGGGTCGAGGCCACGCCGATGCCTCGCCGCAGGGTGGCCTGCACGCCGGGCGCGTCGCCAACGCTTGAGGGCGCAGACGAGAGCCGGCCGCCCTCCTCCTGGGGCCGCTCGCGCTTGCTCCAGTCGATGGCCTCACCGATCTCGATCAGGCACTCGCGCAGGCCGCAGCTGGTGATCTTGAGGCCCTGGGGGGTTTCCTCGAAGGGGCGGTTGACGTTCTTCAGGCGAAACTCCAGGGGGTCCATACCGATGGCTTCGGCGGCGCGGTCCATCCCCACCTCGACGAAGAAGGTGGACTGGGGGTTGCCAAAGCCGCGCATCGCCCCGGTAACGGCGTTGTTGGTGTAGACCACATCGACCGCGAAACGGGCGTGGGGCAGGCGATAGAGGGAGGCCACCGTCTCCATCATCACCACCGGCGTGACCACGCCCCAGGAAACGTACGCGCCGCAATCGAGGATGCCCTCCACGTCGCGCACCAGCAGGCTACCGTCCCGGCTCACGCCGGTGCGGATGGTGGTCTTCATCGGCTGGCGGACGGGGGTGGCGAAGAACTCCTCGAAGCGATTGAAGGCGATCCGCACCGGGCGACCGCTGGCTTTGGCCAGCATCGCCGATACCGGCTCAAAGGGGTAGATGTCCAACCCGCGCCCAAAAGCCCCGCCGATAGCCGTCTGCACGATGCGAATATCGCGGCCCGGGATGCCCAGGGCCTCGGTCAAATCCTTTTGCAACAGGAACGGAATCTGGGTGGTGCTGTACAGGGTCAACCGCCCCTGCAAATCGAAGGCGGCCATAGCAAAGCTGGGTTCCATACAGGCGTGCGTGACGTACGGCAGCTCGAACTCGTCCTCGACCACGACGTCGGCCCTGTCGAGCGCCGCCTCGACCGGCTCGTCGCCGTGGGAGTAAACGAAGCGGTTGAACAGGTTGCTGTCCCGCCAGTCGTGGATGAGGGGCGCCTCGGGCTGCAAGGCCGCTTCCGGATCGAAGACCGGCGGCAGCGGCTCGTACTCCACCTCGATCAGCGACAGCGCCTCCGAGGCGGTGTCCTCGTCGATGGCGGCCACGGCGGCCACGGCGTCGCCGTACCAGCGCACCACGTCCTGCTTCAACGGGACATTGTCCTTGCCGTAACCGAAGCGCCCACCCGGATTGTCCGCCCCGGTCAGCACCGCCTTGACGCCGGGCAACCGCGCGGCCCGGCGGGTGTCCACGGACAAAATCCGGGCGAAGGGATGCTCGCTCCACAGGATTTTGCCGTGAAGCATACCGGGCAGGGTCAGATCGTGGCCGTAGATGGCCCGGCCGGTGGCTTTGTCCAGGGCATCGAGTTTAGGCACTCGCTGGCCGATGTGGATGAAAGCTGTCATTCAA
>JBHHXL010000278.1:0-6472 GCA_046757065.1 Anaerolineae bacterium
GTTTCTGGGGATTCTTCACTCCGCTACGCTGCGTTCAGAATGACATGTGAAACTCGCCTAATTTTTGGGACGCACCCAGGGCTGAGTAATAACTTGACAGGAAGAAACTGGTCGGTTATCATGCCGCACCAGTTTTTTGCGAGGTGGCTGTATGCAAGAGCCTTTGGCCAATCGGGCTAAAATATCCCTGCCCAAAGAGGGGGACCGGTTCAGGCCGATTGCCAGGTATCTTGGCTCAATCGAGACCGACTGGCCTATAGCAGCGCGGCTGCAAGCGATCGGGGGCGACGCAGGTTTTCTGCAACGCGGCCTCAACCATATGCTGATCGTTGGCCTCGCTCTGGCCGCAGTTGCGTTCGGAAACGTCAGCCTGCCTCAGCAGAGACTTCGCGCGCGCCGGTATGTTGCGCCATCGATTTCCACGCCCGCCGTTCAGACCACACTGACCGAACCGGCCGAAGAGCCGTTACCCCTGCCGGCGGCGCAGCCGGATGTGGACAGGGCTGCTTTCATCCGGGCGGCTGTGCCAAAGACGATTATCCCGGAACGCCCACGCCTGGAATTGACCACCTATGTTGTCCAGCCCGGCGATACGGTCATCAGCATTGCCGCCCAGTTCGAATTAGCGCCTGAAACCATTATGTGGGCCAACGGCAGGCTGGAGGACAACCCCGATCTCTTACGGGCCGGTCAGGAACTGGTGATCTTGCCGGCCGATGGGGTTTACCACCAGGCCGGCGAGGGCGACACCCTGGAAGGACTGGCCACCACCTACCTGGCCAGCGTGGCCGATATTATCAACCATCCTCTCAACCAGATCGACCCGGAAGCCCCGGAACTTCAGGCCGGGCAATGGTATCTGGTGCCCGGTGGAACCAAGCCTTACGTTCCCAAGCGGGTTATGATTTACGATGGTCCCGTCCCTGAAGCCGCCGCCGTGGGCAGCGGAGCCTTCGCCTGGCCGGTCAGCGGCCAGATTACCCAGGGTTATTGGGACCGGCACCGGGGGTTGGACATCGGCAGTTGGACCGGCGCGCCGGTGGCCGCCGCCGACTCCGGCTATGTTGTCGCCGCCCAATGGGACGATACGGGCTATGGCCGGCTCGTCGTCATCGACCACGGCAACGGCTTTCAAACCCTGTACGCGCATCTGAGCGTTTACTACGTGCAGGTTGAAGATTCTGTGGCCAAAGGCCAGCAAATCGGCGAAGTGGGGTCCACCGGCAATTCCACCGGCCCCCACCTGCATTTTGAAATTATCCAGAAGGGCGTGCAGCGGAACCCGTGGGGGTTCTTACCCTGACGCCCCTCCACCCCCTCCTTCAACGTTGATTTCCTATGAGCAAAAAGAAACGACCGGCAAGCGATAGCTTTTATCTCCTCACGCTGGGCTGCCCCAAAAACGAGGTGGACTCCGAGGGCATCAGCGAGATGCTCCTGCAAACCGATTACAGATCGGTCAGCACCCCCGACGAGGCGGGCATACTCATCGTTAACACTTGCGGCTTTTTGCAGGCTGCCAGGGAAGAATCGTTGGAAGCCCTGCAAACCCTGGCCGCGCACAAACGCGACGGGCAATTGCTAATCGCCGCCGGTTGTATGGCCCAACGCTTTGGCCGCGAGATTACGCGCCAGGTGGCGGGTTTGGATGGCCTGATCGGGACCCGCGCCTGGCCGGATATTGTCCCGTTCATCCAGAAACTGCGGGCCAACACCCGCCACGAACCCATCTACCACCTCCCGGAAACCGGCGATGTTCCCATTGAAACCGTTGCCCTCGACCGGCGGCAGGTCGATGCAGGTCGCGCCAGCGCCTACCTGAAAATCGCCGACGGTTGCTCGGCCCCTTGCGCTTTCTGCACCATCCCCGGCTTCAAGGGCTTGCAGCGCAGCCGCCCCCGCCAGCACCTGCTGCTCGAAGCGCAACGTCTGGCCGAAAGCGGGGTCCGCGAAATCATCATCATCGCCCAGGACACCACCGCTTATGGCCGCGATTGGGGCGAAATCGACGGCCTGCCGACCTTGCTGGAACAAATCGCGGTGACGGCCTCGCCGGTCAGGTGGATTCGGTTGATGTACGCCTATCCCGGCCACATCAGCCGGCGGCTGATCGAGGTTATGGCCGCTCAGCCTCAGATCATCCCCTATATCGACCTGCCACTCCAGCACGGCCACCCGGATACGCTGAAACGGATGCGCCGCCCGCACAACGTCGAAAAGGTTCGGCGCTGGCTCGAAGATTTCCGCCAGGCAATGCCCGGGGCCGTCCTGCGCACAACCTTCATTGTCGGCTACCCCGGCGAAACCGAGGCAGAGTTTCAAGGGTTGTTGGATTTCATCGAGGCCGTGCAATTCGACCGGCTGGGGGCTTTTACCTTCTCGCCGGAACCGGGCACGCCCGCTTTCGACCTGCCCAACCCGCTGCCTGACGAGGTAAAGCAGGAGCGGTGGGAACGTTTGATGGCCCGCCAGCAACCGATTTCCCTGGAGCGGAACCAGGCCCAAATTGGCCGCCATCTGGAGGTACTGGTTGAAGGAACGCAAGAGGGCCTCAGCGTCGCCCGCTCCTACCGCGACGCGCCCGAAATCGACGGGTATGTCATCATCGAGAAGGAATTGCCGGTCGGGACGATGACCCCCGTACTCATTAGCGGGGCTATGGAATACGACCTCCTGGCCATCCCCGCCGATGAGCCGATCCTGGTGGCCTGAGGGTTGAGAAATACGGGAGGACCGGCTATGTTACCCTTGAACCACGACTGGTCGGCCAGCGATAGAGCCTGGGCCCTGGACTACTGCCGGGAAATCGCCGAGGCTATGGCCGACTATCTGGCCAGCGACACGCTTTTCGTTACCCTGAGCCTGACCTACCACGGCGGTCTGGCCCAGGGCTCGATTGGGGCGTTTTTGGAATACCGGGCCCGCCTGGAAGCCGGGGACTTGACCGGAGACGAAGACCTGTCGCTGACCGGCAGCGTCTCCCAGTTTGAGCTGGCCCGGCAACGGCAGGAAGAGGGCTTCCAGCGCAAGGTTGAAAAGGAACTGCGCAGCCTGCTCAACACCTGGGCCTGGTTTCTGGACGAGTGCGCCGGCGACCTTCAAAACTGCGCCCACGACTATCCCCACCAGGTCTGGCGGCGGTCGCGCATCCACGCCCTGCAACAGGTCGCCCCGGCCCTGCCGGAGTCGCTGGCGAGGCGACTGGCCTCCCTCGATGAGCGCCTGCGGGGTCTCCTGAGGTCGGAGGGGTTCGTTTGGGAGGCGACGGTCCGGAAATATTACCCCCCGGAAGAATTTTGGTGGTTGTACCGCCAGCCCTAGAGGCATTTCCGCCGCAGCTACTCCGCCAGATTCATAGATTTTTCTAACCACCGTCCAACCGGGGTCAAACCTTTCCTTGATATAGTAGGCTGAGAAACATCCACCAATTCCTTGACCGACCATCGCGTTTCCCAGGGAAATTGATGATGATTAGCTGTCCTTCTTGTCAAATGTCGCATGTAAATAACACACTGTTTTGCGACCAATGCGGTCAGTATCTGCTGGATGACAACACCCGGGATACCGACCCGTTGGAAGAACCGCAGTGGGCCGGAGAGCCGGCCGGCAACGGCAAGAACACCGTCTCGTGCCCGCCAGAGCCCAGGGCGTTAGCCATCCGGTTGAAAATTGGGGAGAGCCGGGAAGTGGAGCTGCCGCTCGATAAGGACATTCACATCGGGCGGGCGGACCCAACCGAGGATGTATTTCCGGAGATCGTCCTCATCGACGACTCGATCTCGCGCCGCCACGCCAGAATCCTGAAACGAGATGGCGCCATCGCTCTCGAAGACTTGTGCAGCGTCAACGGCACCTTCCTCAACGGCGAAAGGTTGAACCCCTACCTGCCGAAAACCCTGCGCGACGGCGACACCGTCCAGCTTGGAACGCTGCTGATCGGCGTGAAATTTCAAGCCGAATAGATGTTGCTCTCTGTGCTTCTTTGCGGTCTCTGTGTTAAAACCTGCTATTCCCTTGCGTAGGCCCAATACCGCCCTACTCCCGCGTTAAAAAAAAGGTTTCCATCAACGCCAGCGCCCCCGCCAGCACCGCAACCAGCGTCCAATTCAAGAAGAAATAGAGCCTCAGATAGGCGCAGACCGCCACAAACAGGCCAACCCAAATGCCCTCGCGTAGCAACCGCCCCGGATCCCGCTTGAGCCAATTCCCCCTGGCAAAGCGGCGGTTCAGATAAGCCGCAACCGGCACAAACCCGGCGCCGATCGAGACGAAGAGCAGAAAAATAAACAGGCCCCGCACTAAATGATCTGGCCGCGATAAAGGATCCGAGGGGTACAGGCGAGTAACCACAAAGGCCAACCCGGCAAAACCTGTGGCTGCAATCACCAACGCCGAAACGATCAACCACCCTCGCTGCATGCCCTGATTATACAGTAGACAGGCATCCCAAACAACAGTACAATAGCCGCTATGCCTGAATCCAGCGCCGATTTAAAGGCCAGGGCGTTGTTGATCCACCGCCGCCTGATCGATGTCTACGGCCGGCCGGAATGGTATCCTCACCTCGATCCCATTTCCGAGGTGGTCAACACCATCCTGAGCCAGAATACGTCCGACGTGAACCGGGACCGGGCTTTCAACCGGCTGCGCGAACGGTTCTCGACCTGGGAACAAGTACGCGACGCAGCGGTGGCCGAGATCGCCGACGCCGTTCGACCGGCCGGGCTGGCCAAACAAAAAGCGCCGCGCATCAAGGCGGCGCTGGCCTTTATCCACCGCGAGCGGGGGGAGTTGACCCTCGATTTTCTAAAAGATAGCCCGGTTCCCGAAGCTAAAGCCTGGCTCACCCAAATCAAGGGCATCGGCCCCAAAACGGCAGCGATTATTCTACTGTTCTCGCTGGGGATGCCTGCCTTCCCGGTGGATACCCACGTCCACCGCCTGAGCCAACGGCTGGGCCTGATTACCGCCCGGACGACCGCCGAAAAAGCTCACGATGTCCTGGAGGAACTGCTGCCGGTTGACCTGTACTACCCCTTCCACGTCAACCTGATCCGGCACGGGCGAGAAATCTGCCGCGCTCGCCGGCCACGCTGCGAGATTTGCCCCCTGAATGACATCTGCCATTACTGGCAGTCGCTCGCCGGCTAACCCTCGCGGAAAATCTCCTCTGCGTGTTTTAACAGCACCTCTTTGCGGTCCGGCGGCGTTTCCCTGACCTCCAGATATAGCTCCAGCGCCTGAGCCGGGGTCAGCTCCTCAATGGAATGATCGCCCAACCGCTTGCGGTACAACCGCGTCACATCGCGGACGATGCTGGCGATGAAACTGGCCTGACCTAACGCCTGGCGGATAGGCCGGTCCTCGATCAGCGGCTCTTGCTCCTCCCTGGCCGTAATGATCACCCGCACGATGGCCTCATCCACGTCGTGGGCCTCGATGGCATCCAGGATGTCGGGCATCGGGTCGTCCGACCCGGTCACATCAAGGCGGATGGTCAGAAAGCGCCGGCTTTTCGTCCGCACGAACTCCCAGGCTGCCTGGCGGCGTTCGGTGTCTAATTCGACCCAGACAAACCCTTTCGGCTCCCGCTCCTCCCCAAAGTCAATGCGTTCCAAACTGCCGGGATAAACGATGGGGGGTCGAGCGCCGTTGTTAAGTTCCTGATGCTTGTGGATGTGCCCCATAGCCACGTAGTCCCAAACGGGATCGGCCAGCACGCTTTTGAGAATGATTACATCGCGCCCGATCATCACGCTTTGCTCACTGCCCTGCCGGGCCTCGCTCACCGAGAAATGCCCGGTCAGAATGGCGGGGAGGTCCGGTTTTTCCACGGCTTCGGCGGCCAGGGTGCGGATGTTATCGCTGACGATGTCAACCAGGGCCTGGTCCAACTCCTCAATGGTCATATTCTTGAACTGATCGTGAACCAGCAGACGACTGCGAAGGGGATAGGGCACAGTCGCCACTTGCAGCGGTTGCCCTCGCCGGCAGGTCACCTGATGAACCTCTTCGCGGGCGGCGATGATGACATTGGGTACATCCAGGATTCCAAAGATGTCGATGCTGGACGCGGCCAGGTGGGCGGCGGGCATATCGTGGTTGCCCACCAGCAGGATGACCGGCACCCCGGCATCGGCCAGGCGTTTGATGCGGCGGGCAAACTCGCGCTGGTAGGTGGGATTGGGGCGCTGGTTCTTGTAGGCATCCCCGGCGAAAATACAGACGTCCACCTCGCGCGCCAGGGCGTAATCGATGGCTTCGCTCATCCGCCGCAAGAAATCCACGACGCGGCTGTTCAGCCCCGATCTCGTATCGAAGCGCCCATAATTCTCCATACCGATGTGAATATCGGCCAGGTGAAGTAAGTTTATCGGGTTCATCGGCTCCGTGCTCGCTCCAAAACGGCACTGTTGAAACCGGTTTATAATATCACGACTTGGGCATTTCGCCAACAGGTTGAGCGGGTGCG
>JBHHXL010000279.1:0-6447 GCA_046757065.1 Anaerolineae bacterium
GCCGTGGCCAAAAGTATGGACGACCGCATCGGCTGCGTGGTGCAGATCGAAACGCTGCGGCAGTTAGGGAAAACGCCGCACGAAATCCACTTCGTCTTCACCGTGCAGGAAGAGGTCGGCATACGCGGCGCGCGCACCAGCGCCCACCGGGTCGAGCCCGATATCGCTATCGCCCTGGATGTGACCGACAGCGGCGATCTGCCCGAAACGAAAAACTTCCCGGTCTACCTGGGCAAAGGCCCGGCGATCAAAGTGATGGATTTGGGCATGATCGTCCACCCCCGGCTGAAGGAACGAATGATCGAGGCGGCGGAGAAGAACAACATCCCCTACCAGCTTGAGGTGCTGACCTTCGGCACCACTGACGCCGCCGCTATGCAGATCGCCCGCGGCGGGGCGGCGGCCGGGGCGCTGTCGATCCCCTGCCGGCACGTCCACACCCCTTCAGAGATGGTGGACATCGACGATGTGGAAAACGCCGTAAAACTGCTGCTGGCAATGCTGGCCGGCCCGTTGGATTTGGGAGCGCCATGAGCCGCCAACCGGACACCAGCCAGATCAAACCAGCCAAGGCGCGCCGCACGGTGCAGATTCAGTTCGATGACGGCCAGATTTGGGAAGGCCCCAAAGGCACGACCCTAGAGGCTTTTGCCAGGCTGGCCGCGGACCCCTCCGGGCCGCCGGTCATCGCCTGCGTGGTCAACGGCCAGCTCCGCGAGCTGACCTACCACGCCTACACCGATTTGAACGTGCGCCTGATCACCCTGGCCGAAAGCGACGGCATGCGCATCTACCGCCGCTCGCTGGCGTTGCTGCTGGTGGCCGCCGCCGAGGAGTTGTTCCCCACGGCGCGCATCGTCATCGACTACGGGCTGAACTTCGGCGGGCTTTACTTCGAGGTCGAGGGGCACCCCCCTTTCACTGCCGGGGAATGCCAGCGCCTGGAGGCGCATATGCGCCGGATGGTCGAAGCGGACCTGCCTATCCACAAAGAGCGCGTGCCCCTGGACGAAGTACAGGCGCTATTCGAGGCCAAAGGCTGGCACGACAAACTGCGGCTGCTGCCCTCGCGGCGCAAGGAATACCTGACGCTCTACACCCTGGGCCAGACGCGAGACTACCTGCACGGCTATATGGTCCCCTCCAGCGGCTATTTGCAGAAATTCGCCGTGCGCCCTTATGGGGATGGCACGGTCCTGCAATACCCGCGCCCCAGCCAGCCGGACGTCATCCAGGAGCCGCGTGACTATCCGAAGCTGGTCGCGGTCTACAACGAATATGGCGAGTGGATGAAGACTCTCGGCGTGCGGGACGTGGGCCGTTTGAATGAGCAGTTGCGCCAGGGCCAGATGCGCCAGGTCATCCTGGTCTCGGAGGCGCTACACGAAAAGCGCGTGGCGAACATCGCCGAGGAGATTGTGAGCCGGCGCGATACCGTGCGCCTGGTGATGATCTCCGGGCCGTCCTCCTCCGGCAAAACGACCTTCTCCAAGCGACTGGCCATCCAATTGCGGGCGCAGGGGATGTTGCCGGTAGCTATCCCCCTGGACGATTTTATCGTCGAGCGGTCGAAGACCCCTCTCGATGAGGAGGGGGATTACGATTACGAGTCGTTGTACTCGTTAGACCTGGAATTGTTCAACAAGGTTTTGGTGGGCTTGATGGACGGTGAAACGGTCACGATGCCCGGCTACAATTTCATCAGCGGCCAGCGCGAGTGGCGCGAGCCGTTGACCATCAGCAACGATCACATTATCATCGTCGAAGGCATTCACGGTCTGAACCCGGAACTGGTGCCGCATATCCCGCTGGAACGCATCTTTCGGGTGTACGTCTCGGCCCTGACCCAACTCAACATCGACCACCACAACCGCGTGCCCACCACCGACACCCGCCTGATCCGGCGCATCATCCGCGACGCCGCCCAGCGGGGCTACACGGCCCAGGAGACGATTTCGCGCTGGCCGAAGGTCCGTCGCGGCGAGCACAAGTGGATTTTCCCCTTCCAGGAAAACGCCGATGTTATGTTCAACTCGGCCCTGGTTTACGAACTGGCAGTGCTCAAGCCGCTGGTCGAGCCGCTGCTGCTTGAGGTCAAGCCCGGCTCCGTTCCGCACCTGGAGGCCAAGCGCGTGCTGTCGTTCCTGCAATGGTTCGAGCCGTGCCCGGCGGACCTGATCCCCGACAACTCCATCTTGCGCGAGTTCATCGGCGGCTCGATCCTGCAAGACTACACGCCGTAGCTCAGGCCCGGTCCAGTTTGACCCAAAACGATACCCGCGTCTGGCCCCGGTGTTTCATCGTCTTGTACCGCCGTTCAACAACGATGGGCAGGCGCTGCTTGTCGGTCAGTTCCAGAGTGTAGGCCTGCAAGGGCAGATTGCCCTGGTTTTTAGGCAGCAGGATGAAGCCAGCCAGGTGCTCGTCGGGGTGAAGCGTTGGGTTGGCGCTGGTCACAAAGTGGGTCTGGGTCGGCAGGGAAAGGTGGTAATCGACGCGGGCAACGAGCCGTCCGTGTTGCAACAGCGCCCCCTGCCCCTCCAGGGTGTAGGTAGACCCCATAACAATTCTCCTTACATAACCCTGACGAGCCGTAGGCCGAGAATTATACTCAGTAAATCCAAAGTTGGGCCTGTAATGTAGGTCAAACAAGGTCCTGCGTACTTTGTTGACCCGCACAAACTAACAGTTTGCGCTACAGAACACCCAACGCGCGGGGCAGGTGGGCCGTGCTATCCAGCACTCGATGGGCGCCGGCTTTCTCCAACTCCGGGCGTTCGCCGAAGCCGCACAGCACGGCTACCGTCCACGCCCCGGCCCGTCTGCCGGCCAGCACATCGGCGGTGGTATCGCCAACCATCAGGCAGCGGTCGGCGGGGAGCTGCAACTTGCGCAGGGCGTACAGGACCGGCGCGGGGTGCGGTTTCAAGCGAAGGGTGGTCTCGCGGGTGACGACGATTTCAAACAGCCCGCCCAGGCGGTGTTGCTCGATGAAAGATCGGGCGTCGCGCCGGCCGCGGGTGGTGACGACCCCCAGCCGGTAGTGGGGCTTGAGCGCCGCCAGCATCTCAGCCACGCCCGGCACCAGGGGCAACCGGGCGCGAGGGCGCAGGCCGCGCCAGCTTCGCAGCTTATCGCCCAGGCGAAAGATATTGTCGTCGAGACCCAGCCAATCGAAGAAGGTGACCAGCCGGTTGCCCGGCGTCTCGGCCCACATCACCAGGCGGCGGGCAACTCGCTGCGGGTCACGCTTCAAATATCGCGCAAGCGGGCCCAGACGTTGGGCCAGGGCGGACACAGCCAGATCGTCGGTGTCGATCAGGGTACCGTCCAGATCAAAGAAGATGGCCTCAATCTGTTGGGGATCGAAGGGAGGGGTCATAAATTGGTGAATTGGTTGGCTGGTTAACGGGTTAACTGGTCGACCCGTTAACCGGTCAACTGGTCAACTGGTCAACTGGTTAACCGATCACCCAACTTACCTGACGAAACCGATTTGCTCTGGCGGCCAGTATGAGAACCAGGCCCTGCCGACCAGGTTCTCAAGGGGAACCATCCCGAATGACCTCGAATCGTTGGAGAAGCCGCGATTGTCGCCCAGGACGAAGATGTGCAGCGGCGGGACATACGTCGGCGGGTAAGAGCCTGAGGTCAAATTTGCCAGATACTCTTCATCCAATTGCACCCCATCGACGAAGACGTGGCCGTTACGGATTTCCACGGTTTCGCCGGGGAGGGCGATGACGCGCTTGATCAGCAAATCCCTGGACTGATCGCTGACTCGCAGGACGACGACGTCCCCCCGTTGGGGCGCGTGGAGGCGGAAACTAAGTTTTTCTATCACCAGGCGTTGGTCCGGGTGAAGGTTGGGCTCCATACTCTGGCCGTAGACCCGCGTCGCCTGCGCCAGGAAGATGTTAATCAACAGGGCGATGATCAGAGCGGGGACGATGGTCTCCAGCACGTCCCGAATGCCCCGCAGCAGTTGCCGGAACACAGAAGGAGACCGTTCATCTTCCCCAAAAGGATCAAAAGGATTGGGGGGTTCTAAGTGATACATAGATCCTTCAGCCTGAAAGGGTTGTGAAAGCTAACGCCGGGGCCGATTCCGGGGGCGTCGATCTCGGTGGCCGCCGCCCCGGCGGTCTCTCCCGCCTCGCCGTCCATCGCCGCCCCGCCCGGAGGGCCTGCGGTCGCGTTCGCGCGCCTCCTCGGCCGTCCAGCCTTCCAGGACGGCCTGGCGCGAGAGGCGAATCTTGCCCTCGCGGTCGATATTGATGACCATGACCATGATCTCATCCCCGACCTGGACCACGTCCTCCACGCTGGGAACCCGGTAGTCGGCCAGTTGCGAAATGGGAACCAGACCATCGGTCCCCGGTAAGATTTCCACAAAGGCTCCAAAGCTGGTCGTGCGCACGACCCGGCCCGTATAAATCTTGCCGATCTGCGCCTCTTCAACGATCAACTCGATGCGCTGCTTGGCTTCCTCGGCGGCGACGCCGTCCGCGGCAGCGATGAAGACCGTGCCATCGTCCTTGATGTCGATGGTGACCCCGGTTTCCTCCTGAATGGCGCGGACCACTTTACCGCCAGGGCCAATAACCTGCCCGATTTTCTCCGGATCGATCTGGATCGTGGTCAACCTGGGGGCGTAAGGAGAAAGTTCCTCGCGCGGCTGGCTGATGATCTCATTCATTTTGTCCAGGATAAACAGGCGTCCCTCCCTGGCCTGGGCCAGGGCCTGATCTAGCA
The DNA here is from genome assembly GCA_046757065.1 of Anaerolineae bacterium. GTDB lineage: Bacteria > Chloroflexota > Anaerolineae > 4572-78 > JBHHXL01 > JBHHXL01. Next base: position 4,756 of record JBHHXL010000279.1, read on the forward strand.
CGTCCCAGGGCAGCCCCTTGATTTTGATGTCCATCTGCAGGGCGGTGATGCCCTCCCGCGTGCCGGCCACCTTGAAATCCATATCGCCCAGAGCATCCTCAATTCCCTGAATGTCGGTCAGGACGGCGAAGCGGTCCTCCTCGCTGATGAGGCCCATGGCCACCCCGGCCACTGGCGACTTGAGCGGCACGCCGGCGTCGAGCAGGCTCAGCGAGGAGCCGCAGACGCTGGCCATAGAGGTTGAGCCATTAGAACTCACCACCTCGGAAACCAGGCGCAGCACGTAGGGAAACTCTGCCTCTGAAGGGAGCATTGGCAGCAGGGCCCGCTCGGCCAGCGCGCCGTGACCGATCTCGCGGCGCCGAGGGCTGCCAACCCGGCCCGTCTCGCCCACCGAGAAGGGCGGGAAGTTGTAGTGATGCATATAACGTTTGGTTTCCTGCGGGCTCAGGGTGTCCAGCCGCTGCTCATCACGAGGCGTGCCCAGGGTGGCGATGGTCACCACCTGCGTTTCGCCCCGGGTGAAAAGGCCGGAGCCGTGCGCGCGCGGCAGAAAGCCCACTTCGCCCCAAATCGGGCGAATGGTGGTCGTATCCCGCCCGTCGGGCCGGACTCCCTCGTTTAGAATACGGGCGCGAATCGTCTCTTTCAAGACCTCGCTGAAGACCTCTTGCACTTGCCGGGGCTCGATCTCCTCGTCAGCTTCGAACGAAGCCAGCAGCTCCTCGCGGATCGCGTTGAGGGCGGCGTCAAGCTCTTCTTTGCTGTGGCCTTGGGCCAGGACGGAGGCGATTTTGTCTCCCAGGCGCTCCAAAACAAGCTGACGCGTGGCCTCCGGAATCTCGGCCACGGCAAACTCGCGCTTGGCTTTGCCAACCGCCGCCGCCATTTCGTGCTGGACGCGGATCACGTCTTGAATTGACTCGTGCGCCAGACGCAACGCCTCCAGCATCCGGTGCTCGGAGACCTCGTTGGCCCCGGCCTCTACCATCAGAATGGCATCGGCGGTGCCGGCGATGCGCAAATCCAACACGCTGTCGTCCATCACTTCGATGGAAGGGTTGACCACCAACTGGTCATTGACCAGGCCGATGCGGACCGCACCTACCGGCCCGCCCCAGGGAATATCGCTGATCATCAGGGCCGCGCTGGCCCCGTTAATGCCGATGATGTCAAGGTGGTGCTCGGTGTCGCTCGACAGGATGGTGGCGATGATCTGCACGTCGTTACGAGATTTCTTGTTGAAGAGCGGGCGCAAGGGGCGGTCGATCAGGCGAGCGGCCAGAACCGCATCCTCGCTGGGGCGGCCTTCGCGACGGAAGAAGCTGCCCGGGATACGCCCGGCGGCGTAAAGCCTTTCTTCAAATTCAACACTGAGCGGGAAAAAGTTGAGACCTTCGCGGGGTTCTTTGCTGGCTGTGGCGGTTACCAGCAACACGTTGTCGCCAACACGGATCGTAACCGCGCCGCCGGCTTGCATTGCCAGCCGGCCTACTTCAAATATGACGTCGCCATCGCCCAGCCGGGCGACAAAGCGATGTCCATGTTCGTCACTCATAGTCTTTGTAAATCCTCCTATGGTCGTGAGCCGTTAGGAGGCCAGGAACTGGGGAGAAGGGCTTAACCGGCTAAGCCTCTCTCCCCAATGCCCGCCCCCCTGAACGGCCCTTTAAAAATTTCGAATATTCAGTT
>JBHHXL010000280.1:0-6397 GCA_046757065.1 Anaerolineae bacterium
CATCTACTTTATTGGGGGGAACTGTATGCTCCAACTGAAATCACCGTCATTTCTCAAGATTGCACTGGCGCTGTTCCTGGTCTTTGCAATGCCGGCGACGGCCCAGGCTCACGGCGGCGAGGGCGAAGCCTCGGTCATTGCCGGGGCGCTGGCCTGGGGCTTCCTGGCCTTTGGGGCCCTGGTCATCGCCGTCGTCTCGCTCATCCTCTTCGCCGGCAGGTCTCGCCGGAACCGGGCCACATCGGCGGCGGACTTCGAGAGCCTGACCGGCTTTCGGGGCTACGTGGGCAAAATGCGCCTCTTCAGCCGCAACGCCCGCCTGTTTATGATCCACGTGGTCGGCATGGACGTCATTTTCGGCACCTGGACGGTCCTGTTCAACCTGTACCTGTTGGCGGTCGGCTTCGACATCGCCTTCATCGGCTTGCGGATTTTGCTGGCCGCGATCACCCGGGCCGCCCTGTCGATCCCGGCCGGGCTGATCTCGGACCGCATGGGGCGCAAGTTGTCGTTCATCCTGGGCGACGGGATGGGGGCGGTCATGTCCCTGATCGCCATTTCCACCGCGAACCCGGCCCTGCTGCTGGTCACGGCGGTCATCGGCGGGGCGTTTAGCGCCCTGCACGGCGTGGCCGAACCGGCTTTCATGGCCGAGAACTCGGAAGATTTCGAGCGGGTGCACCTGTTCAGCGTCTCGGACGGGACGCGGACGGCGGCGGCGATCATCGGCTCGGCCCTGGCCGGCCTGGTGCCGCTCGTCTTCGCCGGGGCGGGCGAAGGGGCCAGGGTCGAATTGTACCGGGCGGTGGCCTACGTCGGCATCGGCGGCTGGTTTGCCTCGCTCATCCCGGCGGTGATGTTGCAGCAGGTGGCCACGCCCCGGATCGCGAGCCAGGGCTGGCGGTCGCTGTTCGCCGGGGTCAGGCACCCCGGCCGCATCTGGCGGCTAACCGCCCCGGAAGCGGTCCTCGGCCTGGGGGCGGGCTTTGCCCTGCCGCTGATGAACGTCTTTTTCCGGCAAAACCTGGGCAGCCCCGAGGTAGAGATCGGGGCCACCTTTGCCGCCGGGGAGGCGTTCCTGGTGGTAGGGGCCTTTTTGGTGCCCCTGGTTGCGGCCCGGCTGGGCAAGGTCAGATCGGTGGTTTACACCCGCCTGGCGGCCATCCCCTTCATCCTGCTGATCGCCTTCTCGCCGGATGTGGGGGGTGCGCTCGGCTCGGTGCTGACCGTGGCCGGGCTGGCTCACGTCCTCCGCATTACGATGATGAATATGGCCTCCCCGGTCCGCTCGGCCTTTGCGATGGAGATTCTCGATCCGAGCGAGCGAGGGACGCAGGTCGGCCTCGAGCTGGCCCTGTCTTCGGCCCTGTCGGGCGGGGCCAGCTACCTCGGCGCCCAGTTGATGAACGCCGGCGACTTCCGGACGCCGTTCTTCCTGATGGCCGCCTGCATCCTGGCCGCCAGCCTGATGTTCTGGGGGTTCTTCGCCAGGCGGGAGGAGGATTTGATTCTGGCTCCGGCTTTGGGAGGTGCGGAGGCGGCCATTGCTGGGGAATAGGATGTGAACCGAATCAGACGTAGAAAAGGACAGGCGGGTGTATCCGCCTGTCCTTCGTTTATCCCTCGGACACGAGAGCGAGCTACAACCCGGCTTCATCGCGCAAGATTTCGGCCTTGTCCGTATACTCCCACGGCGCGTCGATGTCCTCCCGCCCGAAATGGCCGTAGGCCGCCGTGGCCTTGTAGATAGGCCGGCGCAGGTCCAGATCGCGGATGATAGCCGCCGGGCGCAGGTCGAAGTACTTTTTGATCAGGTCAACGATTTTATCGTCGCTGACTTTGCCGGTGCCGAACGTCTCCACGTTCAGGCTCAGAGGGTGAGCCACCCCGATGGCGTAGCTGACTTGCAGCTCCAACCGCTCGGCCAGGCCGGCCGCCACCAGGTTCTTGGCGATGTAGCGGGCCATATAGGCCGCCGAGCGGTCCACCTTCGTCGGGTCCTTGCCGGAGAAGGCCCCGCCGCCGTGACGGGCCACGCCGCCGTAGGTATCGACGATGATCTTCCGGCCCGTCAGGCCGGCGTCGCCCTGAGGCCCGCCGACCACGAAGCGACCTGTGGGGTTGACGTAGATCTTGGTTCGATCATCGATCAGGCCTTCGGGCACGACGTAGTTGATCACGTATTGCACCACATCTCGCCGAATCTGATCCTGGCTCACCTCGGGGCTGTGTTGCGTGGAGATCACAATCGTGTCCACGCGCCTGGGCTTGCCGTAGGCGTATTCGACCGTGACCTGGCTTTTGCCATCCGGGCGCAAATAAGTTAGCGTCCCGTTCTTGCGAACTTCGGACAATCGATGGCAGAGTTTATGGGCCAGGGAGATGCTCAAGGGCATCAGCTCGGGGGTTTCGTTGCAGGCAAAGCCGATCATCATCCCCTGGTCCCCCGCGCCGGTGGCGTCGATCTCCTCGTCCGACATCTCGCCGGTTCTGGCCTCCAGGGCCTGGTCCACACCCCTGGCGATGTCCGCCGACTGTTCTTTGATGCTGACCACAACGCCACACGTTTCATAATCAAAGCCGTACTTGGCCCGCGTGTAACCGATTTCTTCGATGGTGTTGCGGGCGATTTGGGCGATGTCCACGTAGGTGTCGGTTGTGATTTCGCCCATAACGGCAATCAGGCCGGTGGTTGTGGCCGTTTCACAGGCCACCCGCGCATAAGGGTCATCGGCAAAAATGGCGTCCAAGACCGCATCGCTAATTTGATCGCATATTTTATCAGGATGCCCCTCCGTCACCGACTCGCTGGTGAAGAAGAGCTTCGGTGAAGTCATAAAAGTAGTAGCCATATTAGATAATTCCCTTTCTCCTTCGAAAATGTAATTGAGAAGCGGGGGGCTTGGGGCGACCGTAGGAAGGTTCCCCCCAAAATCCCATTTTCGTTCTCGGTGGCGTGCGTTGCACGCTCGTGATGACTCCTGAGATTTTGATCTACCTAAGGAAAATCAGGTTCCTTCCTCCCAACTCGTCAGGTATTTCTCCTGTTCGGACGTGAGGGTGTCGATTTTGACGCCCATCGCTTCGAGTTTCAGGCGGGCGATCCTCCGGTCGATGTCGGAGGGGATGTCGTAAACTTTGTTTTCCAGGTCCCTGGCGTGTTCCAGCATATAGGCCGCGCCCAGGGCCTGGTTGGCAAAGCTCATATCCATCACCGCCGCCGGGTGCCCTTCGGCAGCAGCCAGATTGACCAGGCGGCCTTCGCCCAGCAGACGGATGCGGCGACCGTCGGCCAGGATATACTCATCGACAAAGGGCCGAGGTCTGCGCTTCTCGACGGCCATTTCCTCCAGGGCAGGGATGTTGATCTCCACGTTGAAGTGGCCGGAGTTGGCAAGGCAACAGCCATCCTTCATCACCTCAAAGTGCTGCCGGTCGATGACGCTTTTATCGCCGGTCGCCGTGCAAATGAAATCGGATTGAGCGGCAGCCTTGACCATCGGCATAACCAGGAAGCCGTCCATGACCGCCTCCAACGCCTTCAGCGCATCGACCTCGGTCACGACCACGTTGGCCCCCAGGCCGCGGGCGCGCATAGCGATGCCCCGGCTGCACCAGCCATAGCCGGCCACCGTGAAGGTCCGCCCCGCCAGCAAAATATTGGTGGCCCGGATGATGCCGTCGAGGGTGCTCTGGCCGGTTCCGTATCGATTGTCGAACAGATGCTTGGTCTTGGCTTCGTTGACGGCCATGACCGGGAAGCGCAGCGCCCCGTCTTCAGCCATCGCCCGCAGGCGGATAACGCCGGTGGTGGTCTCCTCGGTGCCGCCGATGACTTCGGGGATCTGGCCGGGGCGCTCCTTGTGCAACACGCTGACCAGATCCGCGCCGTCGTCCATAGTGATGTTTGGATGGTGGTCCAGCGCGGCGTTGAGGTGCTGGTAATAGGTCTCGTTATCCTCGCCTTTGATGGCATAGGTGGGGATCTCGAACACCGACACGAGGGCGGCGGCCACGTCGTCCTGCGTGCTGAGGGGGTTGCTGGCCGTCAACACCAGGTCGGCGCCGCCGCTTTGCAACACACGGGCCAGGTTGGCCGTCTCGGTGGTGATGTGGAGGCAGGCGCTCATCTTCACCCCCTCCAACGGCCGTTCTGCGGCAAACTGCTTCATCAACGAGCGAACGACCGGCATTTCCTCCAGCGCCCACTCGATGCGCCAGCGGCCCTGTTCGGCCAGCTCCAGGTCTTTTACATCATAGTTTTTCGTCACTGGTAGCTCCTATAATGATAAATTGTGCGTCTGAGTTTAATCCGTTTGTTTTTCCACTCCGGATAAAAGAGCCTCCAAAGCAGATATATCGCCGAAATTTTGGCGGTAGCGTTCCACAAATTGCCGGAGGGTGTAGCGGTGGCGTTGCGTGCCGTGCTCTTCCAGCACATAAGTGGCCGTCAGCGCGCCCAGTCGCCCGCTGATTTCCCAATCGAAGCCCTGGCAGAGACCGGCGACCAGCCCGGCTCGATAAGCGTCGCCCATCCCCGTCGGATCGGCCAGGCGGCGCGTCGGCACAATGGGAATGTCGAGCGGCTGCTGGCCGTCGGCGTAGATCGTAGAACCGGCCTCGCCCCGGGTGATGACTGTCACCTCAACGGCTGACCTGAGGTCCTGACCCTTGAGGCCGGTCTGGTTCTTGATCATCTCAAATTCGTAATCGTTGACAACCAGCAGCTTGGCCCCCTCGATCCCCTGGATGAGGTCTTCCTTGCTCAAGCGAGGGATCTGCTGGCTGGGGTCGTAAATGTAGGGGATGCCCAGCTCCCGGCATTCGCGGGCGTATTTGACCATCGCCCCGGGGTCATTGGGCGAGATGATGGCCAGTTCGATATCTCGATCCCGGTAATCATAAAAGCTGATTTCGCTGGCCCGGGCCATCGCGCCGGTGTAAAAACTGGCGATCTGGTTGTTGTCCTGATCGGTGGAGACAAAAAAGGAGGCGGTGAACTCGTCCGGGAGTTGCAGCACGCCGCCGGTATCGACCCCCTGCTCGCGCAACCAGGCGATGTACTCCGGCGCGTCCTGCCCGACGGTCGCCATTAGCAGCGGTTTCTGGCCCAGCAGGGCCAGGTTGTAGGCGATGTTGCCGCCGCAGCCGCCTCGTTCCCGGCGCATCGAGTCAACCAGAAAGCTGACGGAGATGATCTCGATCTGCTCCGGCAAAATATGCTCGGCAAATCGACCGGGGAAAGACATAATATAATCGTAGGCCATCGAGCCGGTGACAGCAATCGTCATAGCGTATCCTCTTACCCTAGACTTGTTCGCCCTGGACGGCGCGGCGCAGGTTAAGCTCAAATGGCGGATATACGACCCCGTTTTCGGTCACGATGCCGGTCACGTAGCGGTGCGGGGTCACATCGAAGGCGGGGTTGCCGACGCGGATGCCCTCCGGGGCCACCGCCCGCCCGAAGAGGGTCAGCCCGCTGACTTCGTCGCCGCCTCGCTCCTCGATGGGGATGTCGTCGCCGCTGGGCAGGTTCAAATCGATGGTGGAGGTGGGCACGACCGGATAGAAAGGAATGCCGTTCTCCCTGGCCACCACGCCCAACTTGTAGGTGCCGATTTTATTGGCCACGTCGCCGTTGGCGGCGGTCCGGTCGGAGCCGACCAGGACGATGTCCACCTGGCCGGTTCGCATATAATGACCGGCGGCGTTATCGGCGATCAGCGTGAAGGGGATTCCGTACTGCTTCAGCTCCCAGGCCGTCAGGCGCGCGCCCTGCAGGCGGGGGCGGGTTTCATCGACCAGCACGTGGATGTTTTTGCCCTGCTCGTGGGCCGTGTGAATCACGCCCAGGGCGGTTCCCCAATCGACGGTGGCCAGCGCGCCGGTGTTGCAATGATGCAAGATGGTATTGCCGTCTTTGATCAGCCTGGCCCCGTGCCCGGCCATACGCTTGTTGATCGCCACGTCCTCGTCGGCCAGTCTTTGCGCCTCGTCCAGAACCGCCCGGCGCACCTCATCGACGCCCTCCAGGTTTTCAGCGCTCGCCACCCGCAGGGCGCGGTCGATGGCCCAGAAAAGATTGACCGCGGTGGGCCGGGCCTGGCGCAAAACCTCTGCTGCCGCCTCCAGGTCACGCAGCAAACTGGTCCGGTCGGTGGCCGGACTGTTCTGGGCGGCCAGAGCCATCCCGAAGGCCGCCGCAGCCCCAATCGCCGGCGCGCCGCGAATGTACATCTCTTTGATCGAACGGGCCACGCCCTCGTGATCGGTAAACTCCGCTATCTCGAACGTAGATGGTAGCTTGCGCTGGTCGATCATTTTGACCAAACCGCGCTCGCTACGCTCGTAATCCCACTCGACCGTTCGCATAACACCTTCTCTCCCAGGGTGAAAT
>JBHHXL010000281.1:0-6278 GCA_046757065.1 Anaerolineae bacterium
GTTGACATCGACCACGACGGTGATGAACTGCGTGCCGCTCAACGGCGACAGCACGCCCACGCTCCAGCCCAGCACTTGCCCGGCCTGCGTCGTCGTCGGCGGAGCCACGCTCACCAGCGTCACATTGCTGTCCAGCGTGTCGGTCACCAGCACGCCGGTGGCCACCGCGTTGCCGCTGTTGGAGTAGGCGATGGTGTAGGTCAACCGTTCGCCGGCCCCAATCGGGTCCTGGCTCTCGGTTTTGAGCAGGCCGAAGACCGGGGCCGAGGTCACGCCGGTGGTGATAGGGCCAACGCTCGCCCCCTTGAGCTGGGCGCTGGTAATGACCGCCGAGTTGTTCAACAGCGTGCCGTCGGTCAGCGGCGAGGTCACCCGGACCACAGCCGTGATGACCCCGTTCCCGCCCAGAGGCGGCAGATTGGGCAAGCTATGCCAGCCGACGACCCCGCCGATCTGGGTTGTGGTCGGCGGGTCCGCGCTGACCAGAGCCACATTGCCGTCCAGGGTGTCGGTCACGATCAGGTTGGTCGCGGTCAGGTTGCCGGTGTTGGTGAAACGCAGGTTGTAGGTCAACACCGCGCCGGCCTGGACCGGATCGGGGGCATCAAACTTGTCGATGGCCAGCACCGGCGCGTGGACCAGGGTGGTGATCACGCCGGTATCGGTCAGCGCCGTGCGGTCGCTGACGATGCTGGCGGTGTTGCTCAACACGTCCAGGTCATCCAGCGTGATAGGCACGTGGACGGTGATGACCTCGGTGATCTGGCCCGACGTGCCCGGCACGGGGCTGAGGTTCCAGCTTAGCTCGCTGCCGCTGGTGTTGTCGGGCGCGCCCAACGTCGAGGTGATGAAGGTCACGTTTGGATCGAGCGTGTCGCTCAAGACGACGTTGTCCGCCTGCAAACCGCCCGTATTCGAGTAGATGATCGTGTAGCGCAGGAATTGGTCGATGCCGACCGGGTCGGGGTCATCGATCTTGGTGATGCTCAACACCGGCTCGGCCACGGTGAAGGGGGCGGAATTGGTGATGACCATCTGCGCACTGTCAAAGGTCAGGGTCACGGTCGGGTTGAAGTAGACCCCGGCTGTAATCGGCGCGGTGACGGTGAAGCTCCGCGCCGCCTGGCCCGGCACGCCGCCCAGATCGCGGCCCGGCAGGACGAAGGTGCTGGTGAAGAGGCCCGTCGTGCCGGTGAAGGCCGGGTTCAGGGTATCGGTCAGGGCCACGTTGGCGATGCCGTTGCCCGTGTTCGTAACCAGGATAGTGTAGGTCACCACGTCCCCGCCGGGCACGAACTGCGGGAAGACCGATTTGGACAGGCTGATGACATTGGTCGAGGAGATGGTACTGGTCGCCGGCGGGCCGGTCTGGAGGGCCGGCAGGTTGCTGGCGGTGACGCTGTAGGTGTTGGTGATGATCGTGTTGGCCTGGGCCGGGCTGGTGATGCGCACCGAGGCCATAACCTGGGCCGAGCCGTTGAAGGGGATGGGCTCGTTGAGCGCCCAGGTGATGACGCCGCTGGTGGTCAGCGGTGTGGTGATGAGGCCGCTGAAGGGGGGCAGGATGCTCGCGCTCTGGAAGAGCGTTTCCGGCGGCAGGGTGTCGGTGATGACCACGTTCAGGGCCGGTCCTGTGCTCGCCCCGGCGTTGGTGACGGTGATGGTGTAGGTCAACACCCCCCCGGCCTGGACCGGCTCCGGATCGGCGGCCTTGACGATGGTCAGGTCGGCGGGCGCGTCGACCGTGACCGTCAGTGGCGGTCCAAGCCCATCGCTGAAGACGTTGCCGCCGGTGACCGTGTAGGCGTTGTTGGCGATCAGCAGGCCGTCGGTCAGGGGCAGGGTTGGCGTGACCACCAGGGTCCGCGTCAGGCCCTGCTGGATGCCCAGCGGATTGGTAAAGACCCAGGTCACGACCTGGCCGTCAAAGGTAAAGGGCGGCGAGGCATTGGCGAAGGTGGTGAACTGGGGGACCAGATCGGTGAGGGTAAAAGCACCGCTGGTGGTCAGGTGGCCGGTGTTGGTCAAATAGAGAGTATAAACCAACGGCTGGCCCGGTTGAACCGGGTCGGGCTGGGCCAACTTGGTCAGGGTCCATTCAGGGGCGTTGACCGTAGTGGTCACGGGGTTGGCCCCGAACAACATCGTCCCGGTGCTGCTGACCGCGTAGCTGCTGGACAGGTTGGTGATGATCGTCTGGTCGGGCAGAGGTTCGGTGACGGTGACGACGAAGGTCAGGGTGACCACCTCGTTCGGGCCCATGTGGGTTTTTTCCGCCGGGATGCCCGGAATGTTCAGCCAAAACGCCTCGGTCGTCACCTGCGGATCGCAAGACCCCTTGAACCAGCCGATAACGTCCGGGATTTCGGCGCAAACGGTGTTCAGCGGCACGGTATCGGTCAGATCGATTCTACTGTTAATGGTGGCCGCGCTGGTGTTGGTCAGAACGATGAAGTAGGAAAGCCGCTCGCCCTGGTTGACCGGGTCGGGCGAGGCCGACTTGGTCAGGGTCAACGGCGGCGATTGGGCCAGGGCGGGCGCTGCGCCCAGGGGCAGAGGAAGCCTGATCTCCCGTTCAGCCGGGTGGCTGCTAACGGTTGTTTCCGTCGTGGACCCTGCGCCGAAGCCAAATGGCAGGCCAAAGGTGCGGGCGAAGCGCATATCCGGCTGAGAGGGTTGAAGCTGGCGAGGGGTTGGCGACGGGCGATGCGGGCTTGCGGGCAGCATCAGTGAAGCAGGGACCGGAATCACCAGCTCATAACGGGCCTGCACGGGCAGGAGCTGCAAGAGCAGAGCCAACGCCATAGCCCAACGAATCACCCTGGATAACCGCGATAAAGCCTGGTGCTGTTGTCTACCTGAATTAGCTTTCATTGGCTAACCCTCTCATCCTCCACAACCAGGATACCAGATTGGTTCAATCTCGGAGATTGAACCAATCTAATCCCTAGCGCAAGACCCCGCGCCGCACAACCCAGGCCAGGGCTGAAACAAGACCGGCCACAACGACCAGGCCGCCCACCACCAGCGGCAACCGTGAAGGGGATGTCTGGCCAGACCCGGCTTCAGGCGACGATGGCCCGGCAGGGGTTGAAGCGGGGGGTTCGATGGCCGCCGGGGCGACGGTGGGCGATGACAAGGCCGGGGTCGCCGAGGCTGTGGGCGTTGGCGGGGAAGGCGTCTCTGGCCCGGTAGCGGCTGGAGGCTCCAAGGTCGGGGTGGGCGAGGCCGGGGCCGGGGTCGGGGTGACCGTGGCTGTAGGCGTGGGTTCCACCACCGGCACAACCACGGGCGGCCCGGTTGTGGGCGGGCCATCCACGCCGACGCTGGTTTGATAGTTGTCATTGACAATCGTCCCCTGGGCATCCGGCTGCACCAAGACCACCAGCTCAAATTGGACGCTCTCCTGGGGCATCAGGGGCGCGACGCCCACCCAGAAGACGTCTCCGCTGCCGCCAGCCTCCACGCCGCCGGCTGCCCACCGTGGCGGATAATTCCGCGTCTCCACGAACGTGGTCCCGGCCGGTATGTGGTCTCTGACGATCACCTCATTAACAGGATGAGTCCCGGTATTGGTCACAATCAAGGTGTAAACCAGCTTTTCGCCAAGAACCGCCACCTCCGTTTGGGCCGTTTTGCTGATGGCCAGCGGCGGTCCCTGGGCCTTCACCCCGGTCAGGAAAAGAAGCCCCGGTATCAAGCTGTAAGCGGCCACCAGCAACAGGGCCAGTCGCGCCGGGCGACGGCTCATTGGCCGGTCCCTATGCGCAACTGGGTCAGATATTGCTCGGCCAGTTGGGTGGCCTGCTGATCCTGGCCGTCATCCAGGGCCTGGAACCGTTCAAATTCGGTGATGGCCTGCGCCGTGTCCCCCAGGGCCATATAGGCCACGCCCAGGCTAAAATGGGGCGGGGCCAGATCGGGTTTCAGTTCCAGGGCCTTATTGATCTGGTCGATGGCCCGCCGGATTTCCCGTTGGTCGGGGAGGCCGCTGACCGACAGGGCCTGTTGCAGGTAAAGCGCCCCCAAATTGTAATTGACGTCGGCGTCATCGGGGTTGAGGGCCAGCGCCTGTTGGTAGGCCTCCAACGCCTTGTCCAACTGCTGCAATTGATAGTAAGCCACCCCCAAATTCGCGTAAGCGTCCAGATAATCAGGATCGAGTTCGAGCACCTTCTGATAGGACTCGATGGCCGCCTGCCACTGCCCCTCGTCGGCGTAATCGTTGCCGAGTTTGAAATAGGCCGCCACCGCTTCCGGGCCGGAGGCAATGTCGGGAGGCAAGGTGGAAAAAGGCTGGCCCGACGAGTCCGGAGCGGCGGACTGGGCAGGACCTCCCGGCGCCGGCGAATTTGACGACAGGCGACGGCTGATGGTGGGCCACAGCAAGGCCAGGACAATCACCGCCGAAATGACCACGACAACGATTTGCCAGACGAGCGGTATCCTGGCTTCCTGGTCCTCTACTTCAACTTCCGGCTCATCCGGCTTAAGTTCTTCTTCGGGGATGTCAAGATCATTGAAATCAGATGAATCGGTCATCGGTCTGGCCCCAATTTCGTACAGTTGTATGCTCGTTAACGTACAGTTTACAATAACGCTCAGCGGCTCCGCGTCCCGGTCTAGGCAGGCAAACCGGCACAATTGAGCACAACCACCTGGGTCTCCTCGGGCAGTTTCGCCTTACTCAGCTTGAGGCTCCCCGTTCCCTCCCCATCGCTGACCCCCATCTCTTTCAGGAACTTATCCAGGGAGTCCATCTCCAGGGTCATTCCGGGCAGGGCATAATGCATCGGGATGGCGATGGAAGGCTCGATCAGGCTAATCACTTCGGCGGCTTTGGCCGCATTGAGCGTGCGCCCACCACCGACCGGCACAAATAGCACGTCAACATCCTCCAGGGTTTCGACCTGGCTCTGGGTCGGCACGTGGCGCATATCTCCCAGATGACAAATCTTGATCCGGTCTAGCTGGTAGACGTAAACAATGTTCTGATCGTTAACCGCCTCCTCCTGAGAGGTGTACTGGCGATTAGGAGGATACATAGCGGTCGCGGTGATGAAAATGCCTCGAATCTCGTACTCGCCCGGACCGTCTATGCGGCGGTAAGCGCCCTTCAGCCGGGCCGCCTCGCTGTGATGGGGATGCGCGTGGCTGACGGTCACAATGTCGGCAGACAGGCGGGGCAGGGTCAAGCCCAACTCTTTGCTATAGGGATCGGTAATGATGGTTGCCTTGTCTTCTTTCAAGCGAAAGCAGGCGTGGCCGTACCAGGTAATTTCCATTAGAAGCTCACCGCGCGCGCCCCAGGGCAGGCGGCATAACATTATGTGAATTAGAGCCATTCTAACACACTTTTTCCAAAATGGAAAGTATCAAAATCTTCGAGGATCGTGGGGCGTGGGGTGCTTCAGGGTATGGCAGGGGCAATGCCGGCCTTACAGCATAGGGTCCGATGTAGCCATATAATCGGCAAACTTGAAGGCCAACCCGCGCAGGTAGGGATCGCTGGTCAGATTATAACCGGGTTCGCCCCGCGAGCTCGAACGTTCCAGCACACCCAACAGGGCCAGGTCGCCCAATTCAGACCGGACAACGTAAGGGCTTCGGCCGATTGCCCGCGCTACATCTTGAGCCGTACTCTCATTGTCGGGATTCTGGGCAAAGTAGGTAACCAGGTCCCATTTCAGCAAGTTAACAACATAGCGTTCCACGAAGACCAACAGGTCTACATCGACCTCTTTTCTCGGACGCCGGACGTCAGGTGGCATTTTGTGTACCGTATACCAACTTCAGGAATCACCTTGGGCGATGCATTGCCACAACGAAATGATTGCACTCTTCCAGACCTAACCCATCCCTTCCACTGTAACACTCGCCTCCGCCAGTGACAATAGTACGAGCCTCCCAAGCAGTTGGCAAGTTCCGGTTCACATGCTTTTATCAGCAGATGAAGAGAGCGCGCCGGAATAGCGGGGGTATTTTCAGAGAGGATCGCACGGGCCTAAAGGACCCGTGCTGAGAGAGCCAAGCCCTTTCGGGCTAAAAATCTGGCAGTTAAGGGTGCTTTAGCATCCTTTGCCCCCTTAGCCTGGGGGTTTAGCCCCAGGCGACAAGGGCGAGGTCATTACCGAAATAAATATTTAAACTAAAGGCATTTTGAAACCAATACTTTTTACCCGACCTGTAGCCAAAAAAACTATTGGTTTCATTGTGACTTCAGTTTAACTTTCATTAGCCCTTTGGGGCCAGTCAGGGCTGAAGCCCTCAATACAAGG
>JBHHXL010000282.1:0-6274 GCA_046757065.1 Anaerolineae bacterium
GCACGTCGCCGCGCGTAGGCCGCCTGCCTGGTGGCGGGTAGCCGGACATTGTATTGAGGGCTTCAGCCCTTGCCAGTCTCATAGGGCTAAAGCCCTTAATACGACTGAATTCCGGTTGCCAGGCACGTCGCCGGAGGTAGGCGTGTTGGCTCTTCCGGCGTAGTATGGGCCAAAAGCTGGAATGAGTCAACTGAACTCGTAGGGCGGGTGTGCCCTACTTTCACAGAGGGCTACAGGACAATGCGGGTCGAAACCTTTTCCAGGCAGGGCCGAGGGAATGACCGAGTTATTGGACAGCGCGCTTTACGGTATAAAAATGAGCGGAAAGTGGATGGTGTACGGCTCGACCGGCGTGACGGCGATCCACTCGTTATCCGCGATGAAACCGTCGTCCGCCAGGACGGTGGCCCGCACCTGGAACGGATAGAGGATTTCGGTCAGTTTGGCCCGGTAGACCAGGCTGGCCGTCTCGCCTTTGGCCAAGGCCAGCGTCCAGGTGATGGCCTGGCCCACCACCTGGCTGTTGCCCTGGCTGGCCTCCACGTTGCCTACCAGAACGAGGGCATCGGACAGGGTGGTGGTCACCGTCACCAGCGGGGCATCGGCCACGCCGTTGTTGTAAAGGGTCAAGGTGTAGGTCAGTACCTCGCCCTTGCCCACCGAGTCGGGGGTGACGGATAGATTGGAGTCCGTCAGGTCCGGGACGTTGGCTCGCGTGCGGGCCACGGCGTCGAACAGCAGGCCGTGGTCGTTGTCACCGAACAGGGCCGTCTGGGTCAGGACGGTGCCGGGCGGGATCGCCCCGTTCAGGCCGGCCCGGTAGGTGAAAGTTCTGCTTTCGTTTTTGGCCAGGGGGCCGGTCCAGACCAGAGCGCCGTTGCTTTCGACCGCGCCGCCGGTGACGCTGCCCGGCACGTAGTTGAGCGTTGAGGGGAAGGTGGCGGTAAAGGCGGCGCTGCTCAGGGCATTGCGCCCGTCGTTGCGGATGGTGGCTGTGTAGACGAGCGTGTCCCCGTCGGCGGCCAGGGTGGCGCTGGGGGTCAGGGTCGAGGCCCCCAGCCAGCTCAACCAGCCGACGATGCGCTGTACCGCCCGCGCCCGCGCCGCGTCATCCAACACCTCCAGCCCATAGCCGAAAAAGGCGGTGTGCCAGGTTTCATCGCCAGTGCCAAGGAAAGTGGCTCCGTTCGGACGCCTGTCTTGGGCGCGGGTGGCGATGTTGCTGTCGTCGGTGACGGTGATGACGTCGGTCCAGTTATTGTAGCTGGGCGGAAAATCGAAGGCATACGGCCCCAACCCCGATCCCAGGGGGTTGCCATCCACCCCGGTCATGGCCGTGCTGGTCACATCCTCGGTGTGGGCCAAGACGCCCAGGTAGGTGTTGGCGAACTGGCTGGCTTTGTGCTCCGGTAGATTGTAGAAATAATCCTGACTGGCCAGAAAGAGCCGCCCGCCGCCGTCCAGGTAGGCGGCCAGCATCGTTTCCTCGTCCGTGGTGACCGGATCGTACCAGTCGAAGCCGGTGTACCACAGCACGACGGGGTATTTCTGCAGATCGGCCAGCGTTGGAACGGTCTTGGTAACATCATTGTTGGTGGACCAGACATCGTAGGGAATGTTGCCGGCCTCCAGCGCCTGCCGGTAGTCGTCCTGGTAATCGAACCAGCGGTCGTCATCGACCAGCAGCACCGGCGCGGGCGCTTTCGTGGTGCGGGTGGCGGACAGGCTCAGCGTGGGCGACACGGTCGATTGGGCGGTGATGACCAGGGTGTCGCTGTCGTTCCAATCGGCCCAGGCAGGGACCCGGACGGTGAAGGTCAGGACCCTGCTCTGGCAGGTGGCCAGCGTTTCCTGGGTGTAGGGGAACGAGGTGCTCCAATCGTCGCCGCTGACGGTCAGGAGGTAGGTGTCGGTGCCGCTGATGCCGGCGGTGTTGCGCAACTGCACGGTGTGGGTGACCACCTGGCCGAAATCGCCCACCTTCAGCTCGCTGCTGGGGCCAAATTCAAGCCCGGCGTCCGCCGGAGGCCGGGTCAGCCAGGCGATGGTCCGGCTCAACACCTCGGCCCGGCTGAGGTGGCTATCGATGCCCTCCAGACCGAAGGGGAAAAAGACGGCCCGGTGCCCCAGGCAGGTCTCAGCCCGGTGTCCGGCCACCTCCGCCGTATCGTAGCGCAGCAGCGGGGCCGTGGCCGACGGATCGGTCAGGCTAACCAGGTCGGGGTCGAGCTGGTTGTCCGCTCCCTCGCCGCCGGTGATGGTCAGCGACAGCCCCTCGAAAATGTCGCCGGCCTCGCCGGTGATGGTGTTGCTCCCGGCGTTGTCGCTCTTCCACCTGACCTTGAGATTGGGGCTGAAGTATTGAATCTCAAGGAAGGGGAAGCCGCCGCCGTCAAAGAAGGCCACATCCCGGCCGCTCAGGATCAAATTCCCGCGCTGGGCCAGGTAACCCACCAGGGCCTGGTCCGCGCCGACGTAGCCGGGCGAGTCGGCGGGCGCCGACCAGACCACGATGTCGTACAGGTTCAGGGTGGATGAGATGGGCACATCCGTCGATGGGTTTTTGATGGTGAGGGTGTCGTAATAGAGGTTCAGGTCGTCGAGGGCCCGGCGGTAAAAGGCGGCCTGGCTGTCGTAGTACCAGCGGCCGCTATCGACCAGCAGGAGGGTCGGGGCCGGCTCCAGGCTGAAATCCTCGGTCGCGCTCGAACCGCCCGGCACGGTCACCCCCGGCCTGTGGGCCACTTTGTGGCCGGGGCTGCCAACCGTCAGCGAGTAGACGCCGGCGGGCACGAGCAGGCTGTAGGCCCCTGTGGCCGGATGGGTGCTGGCCGTCAGGGGGGTGTTGTCGATGGTGATCGTGGCCGATAGGGGCAGGCCGCTGCCGGCCTCGGTGACAGCGCCGGACAGGGTGCCGACGGGCAGCGGGCTCAGGCTGAAGTTCTGGGTCAGCGTCACCTGGTCCGTGACCGTCAGGCCGAACGCGTTCTGCGGGTTGTAGCCAAAGGCCGAGGCGGTCGCATCGTAGGTGGTCGCGGCCAGATGGCGGGTGTAGGCCCCGTTTTCATCCGTCGTGGTCAGGATGGTCGCCCCGCCGCCGTGGGGAGTGAGGGCCACGGTCGCCCCGGCGATGGGCGCGCCGGAGTTGGCGTCGGCCACCAGGCCGGTCACCGCCCCGGCCTGCAGGCTCTGGGCGACGGCGGCGAAGGCGTCCACGCGCCCGTAACCGGAGTCGTTGTTGGGGACCGGGCTGCTCAGGGGCATGGCGGTGCCGGTCAGCAGCGCTTTCAACTGGTCGGGGGTCAGGGAGGGATCGGCCTCCAGCAGCAGGGCCGCCGCGCCGACGACGTGGGGGGCGGCCATCGAGGTTCCGTCAAGGGCGGCGTAGCCGCCGCCCGGAATGGCCGAGCGGACGTTTACGCCGGGCGCGCTGAGGTCGGGCTTGGTCGAATCCCAGGGAGAAGGGCCCCGGCCCGAAAAAGCGGCCACCTCGTCGTCCTCATCCAGCGCGCCGACGGCGAAGGCCGTATCCAGGCTGGCCGGTGAGCCGACCGAGCCTTCTGACGGCCCGGCGTTGCCGGCGGCGAAGACGGGCAGGATACCGGCCTGGGTCAAAAGCTGGATGTCGTTTTCGAAGGTGGTCAGGGAGGGGACGCTATTGCTCCAGGAATTGTTGACCACGTCCGGGGCCAGCAGGGGATCGCCATCGGGAGCCAGCAGCCACTGGAAGGCGTCGTGGAGCCAGCTATCGAGGCCGAACTGGTTGTTGAAGGCTCGCACGGCGATCCAGCGCGCGCCTGGGGCCACGCCGATGCCGCCCTCCCCAACGATGGTGCCCATTGTGTGGCTGCCGTGGCCGTGGCTGTCGACCGGGTAGAGGGCCTCGTTGCCGATCGAGTCGTGCCAGTTGCCGTTGTGCTGGTCGGGCAGCGTGCCGCCGGCGTAGCCGCGATAGCTGGTGCGCAGGGCCGGGTGCAGGTAATCGACGCCGGTGTCGATGTTGGCGACGACCACGCCAGCGCCGTCAATCCCGAAGGCGGCCCAGACCTGATCGGCTCGAATGCGGGCCACGCCCCATTCGGCGTTAGAGATTAGAGATTGGAGATCAGGGATTTTCAACCGCCAGAGCAAAGCCGGGGCTTGCAGATAATTTTTGTTGTCCAACCGGACCAGGCGCACGTCGTCGCGGGCGGCCAGGGCCAGGACCGTCTCCAGGCCGGTTTGGGCGGCCACGGCGTTGGTGATCCACAGCGGGCGGATGTCCGAGACGTGGCCGGCCTGGGCGGCCTTGTCCAGCTCGAGGCGCACCCCGGCCTGCGATTCCTCGGCCAGGCTTTGCAGGCTGGCGACGATGGCCCGGCGGCGCAGGCGCTCGTCGGCCAGGGCCAGGGCCGGCCGCAAATCGGCCTGGGCCTTCATCTCAACGATGATATTGGCCCGATCGGCCCCGCCGGTCGTCAATTGCTTCAGCAGGCGGGGGTCGATCTTGGTCAAGAGGGCGGGGTCGGTCGGCGGGGGGGGGGCGGTCGGGCCGGCGGCGGCCGGGCCGGCCAGGAGGAGCAGGGCCAGACCGATGGCCAGGGCTGCGGCCAGTTTTAAGCGTGTTTGCATCCTGCGAACCACTTTCGGAAGCCGGCATCGGGCAAAGCGGATGTCTGGTCTCTGGATTCTGACATCTAGATTCTGACCTCTGTATCATGATTATACCGGTTCGCCGGCAGCCACAAAATGGGAGAGAAGTCCCTGACAGATTTCCTGCTTTTGCCAACAAGCTACGTGCCGCTACTCAGGCGCGGGCGGTTCGTCCGGCTCGATGAAGTAGGCCAGGGTCAGGAAGCCCAGCAAATAGCCCAGGTAGTTCGGTTGCAGAAAGCGGGAGAAGAAGAAGAAGGTCAGGAGCAAGACCACGTAGCCGGACAGCATCGCGCCCACCGTGTTGCGCCGCGCCTGCCGCCGCAGCAGGAACGCCAGCAGGGGCAGGGAGACGAGCAGCTCCGGGATGATGAACGGCCAGTACTGGAACCGGTCTTGAACCCAGCCCAGGCCCAAAACGATGTTGCTGGCCCCCCAGCCCCAAATCTGGTAGCCCGTTTCGCCCTGGCCGGCGGCCCAGCGCCAGACGTCGTCGTACATTGCGCCGGGGTTCCACACGAACCAGGGCAGCGTCAGCAGCAGGAAGAGGGCGGGCAGCGTCCAGGCCCGGCGCAGGAGCGCGGTCAGGTGGGCGGACCACGTCCGGCGGGGGGGCAGCAGGGACTCGCCCCAGCGGTCGCGCAGCAGGTAGAGCAGCCAGAAGGGGGCCAGAAACCAGGCCGTCGGTTTGCTGGCGCAGGCCAGGCCGAAAGCAGCCGAGCCGAGCAGGTGTCGGTGCCGGGCCGGCCATCCCCGACCCGCTCGCAGCAGCCACAGCCCCAATACGATCCAGAAGAGGACAAAGGAGTCATTCTGGCCGAAGATGACGTCCACGGCCAGGATGGGATTGAGGCCCATAATCGCCACCGCGATCAGTTTGTCCCGCCGGCGGGGAACCAGGGCCTGGGTCAAAGCCAGGGTCAGGGCAAAGAGCAGAAGATAGACCAGCCGCTGGTCGAACCAGCCCAGCAGGGAACGGCTCAACAGGTAAAACGGGGTGGAAAAGACAAAGGTCCAGGGCAGGTAGGGGAAGTGGTACAGGGCCGTCCGGTATTCGCTGAAGCCCCACTCGGCCAGCGGCGTGTTCACGTAGTCTTCGACGTAAGGGTTAAGGCCGGCCAGAAAATAATCGATTGTGGCCTCGGTTTGGATGACGCCGCCGTCGTGGGTGTAGCTGGCCGGGCCGCGCTGCTGGCGCAGGCCGATGAGCAGGGCCGTCTTGCCGAAGACCAGCAGCCCGATCAGGCCGTAGATGAGAACCAGCTTGGCCCGGTAGATGGCCCGCGCCCGCCGTTCGCCGCCAAACACGTCCAGGGCCAGATAGGCCACCAGCAGGCCCACGGCCAGGACGATGAGCATCATACTGGCCGGATCGGTTTCGGGTTGGGCCAGGCGCTCCAGGCTGGAGCCGGGCCACCAGCCGGCCAGCAGGCGGCGCACGTCCTGGTGGCGGTCGGGCAGGACGTTGTCGGCCAGCGTATCGATCCGGATGCGGGCCAGCACCAGGATAAACAGGATCAGGACATCAAGCGATTTTCTGGGCACGGCGTTCCCTCAAGATAGGGCGTTATAATAACCCCTCTGCCTCGGGGGCTATTATAATGCAATAGGGGCCTGCCACAAAGCGCCCAACTGCTGATTA
>JBHHXL010000283.1:0-6270 GCA_046757065.1 Anaerolineae bacterium
AAAATATTATCGGAGATTCATTTGGAATTCCCAAAGATCCCCACTCCCCTTGGACGCTTACCCAATAATAACAGGAAAAGAGCCGAAACGTCAAGGTGGCGCGCAAGTGGATTGCACAACCGATCTGTAGGGAGTCCTGAACACCCAGTAACCCGGATTGACACGCGGACCGTGAGCGGATTTGGGTGTTTTAATCCGGGAATTCCGGTAATCCGGGCTATAAATCCGCCCAGAATCCAGACCACATTGCCAGCCCCCCAAGAAAGTATGGTTATGGCCTCTCAGCATATTTCGGGTATAATGTAGGGCGAAGTTGTGAACAGTCTCTTGTAACTACTCAGCCTGAGCAGTTGGCGATGATTTGCACCGGGAGATGCGTCCCGGCTGAGTAGCAACAGTCTCTTCTGGTTACGTCCTATGGCTTGGGTGATCGTCATCATCGTCATCACCATCTTAATCCTCTTTAACGCGCTCTACGTCGCCGCCGAGTTTGCCACGGTCAGCGCCCGTCGCACGCGGCTGGCCCAAATGGCCGGAGATGGCAACCGGCTGGCCCGGATGATCCTCCCCACTGTGGAAGACCCCCAAAAACTGGACGCCTACATCGCCGCCTGCCAGCTTGGCATCACCGTGACCAGCCTGGTGCTGGGGTTTTACGGCCAGGCCAGCATTGCCGAGGCCATGGCGCCCTTGCTGTCCCGGCTGGGATCGCTGTCGCTGCTGGCCGCCCAATCCATTGCCGCCACCGGCGTCTTGCTCATTCTGACCGGCCTGCAGGTCGTCTTGGGCGAACTGGTCCCCAAAAACATCGGGGTGCAATATCCGGAGCGATTGGCCCTGATCACCGCCATCCCTATGCGCTGGTCGATTATCGCCTTCCGGCCCCTCATCTGGATTTTCAACGGCAGCGGCCAGCTGATCCTGCGCCTGTTCGGCCAGTCGCCGGTCGCCGAACACGCCCACATCCACGCCCCGGAAGAAATTTTGATCCTGGCCGAGGAGAGCAGCGCCGGGGGCCTGCTCGACCAGGAGGAGCGCCGCCTGCTCGAAAACACGTTGCAGTTGCGCCGGTTGCTGGTGCGCCAGGTGATGCTCTCGCGGACGCGGATGCTGGCCGCGGCGGTGGACGAGCCGTGCCCCGACCTGCTGACTTTGTTGGCCGACTCGCCCTACTCCCGCCTGCCCCTGTACGAGGGTTCGATCGACAACATCGTCGGCGTCGTGCACCTGAAGGACCTGCTCTACCTGGGCTGGCAAAGCAACTCGTCGAGCGTGCGCGAGGCGATGCGCCCGGTACCCTTCGTTCCCGAAACGATGCTGGCCGAAGAGGTGTTTAGACTGTTGCAACGCGAGCGTTCCCACCTGGCCATTGTCCTGGACGAATTCGGGGGGACGGCGGGTATGGTCACCCTCGAGGACCTGGTCGAGGAAATCTTCGGCGAGCTTCAGGACGAGTTTGACGCCGACACGCCACCCATCCAGTTTCGCCCTGAAAATCGCGTCCTGGTGCGGGGCGATATGCTGGTGCAGGAGGTGAACGACCAGTTGAACCTGAACCTGCCGGCGCAAGAGGTGGACACCATCGGCGGGCTGGTGCTCGATGTGCTGGGCGAC
Source organism: Anaerolineae bacterium (assembly GCA_046757065.1). Taxonomy (GTDB): domain Bacteria; phylum Chloroflexota; class Anaerolineae; order 4572-78; family JBHHXL01; genus JBHHXL01. The sequence goes on from JBHHXL010000283.1 coordinate 1,615, forward strand.
ATCCCCCGGGCCGGCCAGGAGGTTAAGATCGGCGATCAGGCGCTGCAAGTGGACACTATGGACGGCAACCGGGTCGTGGCAATCAGCCTGAGGATCGAGCCCGAGCAATGGCAAAAGCTCCGGGGGGCGGTCCGGTGAGCGAGATAGTTGTGCCCCTCGTCATCATCAGCCTGTTAATCCTCCTGAACGGCATCTTCGTGGCCGCCGAGTTTTCCATTGTGGCCGTGCCGCCCACACGGATGACCCACCTGGCCGGCGGCGGGCAGCGGGTGGCCGGGCGCGTGCTCAGGATTCTGCGGAACCCGGCCTTGCAAAATCGCTATCTGGCTACGGCCCAGCTCGGCATAACGGTCGTCAGCCTGGGGCTGGGCATGTACGGCGAGCAGGTGGTGGCCGGCTGGTTTCTGGTCCCTCTGGCGCGCCTGGGGGGGCTGGGAGAGACCCTGGCGCACAGCCTGGCCACGGTCCTGGCCATCGGCGCGTTGACCTATCTGCACGTGGTGCTGGGTGAAATGGTGCCCAAATCGCTGGCGCTGCAATTCGCCGAGCGGACGGTGCTGAATCTGGTGGGGCCGATGGCCCTGCTGGAACGGCTGATGCTGCCGGTGGTGGCGGTCTTCAACGGCATCGGGGGCAGCATCACCCGGCTGCTCGGCATCCCCCCCGCTGGCCGCCAGGCCCGCCTCGTTTCGCCGGAGGAGCTGGAACTGATTGTGGAAGAGAGCTTTGAGGGAGGTCTGATCGAAGCGGCGGAGCAACGCTTCATTGAAAACATCTTCGACCTGCACGAGCGGACGGCGGGCCAGGTGATGACCCCCAGAACGCGCATCGTTGGCCTGCCGGCCACCGCGACCGAGTCCGAGGTGCTGCGCCGCATATACGAGGCCCATTATTCGCGCTACCCCATCTACGAGGAAAATCTGGACGCGATTATCGGCGTTCTCCATCTCAAAGACCTGGCCCGCCATCGCGTTCACCCCGATGGCCCCTTTGATCTACGGCAGTTAGCCCGCCCCCCCATCTTCGTCCCGGAAAGCCTGTCGCTGGAGCAAATGTTGATCCAGTTCCAGCGGGAGCGCATTCAACTGGCCGTGATCATCGACGAGTTCGGCGGCACCGCCGGGCTGGTTACCCTGGAAGACCTGATCGAAGAGGTCGTGGGCGAGATTCAGGATGAGTTTGACCAGGAGCTGCCGCTGATCGAGGAGATAAAGCCGGGCCAGCTGCGCGTGCGCGGCGACCTGATCCTGGACGAACTCAACCAGCTGTACGACCTCGACCTGGACCACCCCGAGGCCGATACGGTCGGCGGGTTGCTGATGGCCTCCCTGGGCCGCATCCCCCGCCCCGGCGACGTGACCCACGAGGCCGGGGTCACCTTTCAGGTGGAAGCCATCGAGGGCCTGGCGGTGCAGACCGCCCTGGTTGAGCTGCCGCCGGCGGGGGATACAGACGACGGCGTATGACAGGACGCATCCGTTTATTTGGTACCTTCCAGATGGTGCCGGGCAAGGCACAGGCAGAAATACCCCTGGAGATACGGTCGGCAAAATTGCAGGCGCTGCTGGCCTACCTGATCCTGCGCCGGGGCGAGCCGGTGGAACGGCGCAAGCTGGGCAATAGCTTGTGGCCGCAGGCCGGCCAGTCCTCGGCGCGGCGCAATTTGCGCGAATACCTTTACCGCGCCCGCCAGGTTCTGGCCCGGTTCGCGCCCGGCCAGGAATTGGTCCGGGCCGGGGATGGGTTTGTCCGCTTCACCCCGCCCCCCGGCTGCCAGATCGACGTCATCCAGTTTGAGCAACTGAGCCAGCAGGCAAGCCAGGACGGCCTGTCCGCCGAACAGACCATCTCCCTCTTGCAGCAGGCCACGGCCCTCTATCGCGGCGACCTGCTGGCCAACCTGTACGACGACTGGCTGCTGGTGGAGCGAGAACGGCTGCACATCCTGTTTACCGATAACCTGGCCGGCCTGAGCCAGGCCCTGCAGGCCCAGGGCCGGTTGCGCCAGGCCATTGCCGTCACCCAGCGCCTGCTGGAAGACGACCCCTTGCGCGAGTCTGCCCATCGACGCCTGATGGAACTGTACTACGCCAGCGGCGACCGGGCCAGAGCCCTGCACCAGTACCAGGTTTGCAGCCAGCGCCTGGCCGCCGAGTTGGGGGCAAAACCGCTGCCCGAAACCCGGGCCCTTTACCGGACCATCGCCCAGGAGGATCGCAGCCCCGCCCCGCTGCCCGCCCCGCCCCCAGAGACGGTTAGGCCGGTCCCGTTCACCGGCCGCCAGTCGGAGCTGGCCCGCTTGACCCAGGCCCTGCTGCAAAGCCGGGCCGGACGCTTCAAAATGATCGTCGTGACCGGCGGCAGCGGGATGGGCAAAACCCGGCTGGTGACCGAGTGGCTGGCCGGCCTGCCGGCGGAGGCCGTCGTTTTACAGGGCCGGGGGTATGAATTCGAGCAGGACCTGCCCTACCGCCCCCTGCTGGACGCTTTGCAGGGATCGTTGCCCCGTGTGCCCTGGGACCGGTTGCCGCCGGCCTCGACTTACACCTGGCTGGCCCCCCTGGCCCAACTCCTGCCCGACCTGTATTACTATCTGCCGGACCTGCCGGCCACCCTGGCCCAAACCGACAGCGAGACGAGCCACCACATTATGGAGGGGCTGGCCCAATTGCTGTTGAGCTTTGCCCGCCAGTCGCAACTGGTGCTCTTTTTGGACGATCTACACTGGGCCGACGTGCCGACCTGGCAGTTCCTGTCGTTCCTGAACCGGCGGGCGGGGGCGGCGTCCCTGCTGGTGGTCTGCTCCTTCTCCCCGCCCGAAGCCAGCGAGCGGGGGCGGGCTCGCCTGCGCCGCCTGGAGCAAAGCGGCCAGGCCAGCCTGCTGCCCCTGTCGCGCCTGTGGCCGGCCGACACGGCCAGGCTGGTCAGCCAGATTTTGGGTTGCCCCGTGGACGAAATCGCCGCGCTGGCTATGCGCCTCCATCAAGAAGCGGATGGCAATCCCTTTTTCATCACCGAAACCGGCAAAGCCTTGCTGGAAAGAGAATTGGTGCCGCCGTTCGCGCCCGAAGTCCTGGACCAACTCCCGTTGCCGACCGCCATCGAGGCCCTGGTCAAAAACCGCCTGGACCGGTTGGGCCAGGACAGCCGCCTGGCCCTGTCGACGGCGGCGGCCATCCGGCGCGATTTCAGCTTCGACCTGCTGGTGGCCATCAGCCACGTTGGCGACGAGGAGACGTTGCTGAACTACCTCGAGGATTGGCTGGCGCGCGGCCTGATCGTGGAACAGGGCGGGCGGCGGTATGAGTTCGGCCACCAGGGGGTGCGCGAAGTGGCCTACGACAGCCTGAGCCCGCCGCGCCAGCGCCGGGTTCATCACCGGATCGCGCGGGCGTTGGAGAGCAGGCATCCGGTTGAAATCGAGCGGGTGGCCTACCACTATCGGCTGAGCGATGAACCGGCCCGGGCTCTGCCCGCCTTGCTGGAGGCCGGGCGGCGGGCCTTGAATTTGCGCTCCTACCACGAAGCGCGCAACATCGGCCAGACGCTGCTCAAAATCCTGCAACAGGTGCCCGAGGCGGCCACTTCGCAGGATCGCCTGGAGCTGAACTTGCAGTTAGCCCTGGCCTATTGCTTCACCCGCGACACGGCTCAGGCCCTGCCCGTCCTGGAAGAAGCGGCCCACCTGGCCCAAACTCTGGACGACGTCTCCCACGCCGGCGAGGCGGCGCTGCGCATTGCCCACGTTTATTGGCTGCGGGGTGAAGCGCCGCAGGCGCGGCGGTATGCGGAGCAGGCGTTAGCCCTGGCCCGGCAGCAACCCGATCCCACCCGGCAGGCGGCGGTGCTGCGCCTGTTGGGCCGGGTCAACGTGGCCCAGGGGGATTTCGAGGCGGCGGTCCGGCATCTCCGGCAATCGCTGCAAATGAGCGCCGATGCGGAGAATCCCTTGAATCGAGCGGCGGCCAACGGCTACCTGGCCATCTCCTACAGCCACCTGGGGCAAAAGGAAGCGGCCCTGGCCGCCCACCAGGAAGCCCTGCAAATCGCCGGTCGCCTGGAGAGCGAAGCCGCCCTGGCTGTGGCCCGCGTTCAGGGCGCTATCGCCTGCTCGGTGCTGGAGATGTGGCCCGAAGCGGAAGCCCTGGCCCAATCGGGTTTGAGCGATTGCCAGGCTCAAAAGCTGCCGGTGTACGCCTTCGTCGCCCGCTCGGTGCTGGGGCGGGTGAGCCATTACCTGGGCGATGACGACCGGGCGCAGGCCCTGCTGGAAGAGGCGGCAGACTGGGCCCGGGCCAACCAGTACCTCCTCTTCCGCCATATGCCTCACGTTTACCTGGCCGAGATAGCCCTGGCTCGCGGGGACGCCGAGACCGTCCGCGAACAGGCCCGCATCTCCCTCTACCTGGCCCGGCGCACCGGTAATCGCTGGACAAAAGAACGGGCCGAAGAATACCTGCACCGCCTGGAAGCGATGGTCGCCGATCAGGGTTAGCCACGTTTGACGGCCCGGCGGATCGCAAATACAATCTCGCTACCCGACACCATTGTCATTCCGAGGAGCGAAGCGACGAGGAATCCCGGAATACCTGGTCTGAACGACGGCCATTGACACCCCGATGACGGTGTGTTGACAATTGAAGACTAATCTAATTG
>JBHHXL010000284.1:0-6264 GCA_046757065.1 Anaerolineae bacterium
ACATCAAGGCGTAAATGAACCTATAGTTACCAAACACCCTTCGGCAGGCTCAGGGCGCGCATTTCAGGCTCAGGGCGTGCATTTCAGGCTCAGGGCGCAATTCAGCCACGAGAATCGGCTCAGACCGCATCCTGAGCCGGCCGAAGGGTGCTATCTTCGCTCGCAGATTACTGGTGAAGGATTTATGCCCGGCGGTGATTGTATTGAGGGCTTCAGCCCTTACCAGCCGCAAAGGGCTAAAGCCCTCAATACGGCTGCACTGGACCTCTTGAAACAGATCGATCTCCTATCAATCAGAGGTGATGCTTATGCGTATCGTAGTTTGCACCAAGCAGGTGGTGGACCCGTTGACCCCCCTGACATCCCTGGAGCTGGACCTGGCCCGCATGCGGGTCCTCGGCCCGCCGAACAACGCTCCGGTCATCAATGGCTTCGACGAGCAGGCCCTGGAGGCCGCCCTGCGCCTGCAGGAAACGGCGGGCGGCGACTGCGAGGTGATCGCCCTGGCCGCCGGCGACCGCTTCGCCCTGGACGTGATGAAGCGGTCCCTGGCCGCCGGCGCCGACGAGCTGGTGCTGGTCGAAGACGCCGCCCTCAACACCTGGGATTCCGATTTCCTGGCCCGGGTCCTGGTGGCGGCCATCGAGCACCTGGGCGGCGCGGACCTGATCCTGTGCGGGCGGCAGGCCTCGGACTGGGACAACGCCCAGGTCCCCCTGCTGATGGCGGAGATGCTGGGCTGGACCTGCCTGACCCTGGCCCGCGAGGTGACCCTGGACGGCCGCCGGGTCCGCGTCGAGCGGGTGCTGAGCGACGGTTTGCAGACGATGGAGGGCGACCTGCCCGCCGTGGTCACCGTCACCAGCGAGCTGGGCGAACTGCGCTATCCCACGGCCCGGGCCCGCCTGCAGGCGGCGCGCCGCCGGCCCCGCTACCTGAGCCTGGAGGACTTGGGGCTGGCCCCGGACGCCTCGCCCGCCGTCGATGTGCGCCACCTGTCCTTGCTGGATGAGGGACGCGACTGCCACTTCGTCGAAGGCGCGGACGGGGTCGAGGCGGGCCGCCGGCTGGCCGCGATCCTCCTGGAAAACGGCCTGGTCAACGCGAAACGCGCGGAGGGCAACTGACGATGGCCGGCATCCTGATCTTCGCCGAAACGGACGAGGGCCGGCTTCTGCCCGGCTTTTGGGAACAGGTGGCCGTTGCTCAAGAGCTTGCGCCCCACGTCGAGGGCAGCCTCGAAGTAGTGGTGCAGGGTTGGGAGATCAAAGACGTGGACGAGGCGCGCCGGGGCGGCCCCGACCGGGTTTATGTGGCGGAGGACCCGCGCCTGGCCGAACCCTGGCCCGACGCGCACCTGGCCGCCCTGACCGCCCTCTGCCGCCGGGCCCGGCCGGCCGTGGTGGTCATGCCTCGCACCCTGCTGGGCACGGAGGTCGCGGCCCGCCTGGCCTATCGCCTGGGCGGCAAGGTCGCCCGGGATGTGATGAGCCTGCACCCGGACGAGGGCGGGCTGGCCTTCACCCGGCCCGTCTTCGGCGGCGCGGTCATCGCCAGCGCCCGGCTGGACGCTGCACCCTGGATCGTGGTCCCCCGCCCCGGAGCCTTCAGCCCGGCCGAACCGGCCTCCGAGCCGCGCGGCCAGGTGCTGCCCATCCAGCCCGAGCTGCCGCCGGAACTGCTCAAGACCGAGTGCAAGGACCGGGTGCGCCAGACCGGCCTGACCCAAAACCTGGAGCAGGCCAAGATCATCGTGGCCGGGGGCCGGGGCCTGGGCGGGCCGGAGCCTTTCCGGCTCCTGCAGGAGATCGCCGGGCTGCTGGATGCGGCGGTCGGCGCCTCCCGCCCCCCCTGCGATTCGGGTTGGGTGGAGCCCGTCCTGCAGATCGGCCTGACCGGCAAAACGGTCGCCCCGGAGCTTTACATCGCCGTCGGCATCTCCGGCGCGATCCAGCATATGTCGGGCTGCTCGTCGTCCCGCGTCATCGTCGCCATCAACAACGACCCCGGCGCGCCCATCTTCCACAAGGCCACCTACGGCGTCGTCGGCGACTGGCAGGAGGTGTTGCCCGCCCTCCGCGACGCCCTGGCCGGGTGAGTTGAGTAGTTGAGGTGACAGTCACTTGCGGCAGGTTTAAGTGACTGTCACCTGCTCTCTTTAGAGCCCTTCGGAGGAGACGCCATAGACAGATTAGCGTTGTTCATCCACGGACGCTCGACCCCCTCGAGGGGGGGTGAGAGCATCCTCGTTCTCGATAAGGCCACCGGCCAGGCCATCGCCGCCGTACCCGACAGCACCCCGGACGACGTCACCGCCGCCCTGGAATCGGCGCAGGGGGCGTTCCAGAAGTGGCGGCGCCGGCCCAGCCGCGACCGGGCGGCGCTGATGCACCGGGGGGCCGGGGCGGTGCGGGCCAACGCCGAAGCGCTGGCCGGCCTGCTGGTGGCCGAGGTGGGCAAGCCGCTGGCCGGCGCCCGGCGCGAGGCGAAGGCGGTGGCCGGCCTGCTCGACTTTTTCGCCGAGGAGGGGTTGCGCCTCCGGGGCGAAATCCCGCAGCTTAACCTGCCCGACGAGCGGGTCTTCATCGTCAAGGAGCCGGTGGGCGTGGTCGCCGCCATCGTTCCCTCAAACTACCCCCTCATCCTGCTCAGTTGGAAGCTGGGGGCGGCCCTGGCCAGCGGCTGCACCCTGGTAGCCAAGCCCTCGGAGGATACGCCGCTGGCTACCCTGCGTCTGGCCGAGCTGCTGGCGGAGGCGGGCTTGCCGCCGGGCGTTTTCAACGTCGTGACCGGCTACGGCCACACCGCCGGCAAAGCCCTGGTCGAGCACCCCATCCCCCGCAAAATCGCCTTCACCGGCGGCGTGGAAACCGGCAAAAAGATCGCCGCCCTGGCCGCGCAGACGAACAAGCGGGTCACCCTGGAGCTGGGCGGGCAAAGCCCGGCCATCGTCTGCGACGACGCCGACCTGGAAGTGGCCATCCCGGTCCTGGTCAGGCAAAGTTTTGACAACGCCGGGCAATACTGCTATCGTATCAACCGCCTGTACGTCCAGGACGGGGTCTTCGACCGGGTGGCGGAGCGGCTGGTGGCGGAGACGGAAAAGCTGAAGGTCGGGCCGGGACGCGACCCCTCCTGCTTTATGGGGCCGCTGGTCAACGAGCGGCTGTTCGCCCGGAGCGTGGCCCACATCGAGGATGCGCTGGAGCGGGGGGCCAGGCTGTTGACCGGCGGGCAACGGCTGGCCGGGCCGGAGTTCGACGGCGGCTATTTTTTGCAGCCAACCCTCCTGGCCGATACCGATCACTCGATGCGGGTCATGACCGAGGAAACCTTCGGCCCCGTGGCCGGGCTGATGAAGGTCGAATCGCTGGCCGAGGCCATCGCTCTGGCCAACGACACCCGCTACGGGCTGGCGGCTTACGTCTTCACCCGGAACCTGGCCGCCGCCTTGCAGGCCGCCGAACAATTGGAGGCCGGTTCGGTCTGGGTCAACAACATCCACCGCTCCTACAACGAAGCGCCCTTCGGCGGCTTCAAGGAGAGCGGCCTGGGCCGCGAGAAATCGCATTTCGGCCTGGATGAGTATCTGGAGCTGAAGACGATTTATCTTTCGCTTTCTGACGCTCGGAGGGACTCGTGACATCCATTTACGACCAGATTTCCCAAAAAGCAGCGCCCTATCTGGACACGCGCCACAACGACGTTCACGTCTCCATTTCCTACGACTTCGCCCGGCGCTTGCTGGCCCACTACCCGGAGGCCGACGAGGACGTCGTTTTGCCGGCCATCCTGCTGCACGACGTCGGCTGGAAGACGGTGCCGGAGGAGAAACAGCTCGGCGCTTTCGGGCCGAAGGCCAAAGACCCGGCCACCAACCGCCTGCACGAGGTCGAAGGCGTCCGGCTCGCGGGCCAGATTCTGGCCGCCCTTGGCTACGACGCCGCGAAAACTGAGGAGATTCTGGCCATCATCGACGGCCACGACTCCCGCCTGGAGGCCCTCTCGCTCAACGATAAACTGGTTAAAGACGCCGACAAGTTGTGGCGCTTCACCCCAACCGGGATCAGTATCGATCACCGGCGCTTTGGCATCGAGGTAAGGGCTTATATGGATTGGATCGGCACGATGATTGAGGGCTGGATGTTCACGCCCGAAGCCAAAGCGATGGCCCGCGAAGCGTTGGCCGAGGCCAGGTCGGACGCTTTGCGTGGAGATTAGAGATTAGAGATTGGGGATTGGGGAATATGGGCAGTGAGTCGGGATGATCTTTGAATCAGGCGACAGGCAGCAGGCAGGGCGCACGTCCCCTATGCTTCAGGACCGCGTGGCGCTGGTCACCGGCGCGGCGGGCGGGCTGGGCCGGGCCTTTTGCCTGGCCCTGGCCGGGGCTGGGGCGCGCGTCGTGGCCGCAGACCTGAATGGCCAGGGCGCGGCCGAAACGGTCGAAGCGGTTGAGGAAGCCGGCGGCCAGGCCATCGCCGTGGCGGTGGACGTCACCCGCGAGGCTGACACCCAGCGAATGGCCGGGGCCGCCGTCGAGCGCTGGGGCCGGGTCGATGTTCTGGTCAACAACGCCGCCCTGTACGCCACCCTCTCCCGCCAGCCCTTCCACCGCCTGCCCCCCGACGAGTGGGACCGGGTGCTGGCCGTCAACCTGAAAGGGCCGTGGCTGTGCGCCCGGGCCGTTTACCCGGCGATGAAAAAGCAGGGCCGGGGCAAGATCATCAACATCGCCTCGGCCACCTTTTTCAGCGGCTCGCCGCTGTGGTCGCATTATGTCGCTTCCAAGGGAGGGTTGATTGGCCTGACCCGCAGCCTGGCCCGCGAGGTCGGCCAGGATGGCATCTGCGTCAACGCCATTGCCCCCGGCTTCACCCTGACCGAAGCCAGCCGGGTGGTGATGCCCGACGCCGAATCCTACGGCGTGGCCCGGGGGGCGATCAAGCGGGCCGAGCAGCCGCAGGACGTGGCCGGCCTGGTCGTCTTCCTGGCCTCCGACGCCAGCGACTTCATCACCGGCCAGACGATCGTCGTCGATGGCGGGCGGCAATTGTATTGATATGCGTGTATTCAAAATAATCTAATCCGTAATCCTTCACATAAGCAGCATAGAGAGCATTATCAACGGATGGCCTTCGGCCTAGCGGATTAGCGGATGCCCTCTTGCGCGGAGTTTATCCGTTAATCCGCTCCCTATCCGCTGAGAATCTTCCCCTGATCCAAATGGCAACCTTATTCAAGATGCGTTGTAGGACACGCGGAGCGTGGTAGCTTGTCCGAGTTGGCACGCGCTTCGCACTATGCCTGGCCTCATCGCCTGTTGCCCGTTTCAATTGCCGCCGCCGGCGCGCCCAGCCGCCTGGAGGTCTCCCGCCCGGCTTCGAGCACCCAGGGCAAAAACCGGGCTATTTCTTCAGCGCAAAGCCGCGAACTGAAGCTGACCAGGGTGATGACCGCGGCCACCTCCCGCCCCGGCCGGTGAGACTCGACGCCCGGCGCAGGCGAGGCCGGGGCAAAGACCGGGACGGAGATAGCCCCCACATCCTGCACATACGATTCGTTGTCGTCCACGGCATAGCCCTGGGCGCGCACCTGGGCCAGCCCGGCCCGGTACTGGTCGGGATCGGTAATCGAGGTGGGCGTAAACGCCTTCAGGCCGGGGTCAACCAGAAGTTCATCGACCATTTGTTCCGGCAAATAGGCCAGAAACGCCTGGCCGAAGGACCCGGCGCAAAACGGGAGTTGCATACCAATCGAGGCGGCCACGCGCACGTCGGTCATCGGCTCTTCTTTATCGATAATGGTGATGGTGCTGCGGTTGAACGTTCCCAACAAGATCGTCGAATTGGTGCGCTCCATCAACAGGCGCAGGTAGGGCCGGGCCGCTTCACGCACGTCAAGCTGGCTCCGAACCAGACCGCCTAGCTCGGCCAGGGCCGGGCCGAGCCGGTAGCGGCGGGTAGCCTCGTTTTGCTCCAGGAAGCGGTAGTAGGCCAGCGTGTTGAGAATGTTGTGGACCGTGCTCTTGTTCAGATCCAGCAGGCGGCTGATCTCGGAGACCCCATACTCTTTTTGGCCCCCGTTTTTGAAAAGGTAAAGGACCTGAATGGCTCGATCAACCGCCGGAACTAAAGCAGACATAGTCTAGTCTCCTCGCCAGGGCCGCCCGGCGTCTGCTGTACTTTAGACAGAACGGCGTTCCCTGTATAAGGATAGATTATAGTCGATTCTCAGTGGCATGTCCAACAGGCCAGTAAAATC